>JANMDX010000077.1:0-8117 GCA_031376505.1 Acidobacteriota bacterium
CGAGGAAGGTGGAGTAGACGAGCGCCGTGCCGGGGCTGTTCAGGCGGGTGACGAAGGCATCGTTGCTGACGTTGTGACCGGTGTCGAAGGCCCCGACCGTGGTCGGAAAATCGACCGCGGCAGGGTTGGTCCAGCCGGTCACGAACGCCTCGTTGGCGGCGTTGACGGCGATGCCGTAGCCTTGGTCATCGCTGCCTCCGCCAAGGAAGGTGGAGTAGACGAGCGCCGTGCCGGGGCTGTTCAGGCGGGTGACGAAGGCATCGGAATTGAAGTCGTGACTGGTGTCGAAGGCCCCGACCGTGGTCGGAAAATCGGTGGCGGCATCCTCGGTGTCGCCGGTCACGAACGCCTCGTTGGCGGCGTTGACGGCGATGCTGCGGCCGATGTCACGGCCGCTACCGCCGAGGAAGGTGGAGTAGACGAGCGCCGTGCCGGTGCTGTTCAGGCGCGTGACGAAGGCATCGTAGGCCTCGGCGATACTGCCACCATTGTGTCCGGTGTCGAAGGCCCCGACCGTGGTCGGAAAATCGGTGGCGGCATCCTCGGTGTAGCCGGTCACGAACGCCTCGTTGGCGGCGTTGACGGCGATGCCGTGGCCGAAGTCACCGCCACTGCCGCCAAGAAAGGCGGAGTAGACGAGCGCCGTACCGGTGCTGTTCAACCGGGTGACGAAGGCATCGTTAGCGCCCCCGTTGTGACTGGTGTCGAACGCCCCGACGGTGGTCGGAAAATCGGTCGCGCTGGAGGTCCAACCGGTCACGAACGCCTCGTTCGCGGCGTTGACAGCGATGCCGGAGCCGCGATCACCGGCACTGCCGCCGAGGAAGGTGGAGTAAATGAGCGCCGTGCCCGTGCTGTTCAACCGGGTGACGAAGGCATCGATGAAGTTGTTGCCGGTATCGAAGGCCCCGACCGTCACCGGAAAATCGCTGATTGCGGCATAACTGAAGGTATAGCCGGTCACGAACGCCTCGTTGGCGGCGTTGACGGCGATGCTGTAGCCATAGTCCTCGGCGCTGCCCCCGAGGAAGGTGGAGTAGACGAGCGGGTCGATGACGAGCGGCAGTTCTGGATCGTGGTCACCGAGTTGAAAGGAGACCTCGGTGCCGGTGGTGCCCGTGGAGAGCTGATAGCGGGCTTCAACGTTGAGGCGTTGGCCGCCGCGCTCCTGGTAGGCCAGCGGGGCGCGCCACTGCAAGACGCGGCCGTTGCTCAACGCCAGATCGAGATCGCCGTTCTCACTGAGGGTGGCGTCGGCGCCTTCGAGCGCCAGGCGCGCGGCGCCCGGGTCGGCATGCGGGGCGACGATGAGGTCGTATTCGAGTTGCCGGCCGTTGCCGTAGTACACCACATCGATGCCGGGGTAGATCGCGTCGTAGCGCACCCGCGCGTAGGTCGGGATGCCGGTCTGCCACTTCGCGGGATCGCTGCCCTTCAGGTAGTTGACGATGCCGGGTAGCGCCGATTCCGGCGCCGCAGTGGCGTGGCGATTGGCATTGAGCCAGGTGAACCTCAGGGCGTGGGCGGGGTGCGGGGTTTCGTTGGAAGCACCCTCGACGGACAGCGGCGTGGCGCGTGGGGGTTGCTCGGGAGCGCCCTTGACGATCATGCGCATCTCGGTGGCGGACAACTGCAACAGGTACCCGGGAGCGCGGGTGAGGAACTTCACACCGGCGGCTGCCTGCCCCTGGTTGGGCTCGAAGGCCAGGGGCAGCTGGGCGAGGGCGTTGGCAATCCGCTCGGGCGCAGCCGGTGCCGGTGCCGGGCCCCCGACGGGCCAGACCGATCTCGAGGCGTGCTCAGTCAGGACGACAGTGAGCGCCAGGCTCGATACCAGGGCGCTCTGGCGAAGGACAGGGTGAATCGTCACAAGACCTCCATTCGTCGTGAGACTTCTGAATCGCCTGCCGACCCCCTCACGGGCTGCCGTCGGGCGGGAGTACCGCACGTTGCGCCAGATCCAAATCACCAAATCACCAGCCCCAAGATAAGTGGCTGAATGGCGCGCATGACTTGACTCTCCTTGAGGTCGGCCGGATGTGATCGAGAGTGCCCGTCTACCGGTGAAGGGAGAAACCGATCGCCATGACGGCGGTCCACTGGCCCTGTTTCGACGGGTGATCGAGGTACCGGGCGGCGCTGAGCGTGAGGCTCGGCGCGCGGAACGCGAAGAGTTGACTAGTGGACTGCCGCACCATGACGAGGCCAAGGCGTTGCACCTGGTTGAGCGCCCCCGCTCGCCCACGCATCCGGGAGTGCGTGACACCGGTGCTGAGGCGCCCGGTGGCGAGCGGGTGCTCGTAGAGCACGGCGCTCGTCACCGTCGTCAGCCAGTCGCCGGTGACATCGATCAGCGTGTCGCGGCTGGGCGCATAGAAGAATGGTCCTGCGGCGCTTGACGACCACCGTTCCACATCGGCGCTGGCAAGACCGACGAACCGTCTGGCCCGAAGCCGTATCGTCGGCGTGACGTAGAGGCGGGTCGCGGTGCCCGACGCGGCGCTGTCACGCTGGCGGCGGTGGTCGGTGTCGAACGGGTCACTCCGGCTGGTGAAGCTGGTCAAGGCGTCGAAGGTGCCGAAGTAATACGCGGGCTCGGCACCGACGCGCAGGACGAACACCGACAGCGGCGCCACTTCCGCCCAGACTCCCCCGCCCAGCTGGGCGGGCGTGAATGCGACGGTTCCGCCAATCCCGACGTGGGCGTCGGCCAGCAGCGGATGGCGCGACTGCGAGAGCGGCCGCTGCCGCGAGACGTCGAGCGACAGCTGCGCTCCGGCGTTGTTGATCGAGGCGCCGAGCTGCCCGCGAAAGTTCGTGACGCTCGCCGTGCCCTGCGCAGCTGCGGTCGGAGCGTTCGAGGCAAGTAGCACGCCGGCGGCGAGAAGAACCGACATCCGTCCGGTCACGATGATGCGCATAGGCACCTCCATGGCTGCATGGTGCGCGTCGGCAGGTGGCAGAGTCCTGACGGGAGCACTGAAATACCCTGAAGCGGGGCAGACCTGACACGGCGCAGGCACGGCGGACGGGCGAGCAACCACGGGTCGGGTGGCGGCCTTCAGAGCGGCTACAATCGCCGGCGTGTCTTCGAGCGTGGCCGATATGAGCATCGCCGGCTACCCGCTGGCCCTCGCGGCGGCGCATGCGCTGCGCGACGGCGCCTCCGCCGCGTCACCAGAGGGCGCCGCGCTGGATGCGCGCCTCGAACACCTCTGCGCTCTGGGCGCCGGCGTCGAGGCCGCAGCGGTCGCAGCCGTGGGCGAAGCGCTCGCCGGCCGGCACGCCGCGGCTACGGCGCGCGTTCATTCAGCGCTCCGGGCGGCGCCGTCTGGCAGCGATGGCTGGATGCTGCCGGTTGACCCGTTCCTGAACGTCGGCGCCCACCCGAGCGACTGGGCACCCGTACTCGCACGCCTGCGCGACCGGTCGGCATAGCCCCGGCCGCCTGCGTCGTACTCGGAATCAGGTCTATTCAGGCAATCGGTCAGGACATCCCTCGCCGCGGACCGTACGGTGTCCTCCACAAGGAGCCGCGCGGTCATGCAGCGGGAGGACGCGAATCCACGCGCCGCCGTACTGCGCCGACACCACGCGGACTGACGCCATGGACACGACCGAACGCAGCACGACATTCATCATAGGGGGCCGCTATGGACATTCACGAGTGCCGACGGTCATGAGCCGGAACGTCCTCACTCTCCTGGTCGTTGCGCTAGCGCTAGGAGCTGCGTGTGGTAAGGGTGGCACGCCGACGTCGCCAACAGGGCAGGCGGAAACGATGACGTGGAGCGTGGATGGGTCGTCCTTTGTGGCGAGCGCGAATGGTCGGGGCGCCTACCGTGCCAGCGGCTTGCTGGGCCTGAGTGGCTCAGACTGCGGACGTGCAGCCATCCTCGGAATCCATATTCCTGACAACGCCTCCGTGGGGACCTACCGCATTGGTGATGCGGGCCTGAACGTCTCGTGGACCCCAGACAACAGAACGGCGACAGGGGAGTCGTGGTTGGCTCCGACGCTTCCTGGATCGAGCCTCTCACGGGGGGCGGGGTCGCTGACGATCTCGTCGATCTCACAGGAGTGGATTGCAGGCACCTTCGCTTTCGAGGTCTTTCCTTTTCCTTTCGGCGCGAATAGGGAGGCCCCGTCCAAGAACATTCAGAGCAGGTTCGAGCTCTCGTTTCGCGTGCCAGGAGCAGCCTGCTGATGGTCTGTCCGAATAGCGGAACTTCGCGCCTCGTGCAGTGAGGCGCGCGCCCAACGGCGCACGGAAGCGCCTGGCTGCGCCGCGTGCTGGCCGATGCACGTCTCGATGACCGAGTCGCGGCTGATTGACCCGGCAGGACGACCCGACAGACTCGCCCTCGGGCTGGGGCCGCCCCGTGCATCAAGCAGCGGCAAGCGAAAATCGCCCGGCTGGAACTGCGTCGGACGGCTGTGTGTCGGACGTGGTAGGGTCTGGCGTCGGCCCCGGGCCGGCAAGTCCTTCGCGTACTGTTTGAACATCGAGCGTAGCGTCAGGGGGCTTCATGAGAAAGCTGATTGCAGTTCTGCTGGCGATCTCTGTGGCCTCCTGCGTGTTCAGAGGTGTCGACGTCAAACAAGTAGATACGCGCGCGCCGGTGGTCGTTTCGTCCCCGGTCAAGGCGCATCTGAACGACGGGGCCACCGTCGTCTATCCGAACGGCGTGACCGTTACCTCAGACTCGCTCGTCGGGCGGGGCACCAAGTACGGTCTGAATTCCGGCGACGCCGTCGTGCAACGAGTGGCGCTCTCCGACGTGCTTGGAATGGAGACCTTCCGGACCAAGGTCAAGGTCGCTCCTACATTGCTCGTGAGCACGCTGGCCACGATCGGTACTTTCGCCGGCAGCATAGTCCTCGCGGTCGCGATCTTCGGGTCGTGCCCCACGGTGTACTCGGGTGACGGCACCGTCGAGGAAGCCGAGCTTTTCTCGAGCAGCATCGCGCCCCTGTTCGAAGGCCGCGACCTCGATCGCCTCAAGGCCCGCGCCGATGCGACTGGGGCCGTCCGTCTCCACATCCGCAACGAAGCCATGGAGACGCATTACCTCAATCATCTCCAGCTCGTGGAGGTGCGCCATCGGCCTGGCGAGCTCGTGGTCCCCGATGCCCAGGGCACGCCGGTCGTGATCGGCGCCGTGTCGCCGCTCACATCGGTCCGCGCACGCGACGGCCGCGATCTTCAGGCCCTCGTGAGCGCCGCCGACAACGACTTCTACGTGACCCCCGCCGACGCGCTCGCTGGGCCGGATCTCGATGACTGGATCGACGTCGTCGTCCCCGTGGAGGAGGGCGCCACGTCGGCGGCGTTGGTGTTCCGGATGAGGAACAGCCTGCTGAGCACCACGCTGCTCTACGACGTGATGCTCGGGCCCGCCGGCGCGGCCGCGCTCGACTGGCTCGGTGAGGGCCTCGGCCGCATTTCCCGGGCGGTGGAACTGGGCCGCTGGCATCAGCGCCGGGCCGGCCTCCACGTGCAGGTCTGGCAGGATGGCGCCTATCGCGAGGTGGCCCGCGTGCCGGATTCGGGACCGATTTCCTGGCACGACGTGGCGGCCGTCGTTCCAGTGCCGCCCGATGAGCGGTCCTTGCGCGTGCGGCTTTCCTTCCTTGCCGATCACTGGCGCATCGATCAGCTCGGGGTGTCCTTCGCCGTGCAACCTGCCGTCTCGCGCGGTGTGCCGCTGGCGGATGTATCGGACGCCGACGGCAAGGCCGAGGGTGCTGCGCTCGAGCACATGCGCGCGCCCGACGAAACCTACCTCCAGACCAACCCCGGGCAGACATTCGTGGCCCGCTTCGACGCTGGTCCAGAGCCGTCTGATGGCGCGCGCACGTTCTTGCTCGCGTCGCAGGGCTACTATGTGGAATGGGTGCGGGGATCCTGGATTCGCAGCGCGACGACCGCCGAGCCATTCCTTCCGACCGACGCCGCCGTGCAGCTGGCGATGCGGCGGTGGGCGGCCACGCGTGACACCTTCGAGCAGAAGTTCCTGACAGCCAGGGTGCCGACGCCATGAACGGCCTGCCCGTGCGTCATTTGGTGTTCATCACGTGGCTCGCCGCCACCGTCGGCTGCGCGTTCGGCCCCACTGCCAGGACCTTTCGCCCGGCGGAGAGCCCGGCCGGTGTCGAAGCGCACCTCACGACGTCGGCCGCGGAGTTCAGCGGCGAACTCATCGAGGTTCGGAGCGACGCGCTCGTGCTGCTGTCTCATGCGTACGCAACCGCGAACGGAGGCACGCGGGCGCCCGAGCTCGTGTTGCGCCTGATTCCTTTCACGACGGTGCGCACGTCGCGGTTCGAGCAGATGGGATCGAGCATCACCGTGAGAGACGGTCGACCCCCGGACCAGCGCGTGCGGGACCGGCTCAGGCTGGTCAGCCGGTTCCCCCATGGGCTGTCCGAGCCCGTCTTGTCGCAGCTCCTCGCCAAGTATGGGCAAACAGCTCTGGCGGGCGTTCAGCGATGACCGCGCTGGCCTTGGCCATAACGCTGTTGGCGCTTGGCACGACTACGGCCGGCGCGCAGCCGGCGGCGTGTCGCACGGACTCGTCCGCCGAAGCGTTCGTCGCCTGCGCGCAAGCGGGCTCCGAACGCTATCGCGACCAGGCTATGGCCGTGCTCGACGGCTACCGGCGGATCGGCAGTGACTTCCCCGGCATGGGTGAGCACTGGATCCGCATGGCGCTGGTCTTCGACGGAACGATCGTTGCCAGGCAACCCGAGGTTTTGACCTATGTGGTCGTCGGCGGCATGCCGCGGTTGCTCGGCGTGGCCTACCTCGTGCCGTTGCTCGCCGGCGAGCAGCCGCCGGATCAACCAATCGGCCGCGGCGCCTGGCACGACCATTCCCGCACCCTCGAGGACGAAACGGTGTTGCCGATGCATCACGCGCCAGACTCCGGCGAGGGAGCGCGCCTCGCCATGCTGCACGCGTGGATCTGGTCGCCGAATCCGGCCGGCATGTTCGCCGCGGACAACTGGGCCATCCCGTATATTCGCCTCGGTCTGACGCCGGACCTGAGCCACGCTGGCGCCGTGGCCAAGGCGCTGTCGCTGGCTGCCGGCGGCCGCGCCTACGTGGAACGCGCGATTCACGCCGCAGCGCGGCCCAGCGACAACGAGCGTCGGCGGGTGGCCATTGCCCTCGATCGCGCCGAGGCGCTGGTGACGGCGATCGCGCGCGACCTCAAGGGCCCCGACGTCGACGCGCCGGCAGCCAGGAAACTGGCGTCGGCCTGGGCCGGGTTGTGGCTCGCCATCGACGCGGCACTTGGCACCAAGGCGCGCAGCCGCTTGTCTGCGCTGGTGCTCCGCTAGTACGCGCTGCGGTCTCACAATCTGCGCTCCGACGACGGGCAGAGTTCTTATCGCGGGCGACCCTCCGAAGGCTGCACGCGGCCGCCATCGACACTGCGCTGGACGATCCCTGGAAGCCGCGG
Source organism: Acidobacteriota bacterium (assembly GCA_031376505.1). Classification (GTDB taxonomy): domain Bacteria; phylum Acidobacteriota; class Vicinamibacteria; order Vicinamibacterales; family UBA2999; genus CADEFD01. Next base: position 7,470 of record JANMDX010000077.1, read on the forward strand.
CAGAAGGCGCCGACCAATTGTTCAATGGCAAGTTCCGCGATGGGTGTTTGAGCTCAAGGCGGTTTTCGCAACCAGACAGAGACGACAGTGGAGATCAAGCGGTGGCGCCGGGGTCTGTCAGTTGTGTCATCATCCGGGCATTTGCACGCTGCGGGATCGGTCATGTTCTCACTGCGCGCGCTCGTCGTGCTCGCGCTGCTGCTACCGCCGCTCTGCCTGATGGCGGCGCTGACGGCTCCAGGCGAGCCAGCCGATGCGCTGTTACGACGATGGGCGCGACGCGTGTTGCGATGGGGCGGATGCCGGGTCACCGTAACCGGAGCCGAGCATCTCGGGCCCGACACGTGTGCCCTGCTCGTGGCCAATCACGCCAGTTTCATCGACTCCGTCGTGCTGCTGGCGTTCGTGCCCGCGCGCTTCAAGCTGGTCGCGAATCATCTCGTCGGGACGCGGCCCTTCATCGGCCTCGCCGTGCGAAAGGCGGGCCATCTCTTCGTGAACCGCGCGTCGGCGGCCTCGCGCGCGGCGTGCGGCCGCGCGATGATCGACACGCTGCGTTCGGGGACGTCGCTGCTCGTGTTTCCGGAGGGCACTCGGTCGTCGGCCGGACTCCTGCCCTTCCGGCTCGGCCCGTTCCGAGTGGCGGTG
>JANMDX010000237.1:0-88540 GCA_031376505.1 Acidobacteriota bacterium
AGTCCGGCGGAGCCGCGGATGTCGGCGCGGCGCACGACCTGGTCGATCTTCGACCGGCGGCGCGTGAAGTCTTCGAGCCGGACGATCATCTCGGTCGTGGCCGCCAGGTGCAACTCGACGCGCAAGTAGTCGGCGCTGTCCATGATGTCCTCGCCCATGCGCCGGTCGTCGCGGATGGCTTCGAGCATGCTGAACGCACGTCGTCCATAGCGACGCCACAGGCGGTCGGTCAGTGGCTCGGTCTCGGTCTTGGCGCGCAGGGCGTCGAGTCTCATCAGATGTGCCTGCCGGTAGAACTCGGCGCGGGTCGCGGCGGCCGGTTCTCCGAACCAGTTGTGCAGGTCGGGCTCGAGCGGGATGCCGAGCGAGGCCACCGCCTCTGCTACCTCTTCGCCCACGTTCAGGCAGTCGGTCAGCTTGCCGCCAAAGATGGTCACGACGCCCTGCCGCACGTCGGCCTCAATCGCGTGCCCCCGGCTGAGCGACGTCCAATCCACCTCGCGCTGATCCCCGCCGCCGGCAGCGACCACGAGCGGCCGGACCCCGCAGCGCTCGGCGATGATGTCGTCCACGGTGAGGGGCCGGGCCAGGGCGAGTCGCGCGTTGATCTGCGCCAGCAGGAACGCCCGATCGTCGTTGCTGACCGTGCTGCACGGCTCGTCGACCCTGGTGTCGGTCGTGCCAATCACGGAGCGCCGGCCCATCGGAATCACGTAGAAGAGCCGCTGGGTGTCGTCGAAGAAGGCCAGCACGCGTTGATGCTCGTGCGTAGTCAGCCGCGGCACGACGAGGTGGATGCCCTTCGAGTAGACGAGGCGGTGCTCAGTGGCCAGGCCCCAGCCGGCGTTCAAGCCGTCAACAAACGGGCCGGCCGCGTTCACGATCACCTTGGCGGTGGCCCCGAACGTCGTGCCCGAATCGACGTCGCGCAACTGAGCGCGCCAGAGGAGACCCTCGCGCGTGGCCGAGGCCAGCTCCACGTAGTTGGCCGCGGCCGCACCCGCTTCGATGGCCGAGCGGACAAACGAGAAGACGAACCGCGCATCGTTGTCGATGAGATACGCGTCGCGGTACTCGATCGCCCCGCGCACCGACGTCGTGTTGATTGCGGGTTCCTCGGCCTTGACCTGGTCGGTGCTGAGCAACCGCGGATGACGCGTGGCGAACTGCCCGATGCCCCAGTACGCGACGGCGCCGAGCGCCGCAAACCAGGGCGGGTAGGGTGAGGTCTGATCGAGGCTGGCGAGGAAGCCGATTTCTTTGATGTTGTCGGGGTAGCTCGTCATGAGCCGGTTGCGCGATCGGCACAGGGTGTACACGAGCGGCAGTTCGTAGCGCTCGAGGTACTTGAACCCGCCCCAGACCAGGTTGGACGACTCCTGGCTGGTGAAGCCGCCGAAGTCGCCACGGTCGATGAGCGCCACCGTGGCCCCGCGGCCGGCGAGTGCCGCCGCGGTTACCGCCCCGTTGATGCCGCCGCCGACGACGAGCACGTCGAACACGCCGTCGTGGATGCGGCCCAGGTGTGACGCGCGCAGTGCCATCCCATCAGTGTCGCACTGCCGCGTGACGGCGCCTAACCGGCAGAATCCCTCTTGGCGGAGATCCGCGACTTGTTGACGCAGCAGACGCGGCGTCCGGCTGGTAGGCCTAGCGCGGCGTCCACAGAAACAGCTGCCACTCTCCCACGGGCTCGGACACGCCGATGATGACGCCGCCCGAGAGCCGGCGATTCAGATCTGGGCCGAACATGGCCTCCAGGTAGGGCTTCTTGGCCTCGCCCACCACCTCGGTGGCCTTCATGGCGAAGGTGGAGTCCCCGATTCGCGCATACCCGTTTGGCGCGAGACGCGCTCGCTGTGACCAATAGCCGGCATCAGGTCGCGTCGAGGTAATGAAGCCATCCTTGAAGGGCACGAGCGACACATGCACGACAAACGGCGGAAAGCCTCCGGTCTTGATGGTGCCGACGGTCCGCTTGAATGCCGCCGTGAAATCCGCCGGCGGCGGCGTCAACGTGCCGCCAATTCGCACGCCGGCGATGCGGTTGTAGGGCGTCACGAAGACGTACGTGGTGGCGGCGATGATCAGCACCGCCGTGAACGCGAGACCCGCGAACTTCTTCTTGCTTGCCATGAAACTCTCCTGACGCACGTCGTCCACACCCGTCCACACCGATCCCATCCCGGCCCCGGCCCTTCGTGCGACGGGTATCGCGGCGCAGTGTACCCAAAAAAGAGCCCGCGCGGCGTAGCCGGAAGCGCATAATCGCGCAACTTCTCAGAGGAGGCCTCCCAATGATCCGATTCGTCTCGCGCCGTGGTTCGCCGTGGGTCCTGCTGTTGCTGGCTGCCGTGGTCGGCGCCACCGGACGGCCGTCGGCCGAACAGGGGCCGGCCACCGCGGTCGCGGCCGAGGGCGACGTCCAGGGCGCAATTCGCCTCTTCTCTGCGTGGATGGAGGGCCAGATGCTCTACCGTCACCTTCCCGGGGTGGCGATTGGCGTGGTTGCCGATCAGCAGGTCGTGTGGTCGAAGGGCTTCGGCTACGCCGACGTCGCACGCCAGACGCCGATGACACCGCAGACGAAGTTCCGCATGGCCTCCCACAGCAAGCTCTTCACGGCCACGGCCGTCATGCAGCTGCGCGAGGAGGGCACGCTACGGCTCGACGATCCCGTGTCGAGATACCTGCCGTGGTTTCGCGTCAATCGTGCCGCCGAGGAAGACCCGGAGATCACGATCGAGGAACTGCTCACGCACAGTTCTGGCCTGCCGCGCGAAGCCGGCCCGCATTGGACGACATTCGACTTCCCGACGAGCGAGGAGCTACGTGGGCTGATGGCCGACCGGCAGGCGCCGTTCTCGCCGGAGGTGCGCTGGAAGTACTCGAACCTCGCCTTCTCGGTGGCCGGGCTCGTCATCGAGGCCGTGAGCGGTCAGACCTGGGCCGACTACGTGCAGCAGCACATCTACGTGCCGCTCGGCATGACGGCGTCGAGCGTCGACCAGAACGTGGACGGTCTGGCGGTGGGCTACAACCGGTTGATGCCCGACAACACCCGGTCGACCAATCCCTTCATCGACGCGAAGGGCATGGCGGCAGCCACCGGCATCACCTCCACCGTGGACGACATGGCGAAGTTCGCGTCGGCCCAGTTCCGCACCGGTCCGCGCGGCGGCGCCAACATCCTGAGCACGGGCTCGTTGCGCCAGATGCACCGCGTCCGGGTGCTCGAGAACAACTGGACGCAGGGCAACGCCATCGGCTTTGCCGTACGGCGCGAGCGCGACAAGATCTACGTGTCGCACGGCGGGAGCTACCCGGGCTACCAGACGCAGACGATGCTCTATCCCGAAGGCAAGGTGGCCGTGATTGTGCTGGCCAATGCCGATGACGCCAACCCCGGCGGCATCGCGACGCAGTTGATGAACACTGTGGGTGAGGCGGTGGCGAAGGCCGCGGCGCCCAAGGCGGCGCCCTCGACATCGACCTGGGAGCCGTCGTGGTCGCGGTTCGCCGGACTCTATCGTGGGCGGGGCGGCGAGTCGCAGGTGGTCGAACTCAACCAGCGTCTGGTCATCATCACGCCGAACGCGCCGAATCTCGACAATCCCGTTCGGCTCGAGCCCCTTGGCAACGAGCAGTTCCGCTACACGGCGCCGACCGGTGGCGGGCCCGTGGGGGAGGTCGTGCGGTTTGTCGAAGAGAACGGCCGCGTCACCAGGATGTATACCGGCGACGGCTACGTGGAACGCGTGCGGTAGGTACGTTCGAGCGGCCGCCGTCGTGTATCGTCTGAAGCGCATGACGGATCACGCCGAGCACGTCGCCCCCATCCGCGTGGCGCCCGACGATCTCGCGCCAGACACGCTGCGCGCGGTCATCGAGTCGTTCGTGTTACGCGAAGGCACCGACTACGGTCTGCACGAACGCTCGCTCGACGACAAGGTGGCGCACGTGCTTGCCCAGCTGCGCCGAGGCGACGCGCACATCGTCTTCGACCAGGCCACCGACTCGGTCACCATCGTCGTGGCGAGTGCGATCGACAAGTGGTGACCTGACGTCGTGCGCGCTCGGTTCAGGTGGTCGTCGTGGCCGATGCCGGGCCCGGCGAGTCAGGTCCACCCGGGTTTCCTGGCTTGGCGGCTGACGTGCGCTGGCCAGACTAATTTCATCGGCCCGTCGATCGGCTTCCATCTGGATGACGTTCGGCATGTTGGCAAACCGCGCACCCCAGCGCACGTGCCAGCAGTCCCGTGCGGCAGGTAGCAATGGCACCCTGGTTGCTTCTGCTGGTTCGGCGAACGTCCGCCGCCAGGCGCGCGTGGAGGCCCGATGATCTCCAGTCCCAAACAGCTGCGCGCCGTGACCGATGGGGACGACCCATGGGGGTTCGGAAAAGGTGACGGCACGCTGGTTGAGGTGCGCGCCGGCACCGCCGCTGAGTACTTCGAGAAACAGCCCCCCGCGACGTCACGACGTAGCGCCGCGTGGATTGCCGTGCCAGTGGCGATTCTTGGCGTGGTGGGGGCCGTGTATTTTGCAGGCCCGACGTGGCGTGCGGTCGGCCGAACTGACGCCGCCATGGGCACGCTCGTCCTCTCGTCGCACCCTTCGGGCGCACAGGTCGTGGTCGACGGCAGTCCTTCAGGGACCACGCCGCTGGCGCTCCGCCTCGCGGCCGGCCCGCACGTCGTCTCAGTCACCGACGTCGCTGGCGTGCCCGTGCAGTTTCGTACCGAGGTCGTAGCCGGTGGCTCCGCGTCTCGCCATCTGACGCTCGCGCCGCCCGCGCCGGTGGCCACGTCAGGGGCGATCGCCATCGACGCCACCCCTGCTTCTGGTGAAGTGTTCGTTGACGGCGCAAAGGCCGGTGCGGCCCCGCTGACGGTGTCGGACCTGGCCCCCGGCGTTCACGTCGTGCAACTGAAGAGCGCAACGGGCACGATCGAGCGGCGTATCTCGGTCGCGGCCGGCGCCGTCACCTCGCTGGTGTTCGAGGCGCCGTCTGCGGTCGGCGTCTCGGGCTGGATCAGCGTCTCGCTGCCATTCGAGGTGCAGGTGTACGAGGGCACGACGTACGTCGGCGCCAACCGCGGCGAGCGGATCATGGTGGGCGCCGGGCGGCACACGTTCGACCTGGTGAACGAGTCGCTCGGGTTCCGGTCCAGACAGACCGCGGTCGTCGGGCCCGGACAGACCGCGCGGCTCGCCATCGAAACGCCTCTGGCCCCACTCAGCGTCAACGCCCAGCCGTGGGCCGAAGTGATCATCGACGGCCGCGACTACGGCGAGACGCCCCTGGCCAACATCTCTCTGCCGCTCGGCGTGCACGAGATGACGTTGCGTCATCCGTCGCTCGGCCAACGCCTTCAACCGGTGACGATCCGGCTCGGCGCGCCTAACCGTGTGAGCCTCGACCTCCGGAGGTAGGCGATGAAGCACAACCCAACGACCGTGGCAGTTCTCACGCTCCTGTGCGCCCTGGGTCCAGCGCTGCCGGCGGCGGCGCAGACGGCTGTGAACGAGGCAGTGGCACTCTATGCGGCCGCGGCGTACGAAGACGCGATCGCGGCGCTGGACCGGCTGGCACGGGCCGACGCCGCGCCCGCCGACCGCGCGTCGATCGACCACGTGCGGATGTTGTGCCTGCTGGCCCTGGGTCACACCGGCGAGGCTGAACACACCATCGCGTCGCTGCTCGACGAGCAGCCGACCTATCGGCTGAATGACGACGACGCCGCGCCGCGCGTGTTGCGCATGTTCAACGAGGTGCGGCGACGCACGCTGCCCGAGGTGTTCCGGCGGCGATATCGGGATGCCAAGGGGCTCTACGACGCCAAGCAGTTCGAACAGGCCGCTACGGCGTTTGCGGTCGTAAGTGATCTGGCGGCCGACCCCGATATTGCCGACAAGCCTGACCCGGCCCTGGCGGATCTGGTCCAGCTCTCGCGGGGATTCGCGGACCTGACCCGCGCCGCGGCTCAGGCCGAGGAGCGCCGCGCGGCGGCAGCAGCCATCGCCCTGGATCCGCCGGTCGTCGCGCCACGCGAAGGTACGATGGCACGCGATCCGGCAACACCGAGGCTCGATCCCGTCTCGACGATCTTCGACGTGCGCGATGTCAGCGTGGTGCCCCCCGTGATCGAGCGCCAGGATATCTCTCGCTGGGGCAACTCGCTCCCGCGGCCACGTGCCGGCACCAACCTGGGGTCGATCGAGGTCGTCATCAACGAATCCGGGGCGGTGATCGAGGCGACCATTCGGGCGTCGGTAAGCCGTTTCTATGATGCCGTGCTGCTCGAGTCGGCCAAGCTCTGGCGGTATCAGCCTGCGACCAGGCAGGGGCGCCCCGTGAAGTATCGACGCGCTATTGCGATCGTCGCGGGCAGCTGACCCGCGCGCGTCCGATGCCGAAGGTCCGGCCGTAGACTTCGCATTCACGGTACGTGTGAGCGCGTCAAGCAGGAGCGCCGACCTGACGAACGAGCCGCTATGACTCTCTTGAGCGCGGCCGTCTCGCCCTTGGTGGTGAACACCGCTTGCGCGGGGCCTGGGGTCGGGCGGCCCTGAACGGCCGGTTCGCAGTTTCGTCGCCTCCGGGTGGCTGCTCGCCTCAGTCAGGCGGCTCGCCCCGCGACCAGATCCTGCGTGATATCGTGGCCCAACATCTGGAGCGTGTGCCATGACCCGGTCTCGTCTTGCCCTAGCCGCCCTTCTTCTTCTCGCTGTTGCGCAGGTGCCTCAGGTCGCGGTGACGGCTGCCGCGCAGTCCTCCGCGGCCGTCGATCCGTCGTACCTCAACCTGTTGCGTTGGCGCTCGGTCGGCCCCTCGCGCGGCGGGCGCGTGGTGGCGGTGACCGGCGATCCGGTCAACAAGTTCACGTTCTACCAGGGCACGACCGGCGGTGGGGTGTGGAAAACGGAGGACGGCGGGCTCAACTGGGCCAACGTGTCTGACGGCTTCTTCAAAGCGGGGTCGGTTGGCGCCATCGCCGTCGCGCCGTCGAACCCGAACGTCGTCTACGTCGGCATGGGCGAGGGGTGTATCCGGGGCAACGCGTCCTACGGCGACGGCGTCTACAAGTCCACCGACGCCGGCAAGACCTGGACGCACCTCGGGCTCGAGGCCACCAAGCAGATTGGCCGCCTGCAGGTCCATCCAACCAATCCCGACATCGCGTATGTCGCCGCCCTCGGCGATGCGTGGGGGCCGAATCCGGATCGCGGCGTCTACCGCACACGCGACGGCGGGCGCACCTGGCAGAAGGTGCTCTTCAAGAGCGAGAACGCCGGCGCGATTGACCTGGTGCTGGATCCCGCGAACCCGAACGTGATCTTCGCCACCACGCTGGAACTGCGGCGCTATCCGTGGGGCTTCCGTAGCGCGGGGCCCGGTACCGCGATCTTCAAGTCCACCGACGGCGGCGACACCTGGACGGATCTGAGCACGAAGAAGGGCCTGCCCAAGGGCGACAAGGGCCGCATCGGCATCGCCCTGGCGCCTTCGCAGCCCACTCGTGTGTGGGCGATCATCGACGCCGCCGGCGCCGATCAGGGCATTTACCGCACCGACGACGGCGGCGAGAGCTGGACCCACCTGACCGACAACGCCGACCTCACGCAGCGGCCGTGGTACTACCATCACATCTTCGCCGACCCGAAGAACGCCGACGTGTTGTGGGCGCTCAACGTGAACCTGTGGAAGTCAACCGACGGCGGCACGAATTTCCAGGAAGTGTCGGTGCCGCACGGCGACAACCATGCCCTGTGGATCGATCCCCAGGATTCGCTGCGGATGATCGAAGGCAACGACGGCGGCGCCACCGTCACTTTCAACGGCGGCAAGTCGTGGTCGACGATTCTCAATCAGCCCACGGCGCAGCTCTATCACGTGGCCGTCGACAATCAGGTGCCGTACCGGGTCTACGGCGCGCAGCAGGACAACACCACCATCTCGGTGCCGAGCCGTTCGGACCACGGCCGCATCACCATCGAGGAATGGGAGACGGTGGGCGGCGGCGAGGACGGTTACGTGGCGCCGCATCCCACCGACCCGAACATCATCTATGCCGCCGATCACCACTGGCTGCATCGCTACGACCGGCGCACCAAGCAGGTGCGTGACATCTCGCCCAATCCCGAAACGCACTACGGCTGGGGCGCGGCCGACATCAACTTCCGCTTCTGGTGGACCTTCCCGGTGATGGTGTCGCCGCACGACGCCAAGACGTTGTATGTCACGTCGCAAGTCGTCCACCGCACGCGCAACGAGGGCCAGAGCTGGGAAGTCATCAGCCCCGACCTCACCCGCGCCGATCCCAAGACGCTCGAGAAGACGCCGTCGTACCTGAATCCGTCGCCGGGGGAATTCTGGGGCCCGATCACGCGCGAGGCCTACGGTCCCGAGTGGTACGCCACGATTTTTGCCTTTGCCGAGTCGCCCAAACAGGCCGGCGTGCTCTGGGCAGGTTCGGACGACGGCTTCGTGCAGGTGTCGCGCGACAACGGTGCGTCGTGGACCAAGGTGACGCCGCCCGGCCTGCCGGAGTTTGCGCTCGTCAGCATCATCGACCCGTCGCCGCACGACGCCGGCACGGCCTATGTGGCGGCCACGCGCTACAAGCTCTCGGACAACGCGCCCTACCTGTACAGGACCTCGGATTACGGGAAGACGTGGACGAAGATCGTCGACGGCATTCCCGCCAGCGACTTCACGCGCGTGATCCGCGAGGATCCGAAACGGAAGGGCCTGCTCTACGCCGGCACCGAAACCGGCGTCTACGTCTCGTTCGACGACGGCGGACACTGGCAGTCGATACGGCTCAACCTGCCGGTGGTGCCCGTGCACGACTTGGTCATCAAGGACGGCGACCTCGTGGCCGCCACCCACGGCCGCTCGTTCTGGATTCTCGACAACGTCGCGCTGTTGCAGCAGCTGACGCCCGCCGCCATGACCGAGGCGGTGCGGCTGTTCGCGCCTCGCACCACCGTGCGTTACGGCCGGGGCGCCTCGCTGGCCGGCAGCTTCGCGGCCGCGTCGAACATCGACGGCGTGAATCCGCCCGCCGGCGTGGTGCTGCCGTTCTATCTCAAGGACGCGCCGACCGGGCCGGTCACGTTGACCATCTCGAAGGAGGGGTCTGGCCCTGGCGCTGGCCTGGTGCGCACCGTCACCTTGGACCCGCCCGGCGTTGCGCCCAGCGGACCGCGCCGGCAGGTTGCGCGCGCAGGCGCCAACACCTACGTGTGGGACATGCGCTATCCGCCGCCCACCGTGTTGCCTGGGGCGGTGTTCCAAGGGCGCCCGGTCGGCCCGCTGGCGCCGCCCGGCACTTACACGCTCGAGCTCTCGGTCAACGGCGTCGCGACCAAGACCATGGCCACGGTCGTCAAGGATCCGCGTCTGACCTACACCGATGCCGAGCTGGAGTCGCAGTTTGCGTTCCTCATCGACGTTCGCGACAGGCTCACCGAGACAATGAACGTCGTGAAGCAGGTGCGCGACACGCGCAGCCAGGCCGAGGAACTCGTGAAGAAGGCCAAGGAGACCCGGCGAGGTCGGACGCCGGAATCCCAGGCGCTGCTCGACAAGGCGATGACCGATCTGAACAACCGCCTCTATACGATTGAAGAGCGGCTGGTGCAGTACCGCGCCAAGGCGAATCAGGACCTCATCGCCAACCCGACGGGCATCGACAGCAAGCTGGCTCAGCTCCTGGGGTTTGCGTCGATGGGTGACGGACCGCCCACCGACGGCGCCGTGGACCTGCTGAAGCGCCTCACGGGCGGAATCGCGGAGCGCACCACGGCGCTCGGCGACGTGGACAAGAAGGAACTGGCGACGCTCAAGCGCCTGGCCGCAACGCTCTCGAAGTAGCGGCGCGCTGGTCATCCGCGCTGGGAAGCCCAAGGCGTGATGGTCTCTAACGAGCCGATCGTCTGGAATTTCCGCTCGACAGTCGTGGCCGCTCATGGCGTTGTCCACAACCTATGGATAGTCTGCGGCGGCACGGGGGGCCTCCTAGAGCGCGACTGACGGTCACATCGTGCTGGAGGGCGTGATCGAACGCCACACCCTGGCGGCGGTGCACCTGCCGGTCGAATCGGGCGTTGATGTGAACAATCACTCGGTCGGCCCGCCCGCCGCTGCTCATCTCCGCCATGGACTGCGGCGCCGAAGCGTCGACAGCTACACCCCGTCCTTCGCCTGCCGCCTGACCCTTCGGTCGTCTGCCATTCGACGGCGCGGGCGAGCGGAACCTGACCCTGCGTGCCACTCGCCCTCGGGCATTTCCCAGGCGGCCCTAGGAATTCCTGGCGATTGAGGCTGGCACACCCTGTGCAACAACCCGGGCAGTGAGCGCTGCTTCCCGCTCCTCGCGCCGCGCCGCATCGCGTCGCCGGCTTTACGGAGGTGGGGCCAACAGGGATCCTTATGCGCAAGGTCAGAAAGATCACCGCCAGTCTGCTCGCGTGGTGTCTGCTGTTTGGTGCCGTTGCCGAAGGCCGTCAGACTTCTCCCGCGGCGGACCGGGTGTTCCGCATCAGCGGGTCGGTCGCGACGGGCGTGTCAGGCCACACCGGCGGCTCTGAGACGCTGATCTTCGAGATCTACGAGACGGAGCAGGGCGGCACACCGCTCTGGCAGGAAGTGCAGACCGTGGCCGTCGACGCGCAGGGCCACTACACGGTGCTGCTCGGCGCGACGTCTGCCGAGGGACTTCCGCTGGATCTCTTCACCTCCGGTGCGCCTCGCTGGTTCGCGACGGACGTGCAAGGCGGCACGGGTTCGGCCTCGCCGCGCCTGCTGCTGACGAGTGTGCCGTATGCGCTGCGCGCCGCCGCCGCCGACGATGCGCGTACCCTTGCCGGCCGCCCGGTGTCCGACTTCCAGTTGACGCCCGCGGCGCGAGCCGGCACCACGCCGGCTGATACGGATGACGCTGCCGCCGCTCGCGAGGCGGGGCCACGCGTGAACAGCGGCACCGCGAACTTCATCGGGAAGTTCCAGAACTCCGTCGACCTCGTCAACTCGGGCATGTTCGAGAACACGGGACGAATCGGCATCGGGACGACCGCACCGCTCGACTATCTGCACACCCGCTTCACCGACGGCACGGGCGGCTTCACGGGGCTCGCCGTGCAGAACATGAGCGGCGCGGCGGCGGCGTACTCGGGGATGCTCTTCTACGACCACACCGGAGCGCTGGCGCAGTTCCAGGGCTTCAACAACAACACGAAGGAATACCGCATCAACAACGTCGCGGCCGGCGGAGCCATCAGCTTCATGCTCGGAGGCACGTCGCGCTTCCGGGTGGCGCCGAACGGGAACATCGGCATGGGTACGACCAGTCCCGCGGCGCCGCTGCACGTGACCGGCGCGATTCGGACCGACACGCAGTACGACCTCGGCGCCAACCGCGTGCTGTCCAACGCCGGCACCGAGAATCTGTTTGTCGGCGTCTCGACCGGCACGGCGAACATCGGCGCGCAGAACACGTTCGTGGGGAACCAGGCGGGAGCCGCCAACACGTCCGGGGCGTTCAACACGTTCCTTGGCGAGGACGCCGGCCTCGCCAACACCATCGGCAACAGCAACACCTTCGTCGGGGAAGACGCCGGCCTCGTCAACAACACGGGCGCCAACAACACCTTCATCGGCGAGAACGCCGGCGATGCCAACACGGCCGGCAACGCGGGCACGTTTGTGGGCCAGTCCGCCGGCGGCGCGAACACGACGGGGCTCGACAACACCTTCCTCGGCCAGGCGGCCGGCGCCGCCAGTACGACAGGCAACGCCAACACCTTCGTCGGCAGGAATGCGGGCCTCGCCAATACGACCGCCGCCAACAGCACGCTTGTGGGGGCATCCGCGGGCATGAACTCGGTCGGCACCTCCAACACGTTCGTTGGGCAGAGCGCTGGCGACGCCAACACGATTGGCTCACAGAACACGGTTGTCGGCACCGGCGCAGACGTCGCCTCGGGCAGCCTCACGAACGCCACGGCCATCGGCGCCTTCGCGTCCGTGTCGCAGAGCAACTCGCTCGTACTCGGGTCGATCACCGGAATGAACGGCGCCACAGCGGATACGGCCGTGGGCATTGGCACCGCCGCCCCGCAGGATCGCCTGCACGTCACCGGCGACATCCGGATCGGGGCGGGCACGACCGGCTGTGTGAAGGACGCGGACGCGACGGTGATCGCTGGCACGTGCGCGTCGGACCTGCGCTTCAAGACCGACGTCCGCCCATTCGGCGCGATGCTCGGGAAGGTGGCGGGCCTGCGGCCCGTGACGTTCTCCTGGCGTGCGGCGGAGTTCCCCGAACGCGGCTTCGGCACGCGCGAGAGCTACGGCCTCATTGCACAGGAGGTCGAGCAGGTGCTGCCGAATCTTGTCGTCACCGACGCGCAAGGCTACCGCGCCGTGAACTACAGCCGCCTGCCGCTGCTTGTCATCCAGGCCGTGAAAGAGTTGAAGGCCGAGAACGACGCACTTCGCGCGCAAAACGGGGACCTCGCTACCCGGCTGGAGGCCATCGAGCGCGCTCTGCAGGGGCTCACCCGCACCATGCCCAGGCCGTAGGCGGACCGCGCCCGGCCACGAGAGCAGAACGGCGGGTTGGGGCGGCGTCGGCGGCAGCAACGCGTCCAGGCACGTGTCCGTGCGAGTGCGCCGATGTGTCCTGGTATCGCCTTGCTACGGCGCGGCCCGTGACAGACTGAGCGCATGTTCTTGCTGCTGATCGCCGCTCTCACGTTTGCGTCCGTCGCGCAGACGGCTCGCCCTTCCTCAACCGACGCCGTGCGCGTGGCCAGCTCGGGCACTCACACACTCGTGATTGCGCCCGACGGCACCGTGCTCTGCCAGGGCCGCAATCAGTACGGCGTGTGCGGCGTTGACGTGGCGACGGCGTTTGTCGCCAAGTTGTCCTCTGTGCCCGGCGTGCCGAAGGGACGCGCGGTGGCGGTGGCCGACCCCTGGACCAGCATGGTGCTGGGCGACGACGGCCGGGTCTATGTCTGGGGGCAGAACAACTTCGGCCTGCTTGGCGGTACCGATCGCGGGCCCACTTTCGTGCGACCACAGCCCACACCGGTGGCGGGGCTCGAGCGCGTGATTGACATCGCTGCGTTCGTCCAAGGGGGAGCCGCCTTGCGCGAGGACGGCACGGTGTGGATGTGGGGCGAGGACCGCGAGGGTCTGCTAGGCACCGGCATGCTCACGCCGTCGTGGCGATCTGGCAAGCAGCAGTTCGCCCCGCAGCAGGTGGCGGGCCTCGACGCGGTCGTGCAGATCGTCGGCGGCGCAAACTACCTGCTCGCGCTCACGGCGGAGGGCACGGTGTGGGCCTGGGGGGCAAACAAGTACGCGCAGCTGGGACTCGGGGATACCGAGCCACGCGCGATCCCGACGAAGATCCCGTCGCTCTCGGGCGTCAGCCGCATCCACGCGGAGGGGTCCATGTCGGCTGCGCGCCTGGCCAATGGCTCGTGGGTGGTTTGGGGGCGCGCGCCTTCGACACAACCACCGACCCGGGACGTCTTCGGCAGCGTCCGGAATGACACGCCGCCGGTGCTCGCTCCGTCGCCGCTTCCCGGCCTGCTGCGCGACGCCACGGTACGCACCTGGGGCGGGAACTCGTTCAGCTCGCTCGGCACCGGCGGCAGCGTCGACGCCACGAGCACGCGTGGCGTGCTCGTGCGGTCTCTGTCCGGCATCGTTCGCGTGTGGGCCGGCGGCAACCGCGGCTTCGCGCTCAGGTCGGATGGCACGTTCTACATGTGGGGCCCCTCGGGATCCGAGGACGCGGGGGTGTTTCGCGTGCCTGCGGTGATGGCGACCTTTACGCTCGACCCGACGCGCCAGCCGTAGGACCGGCTGCGGGAGTCGACCTTTCCGCGCTCGGTCCCGCCCCGCCCGGCACGGTGAACGCCGTGGTCACAAGAGGATTGCGATGGTCCCACCAGTCGTCCCCAGCCGCGTGCCTCTGATACCCCGGATGAACGACGTCGTCTGATACCGTACAACGCGTGCTGCGTTGGTGGGTTCCCATATTCTCGTGTCTGTGGCCCGTGGTGGCTGCGGCCCAGGGGCCTGCGGCGCCTGGGGGTGCGGCATCCCCAGCGGTCGCTGCGGTGTTCTCGGGCCTGGACCGCCAGCTGCAGGTACGTCCGCCGCGCCTTGAAGCCGACGTTGAGATCGACGGCGTGCTCGACGAGCCCGTCTGGCAGCAGGCCGCGCACCTCACCGGCTTCTCGCGCTACGCGCCGGTTGATGGCGGCGCCGCAGGTCGCACGACCGACGTGTTCGTGTGGTACTCGCCCTCGGCGCTCCACTTCGGTGTGCACGCGCAGGCGGCTGCCGGCGACGTACAAGCCACGCTCGCCGACCGCGACAGGATCGACGCCGACGATCATGTGCAGTTCTTCCTCAGCACGTTCGGCGACGGACGACAGGCGTTCGTGTTCGCTGTGAACCCCTACGGCGTGCAGATGGACGGCGCCATGGTCGAAGGCGTGCGCGCGGGCGGCGGTGGGTTCGGGGGACTCGTGCAGGGCCGCGAAGAGATGGACCGCAGTCCCGACTTCGTATTCCAGTCGCGTGGGCGCCTGGTGGCCGATGGCTACGTCGTGGAAGTGCGCATTCCCTTCAAGAGCCTGCGTTATCAGGCCGCGGCCGATCTGTCGTGGGGACTGCATGTGACCCGCGTGAGCCCGGGAGCGGGTGTGGAAGAGAGCTGGGCGCCCGCGCGTCGCGACGGCGCGTCGTTTCTGGCTCAGGCCGGTGCGCTCGTCGGCATGCACGACCTGCGCCGGGGGCTGGTGCTCGATCTGAACCCGATCGCCACCGCGGCCGTCAACGGCGCACCGGCCGCCGCCGGCTGGAACTACGGCTGGTCGCGTCCCGACCTGGGCATGAACGTGCGCTGGGGCGTGACCGATACGCTGACGCTCAACGGCACGGTCAATCCCGACTTCTCGCAGGTCGAGGCCGACGCGGGGCAGTTCCAGTTCGATCCGCGCCAGGCCCTCTTCTTCCCGGACAAGCGGCCGTTCTTCCTCGACGGCATCGAGCAGTTCGCCACGCCCAACAACCTGATTTACACGCGGCGCATCGTGGCGCCGCTGGCGGCGACGCGGCTCACCGGACGGGTCTCGAAGTCCACGAGCCTGGCCTACCTGATGGCAGTGGACGACGCCGTCACCTCCGCGAGCGGGCGGGACCATCCGGTGTTCAACATCCTGCGGGCGCAGCGCGACGTGGGCACGGGTTCGAAGGTGGCGCTCGTCTACACCGACCGCATCGACGGCGCGCGCAGCAATCGCGTGCTTGGCGGCGACACGCGCCTCGTGTGGAACGACCTCTACAGCCTTCTGCTGCAGGGTGCCGCGAGCCGTACCGACACTGGCGATCGCGTGCTCACCGCGCCGCTCTGGCAGGCCACGTTCAACCGGGCGGGCCGGCGCTACGGCCTGCGCATGCAGTCACGCGGCGTCTCGCCCGACTTCCAGGCCCAGTCGGGTTTCATCAACCGGCGGGGTGTGGCCTCGATCAACCTCGCCAACCAGGTGACGACCTACGGCGCGGCCGGCGCGTTGCTCGAGCGCTTCACGAGCGACGTGGTGATCGACGGCTCGTGGGTCTACGACGACTTCACGGCTGGGCGGCCCTCGCAGGACCGCAAGCTGCACTTCAACCAGAACCTGGCGTTGCGCGGCGGCTGGCGCGTGGGCGGCTCGGTGCTCATCGAGAGCTTCGGCTACGACGAGTCGCTCTACCGCGACTACGTCGTGCCTCGGCCGGCGCCAGGCGGCAGCGTGGCCTACGGGCCGTATGTCGGCACGCCGCGATTGCGGAATCTCGACTACGTCGTGTCGCTCACGGTGCCGACGCGCCGTGGCTTCACGGCTGACGGCTTTTTCCTGTGGGGGAAGGACGAGAACTTCTACGAGTGGTCGTCAGCCGACATCGTGTTTGCCAACGTCGGCGGAACATGGCGGCCCACCGACCAGCTCCGCATCGAGGGGCGCTATCAACTGCAGTCGTTTCAGCGCCGCACCGACGGCAGCTATGTCGGCATCCGGCGCATCCCGCGGATCAAGGTCGAGTACCAGGTCTCGCGGCCGGTGTTCCTGCGCGTCATCGCCGAGCAGAACGGCACCTATCAAGACACGCTGCGTGACGATTCCCGCACCGGGCTCCCCATCTATCTGCGCGACAGCCAAGGCGGCGTTGCACCGGCGTCGCGACTGTCGAGGAACCGGTTGCGGCTCGACTGGCTGTTTTCCTACCAACCCACGCCAGGCACGGTCGTGTTTGCGGGCTACGGTACTGCCCTCGAGGAACTTGACGCGCTGCGCGGCCGTCAGCCGTATCGCCGCCTGACCGACGGCTTCTTCGCCAAGATCAGTTATCTGTTCCGGCTGTAGGCTGCGCCTGGTCGCGGGCAGACCTTGCGACGCCAGCGGAATGTGACTTCCAGCTCAGCGCTAGGGTCTTTATACTGCATGCGCATGCTGACCTGTCGATCCCTTGTCTTCTCCATGGTCTTTCTGGTCGCTACGCTCGTGGCCGCGGCTACGGCGCAGACGCCCGCGCCCCCGCCCCCACCGGGTTGGACCGGGTCCGTTGGCGCCGGCATGGCCCTCACGAGCGGCAACGCCGACACCTCCACGGTAAACCTTGGCTACGACGTGCTTCGCGACTACGGCACCGACATCCTGTTCAAGTCCACCGGTGTGTATCTGCGCGGCAGCAACGGCGGAGTGTCGAACGTCGACCGCTCGGGTGCAGACGCGCGCGTCGAGTACCGGCTGTCGCCTCGCCTCTCGGCGTTCGGCTTGACCACCTACGCTCGCGATGCGTTCAAGGACATCGACTACCTGGTGGCGCCGACTGCGGGCTTGAGCTACAAGGTGGTGGCGACCCCGCGCACCGAGTGGACGACCGATGGCAGCGTCGGCGTGGTGTTCGAAAAGAACTCCGGCCGCGATCTGGGCACCGACGGCGCGCTCCTTGCGGGTGAAAAACTCGTGCACAAATTCAACGGCACGACCAAGTTCGTGCACGCGGCGTCTGGCCTCTGGAAGATGCGCGAGCCCGGCGATGCGTTCTACACGTTCCAGGCCGGCGTCGTCACGGCCGTGGCCGGCCATCTCGACTTGAAGGCGGAATTCTTGAACACGTTCAAGAACCGCCCGACCAACCCCCTGCTGAAGAAGAGCGATCAATCCATCGTGTTGTCAGTCGTCTACAAGTACTGAGAGGGGGAGTGATGTTTCAGGAATTCAAAGACTTCATCGTCAAGGGCAATGCGTTCGACCTGGCGGTCGGCGTCATCATCGGCGGCGTATTCGGCGCTGTCGTCAACTCGCTCGTTGGCGACATCCTGATGCCGCCGATCGGGTCGGTCTTGGGCGGAGCGGACTTCTCGAATCTGTTCGCCACGCTGAAGGACGGCGCTGCGGCGGCCGGGCCCTATGCGTCGCTCGCTGCGGCCAAGGACGCCGGGGCCGTCACGCTGAACTACGGCGCGTTCATCAACACACTCGTGAACCTGGTGATTGTCGGCTTCGTGCTGTTCATGCTGGTGAAAGGCGTGAACGCGGCCCGCAAGCCTGTCCCCGAGCCGCCCGCCCCGACGCCTGAAGACACCGTACTGCTGCGAGAGATTCGCGACGCGCTGAAGAAGTAGCGGCGGCTATTGCGGTGCGGCCGTCGTGGCTGCCGCACCGCGATACTTCACCTTCCCGCCGACGATCGTGTAGGCCACGCCGGTGGCGGAGATCTCGTCTTCCGGCACGGTCATGATGTCTTTGGTCAGCACGGTGATGTCGGCCAGCTTGCCCACCGCCAGCGACCCCTTCAGCTGTTCTTCTTTGGCCGCGTACGCCGCGTTGTAGGTATACGACCGCAGCGCCTCTTCGCGCGACATCCGCTGGTCCGGATAGAACGCCGCGCCGTCCGCGGTCTTGCGGGTGATGGTGGCGTACAGGTTGGGCATGGGGTCGATGCGCTCCACCGGCACGTCCGTGCCGTTGGACACGACCGCGCCGCTCTGCATGAGCTTCTGCCACACGTAGCCGCCCTCGGCGACACGCGCCTCGCCCAGACGCGCCCGCACGTAGGGCGCGTCGGACGTGGCATGGATGCCCTGCATCGACGCAATGACGCCAAGCTGCCCGAACCGTGGGATGTCGGCGGCGCTCAGGTGCTGGGCGTGCTCGATGCGCCATCGCCAGTCCTTCACGGCGGGATTCGCCTTGAAGGTGGCTTCGAAGATGTCGAGTGTCTCGCGATTGGCGCGGTCGCCGATGGCATGCACACCGAGTTGCACCCCGTTGGCGGCCGCAAGAGCGGCCAGTGCCTTCACCTCGTCGACTGGCGACGTGTTGAGCCCGCGGCTGGTCGCCATGTCGCTGTAGGGCTCGAGCAGCCAGGCCCCACGCGACCCGATGGCGCCGTCGATCGTCTTCTTGATGGCGGCAATCGTCAGATGATCGTTGGCCAGGCCGATGGCTTTGTAGGCGCCCATCTTGGCCGCGATGTGCTCGTTGCTGTCGCGCACCATCACCCACAACCGAATGCCCAGCGCGCCGTCGGCCGCCGCCTGCTTCAGGAGGTCCACCGTCGCAAAGCTTTCGCCGGCGTCCTGGAATGAGGTGACGCCTTTCTCGAGGCTGGCCTTCACAGCCAGCTCGATGACGATGCGTGCGTCGGCAGCCTGTGCCGCCGGCGTCTTCCTGGCAAACCACGCCGCCACGGCATTGTCGGCAAGATCCGACGCCGTCTCGCGAAGCACGCCGATCGGTCGGCCCGTCTTGTCTTTCAGGATGTCGCCGCCCGTCGGGCTCTTCGTCGCCGCCGTGATGCCGGCCTCCTGCATCGCCCTCGCGTTCACATAGGTCGCATGGCCGCTGGCGTGTTCGAGAATCACCGGGTTGTTCGGCGACACCCTGCTGAGCGCGTCATGAACAGGGAAGCCCTCGACGTTGGGCTGCGGCACGGACGTCCACTTCTCCTGGTGCCAGCCGCGTCCGCGGATCCACTCGCCGGGCTGCGCTGTTGCGGCCGCGTCGCCGACCCTCCGCACGATCTCGTCCCAGCTCGTCACGTCCATCAGGTCGATGACCATGCGCGACTGGCCGAGGCCCATGAAGTGGCCGTGCCCTTCGATGAGGCCGGGAATGGCCGTGAGCCCGTTCAAGTCAACGACCTCGGTGGCCGGGCCGAGGTAGGGCTCCATCTCGGCCGCGGTGCCCATGGCCACGATGCGGTCGCCGCGGATGGCGAGTCCGCGTGCTTCGGGCGCGTCCGGATTCATCGTGACGATCTTGCCGTTGCGCATGACCATCGTCGCCGGTTCCACCGGAGGCGTGCTCGTGCACCCAGCCGCGACGGCCAGTACGAATGGCGCGCACATCACCTGCCGAAGCACGACACGTCTCACGAGCATCCTCCTTATCCGGCGGCGCCAGGCCGCGGAAACCTCCGGAACTGTTGCCGGTCCGCGGGCCGCTGTCAACCCGGAGTACGATTCGGCCAGCATGACCACCATGGCCGCAGCGCTGCGCCAGCGCCTGTTGGCGCCGCTGCCGGGGCGTGCCGCGCAGCTGCGCATGGCACCGCAGCCTCGGCCGGGCTGGGACCCCAGCCTGGTGCCCGACGGACTGCGTGACGCGGCGGGTCTCGTGCTCATGTATCCGCACGACGGGGAATGGCGTGTGCCGTTGACCTTGCGCGGGTCGTGGATGCGCCAGCACACCGGCCAGGTGTCGCTGCCGGGAGGGCGGGTCGACTTCGGAGAGACAATCGAGCAGGCCGCGCTGCGAGAGGCGCATGAGGAGGTCGGTGTTGAGGCCGCCGCGGTTGAAGTGATTGGCCGGCTGACACCGCTGCACATCCCGGTGAGCGGCCATCTGCTGCACCCGGTCGTGGGCATCGCCGCCGCGCGCCCAGCGTTTCGCGTGGCCGAAGCCGAGGTGGAGCGGCTCATCGAAGTGCCGATCAGAGCATTCCTGGCCCCTGGCGTCGTGTTGCGCGAACCCCGCATGCGCGAGCGGCCGCCGCTCGTGATGATGGACGTGCCCTACTTCGCGATCGACGGGGCCAAGGTGTGGGGAGCCACCGCGATGATCCTGGCAGAGTTCCTCGCGCTGCTCCACGATCTCGACCTCGGGAGCCCGGCGCGACCCATCACCGAGTTGTGATTGTAACGGGGCCTGTCACCGTTACAAATTGCAGAAATTGCAGCGCTTAGAGTTGTATCGGTGACAGGCCCCGTTACAACCGTTACAACCCGTTACGGGTCAGCGTTTCGGCGGGGCCGTATCCCACCAGAACGGCTTCGGCAGCGTCTTCAGCGCCGGCCAGAGGGTGTTGAGCGTGTCGGCTTCGAACAGCTCGCCGTTCTTCATTACGTAGCGCACGGTGTTGGTGTTGCGCAGGTTCATGAGCGGGTTGCCGTCAAGGATGGCCAAATCCGCGAATTTGCCCGGCTCGATCGAGCCGATGTCCTGCTGCATGCCAAGCGCCTCGGCGCCGAAGATCGTGACCACCTTCAGCGTCTCGTGCGGCGTGAGCCCGCCCGAGCCCAGGTTCCACGTCTCCCAGTGCGCGCCGAGTCCCTGCAACTGGCCGTGGCTACCGAGGCCGGCCCGTCCCCCGGCGTGCACGATGTCAGCCACCTGCTTGCCGATCTTCGTATGGCCGTACTCCTCCGGGATGAACCACTGGGGCCGGCGGCGGATCATGGTGTCGAGCAGTTCGTTGGGAATCCACTTGTTGAGCTTTGCGTCGCCGACGGTGTTCTCGGTCTCGAAGTAGTGGTTCTCGGTCCACGGCGCGCCGTACGCCACCAGCGTCGTCGGCGTGTAGAACGTCTTGGTACGGGCCACGAACTCCACGACGTCCTTGTGGAGCGGCATGATCGGGAAGCTGTGTTCCTGGCCCGTGTAGCCGTCGGCGATCTGCGTGAGGTTCAGCTTCAGGTCGAGCGAGCCCTCGATGGTGGGCGTGATGCCGTACTCGCGGCACGCTTCGATGATCCACTGGCGCACGATGCGGTCGCCGGCGACGTACTGCTTGAGCGTGTTGGTGCGGTAGGCGTCCCTGTAGCGCTTGATGAAGCGGAACGCTGTGTCGCGGTCCTCGATGCCGGAGGTGGCGAACACACCGGGGCCGGTGGCGAACACGCGGGGGCCGACCATCATCCCGGCATCCACCATGTCGGCATACGCAAAGACGTCCGGGGTGGACGTCTGCGGATCGCGCGTCGTGGTGACGCCGTAGGCGAGATTTGCGTAGTACTGCCACACCGCAGTTTGATGCAGGCCGCGCGGCGCCCACATGTGCGAGTGCACGTCCACGAGGCCCGGGATCACGGTCTTGCCGCGTAGGTCGATGCGGCGGACGCCGGCAGCGGCCGGCACCTTGCCTCGCGGACCCACGGCGGCGATGCGGTTGTCGGTCACGAGGATGTCGCCGCTCTCGAGCACCTCGTCGCCGTTCATCGTGATGACGCGCCCGCCCGTGAGCAGCACCGACCCAGAGGGGCGCGCACGTGGCGCCGTCACCACGACGTCGGTGCGCTGCGGCTCGACGGCGTCGATCGCCTGGCGGAAGACCTGGGCGCCGAGGGCCCACGTCACGGCTGTGCCGTCGCGGTTCCAGTCGAGGTAGTCTCCGCCCTCCGCCGACATGCGCTTCACCGGCACCGGAGTGGCATCGCCGCGACCTTGAATGCGCAGCTCCAGTGTCTCCCGGCCTGCGCGGGGCAGCGAGAACAGGTGGTGCTTGCCCTGCAGGCTCAGGAACACGCGCGTGCCGTCTGGCGAGAGGCGAATCTCGTCGGCCGGTGGCGGGTTGTTGCCGGGGCCAACGCCTTGCACGCGCACGTGGGTGCGACGATCGAGACCCTGCAGGGTGATCGACGTGAGCCCGCGATTGGTGCTGAAGTAAACGCGCTCGTTGTCACTCCGCGTGAAATGCAGCCCGCGGCCACCCTGCGCCGACGCCACGAGCGTCTGTGTGCCACCGGCGGCCGGCAGCGTGCGAATCTCGAGTGTGCTCGGAGGGGCGATGCCACCGATCTCGGCCACGTCCTCAGCGCCGTCGGCGCCGTCATGATCGGGTGGCGGCGTGTCGAGCAGAATTGCGTAGAGCTGATCGGAGGCAGCGCCCGCCAGGAAGGCCACGCGCGTGCCGTCGGGCGTGACGACGGGATCCAGGTAGTAACCTTCGTGCCTCGTGAGCGTCTGCGTCGCGCCGCCGGAAGCCGCTACGCGCTTGATGTGTCCGCCAGTACTCGTCCATGTGGTGTAGACGATCGCCTCCCCATCCGGCGTCCACGTCGGCATGAACTCGCCTTCGTCGGCGCTGGTGAGGCGCCGCGGCGTGCCGCTCGGGTAGTCCGCCACGTAGAGGTGGTTCAGCGCGCTGAAGGCCAGCCGCGTGCCACCTGGCGACAGGTGTGGCCAGCGCACCAGGCGCGCCCGCACCTCGGGCCCGTCCTCGATGCGCACCGTGGAATACGCGCGGGGCGCCACCTCGGCCTGCACCCGCACCGTGAACGGAATCGGCGTGGCGGCGCCGGTGGCGATGTCGATGCGCTGCAGCGTGCCGAGCACGGGCACGACGATGGTGTGCCCGTCGGGCATGAAATCGTAGCGCGGCATCGTGTCGCGGCTCGCACGCGACTCCTGATCGTCGCGCGTCACCGGCGAGACGAGCCAGCGCTCGGCGCCGGTCTGGAGATTGCGGATGCGCAGTGCCGTGTCGGTCTTGTAGCGCGTGGCGAACACCAGCCACGTTCCATCGGGTGACAGCACCGGCCGCATGGCGCTGCCCTGCGCGTTCGTGATCTGCGCCACGTCGCCGGTGTCCCGGTCGTGGCGATAGATCTGCCACAACGGGAAGCGCGCGTTGTAGGTGAAGCTGCCGGTGCGCTGCGCGTAGTAGATGAAGCGGCCGTCGGGCGAGACTGCCGCGCCGAGCCGGTTCGGTGGGGGAGCGGGCGGCGGACCCGCAGCGTCGGGCGAGGCCTGCGGCGTCGGGGGCGCGCCCACGCGCACGCCCGCGCCGCCGTCGCGGTGATACATGAAGAGCCAGAAGGTGCCCGGATCCGGCGGGCGCGACTTCGACACGACGAGATACTGACCGTCGGGCGTCCATGTCGGCGACGCCATGATCTGCGGTCGGTCGTTCGTGCGCCCGTCCTTGCTGACCGCGCGCGGATTCGTGCCGTCAGCATTCGCGATCCAGAGGTTCTCGACGCCGCTGCGGTCCGACAGAAACGCGATGGTCTTCCCGTCGGGCGACCAGGTGGGCTGGCTCTCGAACGACAGGCCGCCGACGATGCGGGTCGCGTCGCCCCCGTCGATCGGCAGCGTGTACAGGTCCCCGAGCACGTCGAACACGATCGTTCGGCCGTCGGGCGACACGTCGAGCGACATCCACGTGACTTCGTCGGTCGTGAAGTCGATGCTGCGTTCGGTCTTGAGCACCAGGCCATCCGAGGATGGCGCGGCGGGTGCGCCCGAGGCGGGGGCCTGGGTCTGCTCCTTCGCCACCAGGGGCAGCACGGCGACGGACAGGCCAAGGGCGGCGATCACGCCAGCGCGACGAACAGTCACAGGAACCTCCGGGGACACGCGAATTGGTGACGCGGGTTCACGCCCGCGATTGCGACGCGGGGCGCCAGACGGCGCATGATACCGCGGCCTCCGCCCCCTGCATCGCCGCTCGCGCTCTCGTCACCGTCGCGGTCACCCACGCCGTCGCCGCTGCCGCCGGCGAGGGACTGGACCGGGCACTCGGGGTATCATTCCGCCGGATGCAGCCCATTACCGTTGTTGCAGGGCGCCTCGGGCTCAGCGAGGACCTCCTCGAACCCTACGGTCGCCACACCGCCAAGATCCGCCTCGAGGCGCTCGACCGGTTTCCCACGCGCCGCGGCAGGCTGATTCTGGTCACCGCCATCACCCCCACCACGAGTGGCGAGGGCAAAACGGTCAACACCATCGGGCTCACACAGGGGCTCGTGAAAATCGGCAAGCACGCCGTGGCAGCGCTGCGTGAGCCGTCGCTTGGGCCCGTGTTCGGCCAGAAGGGCGGCGCCACCGGCGGCGGCCAGGCGTCGCTGTATCCGGTCGATAAGATCAACCTGCACTTCAACGGCGACTTCCACGCCATCACGTCGGCGCACAACCTGCTGGCGGCACTGCTCGACGCGCACCTCCACTTCGGCAACGAACTGCGCTTTGACGCCAGAGAAATTCTCTGGCCGCGCTGCATGGACATGAACGATCGCTCGTTGCGCAAGATCGCGGTCGGCATGGGCGGACGCGAGAACGGCCCGGCGCGCGAGTCCGGCTTCATCATCACCGCGGCCTCCGAGATCATGGCCATCATGGCCCTGGCCGAGAGCCGCGCCGACTTGCGCGCGCGCCTGAGCCGCATCGTGGTGGGCCTCAACTGCGACGGCCAGGTCGTGACGGCCGCGGACCTCAAGGCCGTCGGGCCGATGATGGTGCTGCTGAACGACGCGCTCATGCCCAATCTGGTGCAGACGGGCGAGGGTGCACCGGCCATCGTGCACTGCGGGCCGTTTGCCAATATCGCTCACGGCACGAGCAGCGTGCTGGCGCAGAGAATGGGTTTGCACCTGGCCGACTACGTGGTGAACGAAACAGGCTTTGCCGCGGATCTCGGCGCCGAGAAGTTCTTCGACATCGTGATGCCCATGTGCGGGCATGTGCCGTCGGTGGCCGTGATGATCGTCACGCTGAAGGCGCTTCGAGCGCAGGGGGGATCGCCCGACGGCGCGCTCGACCTGGGCTTCCCGAACCTTGCCCGGCACGCGGCCAACGTCCGCCGGTGGGGGGCAGAGCCGGTCGTCGCGCTGAACCGTTTCGCCGCCGACACTGAGCCAGACCTGAAGATCGTGCTCGACTACTGCGCGTCGATCGGCGTCGAGGCGGCCCTGTCGGAGGGCTACCTCGAGGGCGGCGACGGCATGGCGGATCTGGCGCGCAAGGTCGTTGCAGCGGCCGATCGTGCCGACCTCTCGAACGTCGCGCCGCTGTATGGTCCAACGCTCACGTTCGAGCAGAAAATCACCGAAGTGGCGACGAAAGTGTACGGGGCCGCGGCCGTGGCCTTCAAGCCGGGAGCCCGGGCGCGCCTGCAGCAGTACACGGCACTTGGCTACGGCCAGCTGCCCGTGTGCATTGCCAAGACGCAGTATTCGTTCACCGACGACGCCAAGGTGATGGGGGCGCCGAGCGGCTGGACGCTGACCATCTCGGACGCCTCGTTGTCGGCGGGGGCCGGGTTCGTCGTGGCCACGGCCGGCAACATGATGCTGATGCCCGGGCTGGGCAAAGTACCGCAGGCGCAGAAGCTCGACGTGACCGACACCGGCGACGTCGTGGGCATGGACTACTAGGGGACGGGCGCGTGGAGTATCTGATCAGGCAGTACCCGCTCGAGTCTGGCGCGCTCGAGATTCAGTACATCGAGGAATTCTTCGGCGAGTTCCCGCGGCGCAAGATGGCGGCCGAGATCCTCGGGCGCCTGGAGGACCGTGAGTCGCTCATCCTGATGGCGGTGGCCGCGTTGCCGTCCGATCCAGCCACGCTCACACCGGTAGCCTACAAGGTGGTGCACCAGTTGCGGGCCATCGAAACCGACCCCAAGTTGCGTGACCTGGTGGAGCGGCTGCGCGGCTGCGTCGATTTCGACGGCCGCAAGGTGCTCTACTCGTGGATTGGCGCCACTCGCCGCGATTGGCGCGGGCAGGGCCACTTCCGCGCGCTGACCGAGCAGTCGGAATCGTGGGCCGTGGCGCTCGGGTATCAGGAAGTCGTCGTGAAGACCAAGAACAAGTTCTACGACATGCGCGCCGTGCTCGCGCAGCTCGGCTTCGACGTGGTGAAGTTCGAGCGTCATGCGGGTGGTCCCGCCGAGTCGAAGGTCTACTTGAGCAAGCAGTTGCGCCCGGACCTCGTCTCCGGGCACCGCAGCCGCCGCACGCTGGTGCACGCGGGCGACTAAGGCGGGCGGCGGGGCACACATCTCGAACACGCGCGCGGCTACTCGCCGCGCAGCGCCGCTACTGGGTCCACACGTGTGCCCGTTCGCGCCGGCAGGTAGGTGGCAAGCCAGCCGGCTGCCGCGAGCACGGCCGCCACGGCCACGATGGTGGCCGGATCCCCCGGACCCACGCCGAACAGCAACGACCGGAGCGAGGCCGACAGTGGAATCGCGAGCAGCGCGCCTGCGACGATGCCGCTCAGCACCATCGTGAGGCTCTGGCGCAGCACGAGGCGCACGACATCGGCTGGCTGCGCGCCAAGCGCCAGGCGCACGCCGAACTCGGCACGACGCTGCGACACGCCGTAGGCCACCACGCCGTAGACGCCCACCGCCGCCAAGAGCAGCGCCAACGCAGCGAACGTGCCAAGCGCTGCCGACGCCACGCGGGGACGCGTGAGCGACTTCGACACGACATCGGTCAGCGGGCGGATGTCCGATACGGGCTGCGCGGGATCGACGTCGCGTACGGCGGCTTCCACCTGGCGTCCGAGCGCTCCCGGATCCCCGGCGGCACGCACGACGAAGGTCAGGGAACCGACCGGGAGCTGCGCAAACGGCAAGTAGATGGCCGGGCGGCGCTCGTCATGCAGGCTGCCGAGCGTCACGTCGCCCACGACGCCGACGATCTCCTGCGACTGGCCCAACGAGTCGTTGAGACGTCGGCCGATGGGCGAGACGTCTGACGACAACTGGCGTGCGAACGCCTCGTTCACGATGGCCACCCGCGGCCGGTCCGCCACATCGGCGTCGGAGAAATCGCGGCCCGCGCGCACGGGAATCTGCAACGTGGCGAAGTAGCCAGGCGTGACGGGACGGTAGTCGGCCACCGGGCGTTCGCCGGCGGCCGGCTCGGGCCGGTCGGCCAACACGAAGGTCGACCCGATGCCCGGCGCCCCATCGAGAGGTAGAAACGAGGTGGCGGCCGCGGCGGTCACGCCCGGCAGCGCCGTCAGCCGCGCCACGACCTCGGTGCCGAAGGCGACCTCAGACGATTGCGCAGCGGCGCCCATGCGAGAGACGCGGGCCGTCAGCACGTGCGCCGGGTTGAAACCGGGGTCCACGTCCTGCAAGGCCACGTAGCTTTGCGCGAGCAGCGCGGCGCCCGACAGGATCAGCATCGCGGCCGCCACTTCGCTGGCTACCAGCACGCCGCGCAGTCGCTGCCGGCTGCCGACGCCGCCCCGTCCGCCTTCGCGCAGCGCCTCGTGCACCGACGCCTTGCGAGCGCCGAGCGCCGGTCCCAGACCGCAGGCCACGGCGGTGGCCGCCGTCGTCACGAACGCGAACGCCAGCCCGGCCGCGCCCAGCCGGCCGTCGGTCACGAGCGCCACGCCGGCCTCGCGAGCGGTGGCCGAGACCACGCGCGTCAACACACTCGCCAGCCCAGCGCCGGCCACGCCGCCAACCCCGACCAGGAGCGCCGTCTCCAGGAACAGCTGGCGTGCCAGATGGATGGGCGTCGCGCCAAGGGAGACTTTCACCGCCATCTCGTGCCGCCGGCCGGTCGCCCGAACGAGCAGCAGCGCTGCGACGTTCGCGCACGCCACGACCAGCACGGCCACCACCGCGCCGAAGAGGACCCAGAGCGCGGGCCGTGTCTCGCTCGTCAACTGCTCGCGCAGCGGCACGACGTTGATAGTCCAGCCGGCGTTGAAGTCGGGATGCTCGCGGACCAGCCCGTCGAAGATCGCGGCCAGCTCCTGCTGGGCGGCCTGGGGCGACACACCCTGACGGAGCTTGGCGATGGCCATGAGACCTCGGCCACGGAAGTTCGTTCGCGCCTCGGGCGTGAGCACCGCTGGGCGCCAGAAGTCGCCGCCTCGCCCGACGAGCTCGAACGACGACGGCAGCACGCCCACGATGGTCGTCGGATCGCCGTTCAGGATCACGGTCCGACCCACCACGTCGGCCCTGCCGCCGAAACGCCGCTGCCACAGGCCGTCGCTGATAATCGCGGTGCGCGGCGCCCCCGGGTCCCCGTCGCCCTCGACAAACAGCCGACCCGCGATCGGCCTCGCGCCCACCAAGCCGAGTACGTTCGACTGGACGACCATCCCCCGCAGTTCCTCCGGCGCGCCTCCGTCGCCGGCCAGATTGCCTACGGTGGGACTGAAGACGCCCGCGGCTTCGAGGGAGGAACTTCGCTCGGACCACACGAAGTAATTGCCCGTGTTGATGACGTTGCGCGGCCGATTGCGGGTGAGGTTGTGCTCCCAGACCATCACGAGCCGTTCGCCATCGGGGTAGGGGAGCGGGGCCAACAGCGCCGAGTACACCAGACTGAAGGCGGCGGTGGTGGCGGCGATGCCCAGCGCAATCACCGTGACGACCGCCCCGGTGAACACCGGCGCTCGCCGGAGCAGGCGCAGCGTGTGTCGCAGTTCGCTCGCCAGGCCGCTGCAGATCATCGACCCCCGGGGTTCGGGCGCCGGTGGCGGCGCGGGACGTCGGCGTACGAGCGCTACCAAATCGGCCCGTTGCAAGATGCGGGCGACAAATACGTCGGGATCCTCGAGGCGCGCGTGCGGCCCTGGGGTGGCCTCCCAGGCATCCTCGAGGTGCGCGGCGAGTTCTTCGATGACCTCGTCGGGCAGGTCCAGCGTTCGTTGGCGCAGGTGAGTCGTGACGCGCGCATGCCAGTCCGTCATGGTCGGATCCTCACGCAAACGAGATGCCCGCGATGCGGCCGAGCGCCAGCACGAACTGCTTCCACTCGTCGCGTTGGCGGCCGAGCACCGCCGTGCCCGCCGCGGTCAGGCGATAGTAGCGCCGGCGCCGTTGCCCGGCCCGTTCCACCCACCGGCCCAGGATCCAGCCTCGCTCCTCGAGCTTGTAGAGCGTGGCGTAGAGCGAGGCGAAGTTGTAGGCGAGCGCGCCGCCAGACTCTGCCTCGATGCGGGCGGCCAGGTCGTACCCGTGACGAGGCGTCTGCTCGAGCAGCGCGAGGATGACGAGCTCGGCACTGCCCTTCTTGGCCTCGCGGAGCACATCGGCATTCGGTGTTGACATGATGGACTACGATATATCACAGTCCGGAACATGATGCACTCCCACACGTCCTGGAACGCCCTGCTCATCTGGCGCCGCACCGCCGTCGCCATCCTCTGGCTCTCGGCCGGCACCGCCGCGTCGCTCCTGGCCGACACCCCCGCCGAGGTCGTGATTCGCAATGTCGCCGTCGTGGACGTGCGCCGGGGGGTAGTGATGTCGGGGCGCGACATCGTGATCCGCGGCACGCACATCGCCAGCGTGGCGCCCTCGGGCGAGGTGCTGCCGTCCGCCAAGACGACAATCGACGGACGGGGCAAGTTCGCGTCGCCCGGGCTGATCGACGCCGAGGTCACGCTGGCGCGAATGTCTTGGGCGGCGGCGCTGCTGGCCGACGGCATCACGGCGGTGCGCGACGTCGGCACCAATCCCGATCGCATTGCCGAATGGCGGCGGGAACTGGCCAACGGCAAGATCTATTCGCCTCGCATCGCCCGCGCTTGTCCCACGGCGGCGACGGCCCCCGAATCCGGCTGCGGACCGCCTTCCGTCCATTCGGCGGCGGTACTCGCAGCTCTCCTCGGCGCGCGCGCGCAGCGGCTCTCCGGCAGCGCCGGGGTGACCCGCCTCGCATTGCATGAAGAACTCGAGCTGATGGTGCGTGCAGGGTCACGTCAGTCGCAGCGCTGCGCGCGGTTACCATCGAATCGGCACAGACGCTTGTAGCGGCCGACCTCGGCGAAGTGGCGGCGGGCATGGCCGCGGACATCGTGGTCACGACGGCGAACCCGTTGGCGGATATCAGGAACCTTCGGGCGATCGACGCCGTCGTGTTCCGCGGCGAAGTGCTCACGCAGGCGCACCTGAACCTGCTGCGTTCTCGACCGGCGTCGGCTGACGGCGTCCGGTTCCAAGGCAACTGGTGATGCGGTGAGTGCTCAGTCGCGCCGCGCGTAGAGCGCCGCGCGGCGGTTGCCCACGACGGCCGTCAAGGCCGGATTCACGCTGCCTGGCGCGTCGAGCCACAGGTCCTTCGGATCGCTCACAGCCAGGTAGAGTTCGATGTCGCGGGCGACCAGGCACCGCGCGCCTGCTGCGCGTGCCAGGAACCACTCGGGCCGTGGGCAGGTCTGCGCGAACACCCGCCGGCCGCGAATCAGCTCGGCGTGGCCGATGAGCAGGCCCTGGGCCGATCGATCGAGGTCCAGCTTCGTGAACGAGGTCCATGCCATCTTGCTCTCGGCGGACAACACCGCCAACGCGACCACCGCGACGAGCACGCGGGCACGCGTGGTATGGCCCTGTGCGGCAAGCGCCTGCCACGCCGCGTGAACGACCGCGGCGACGACCATGGCGAAGAGCGGGTACACCGGGGCGATGTACCACGCCAGTTTGGTCGCGACGACCGTGGGCACGAGGAAGCACCCCACCACCCAGCCGAGCACCAGGGACATGGGCAGGTGGCGCGCGACGCAGGCGCGATACAGCCCCCGCATCGCACGCCGTGCCAGGAGTGCCGCGGTCGCGGCCGCGACGAGCCACTCGTACTGGTACCGCTGCAGCACATCGAGGTAGTACAGCGGCGACCCGCCGTGTCCCTCGACGGCGGTGAGGCCCCGGCCCAGTGCGTCGTAGCCGAGCATCTGCATGAAGAACAGCCAGCCGTCGAACTGCCAGCGGGCGTAGGCCCAGGCGCCAATGGGCAGCGAAAACAGCACCGCTGCCAGCGCCCACGGCCGCGCACGAGAGATGAGCGGCGTGCCGGCACGCCGCAGTTCCACCCCGTGTGCAACCACGAAAGGCGCAATAAAGGCGAGTGCCGCCGGGCCCTTCAGCATGAACACGCCGGCCGCGATTGGCCCCAGGGCCACAGTGTGCCACGCGCGTGTTCGGGCGCTCGCGAGCACCACGAATGCGAGCGTGACCAGCAACGTGAGGTGGGCGTCGGAATTGGCGGTGCGTCCGGAATGGACATAGAGGAACCCATAGGTGGTGCCGAGCACCAGCACCGCCAGCGCGGCCACGGCGTTGCCGAGATGCCGGCGCGTCCACACATACACGACCAGCACCGTGAGCCAGGCCGCAAGCACCGCCGGCAGGCGCATGGCAACGAGGTTGACCCCGAAGAGCCGGAACGATCCGGCGATGAGCCAGGTGTTCAGTGGCGGTTTGGAATTGGCGTAGTCGACGGCGCCTTGGAATGTCGTGACTGCCAGCTGGCCACTTTCAAGCATCTCAAACGCGCTCGTGGCATACAGCGACTCGTCCCAGACGTGGACCGTCTCGCGATCGAGCCGGAACGTGAGGTTGAACGTCGCCAGGGCGAGGGCTGCCAGGGCCAGAACCTTGTAGCGGCGCGCGGTTGGCGCAAGTGGACCTGGGGGCAGGGGCGACATTGGCTCGGCCGCAGTCTAGTCCAGATGTCTTCGTTTGTCGCCAAAGGTCCTCGCAGGTCCTCGAAGGCCATCGGCCGTACACCCGCGTCGGCACTGAATCTGCCACCGATCAGCTGCTGGATGGGTGTGTAGTACGCTGCCGCCGTGGCCAAACCACCACTGACGATCGCCCTGACCTGGGACGGCGCGTTGCGGTTCGCTGCCGCGCCCAATGGCGTGCCGCTCGTCATCGACGGCAAGTCCGAAGCCGGCCCCTCGCCCGTACAGGCCCTCGCGCTGGCCTTGACCGGCTGCATGGCGGTCGACGTCGTCGACATCCTGCAAAAGGGCCGTTACACGCTTCGAAGCGCCTCGGCTGACTTCACTGGGCTGCGGGCGCCGGAGCCGCCCAGCCGCTTTACCGCGGTCACGTTGCATTTTCGCGTCGCTGGCGACGTGCCCGACCACGCCGTGGAGCGCGCCATCGCGCTCTCGCGCGACAAGTACTGCTCGGTGTGGCATTCGCTGCGACAGGACATCGTGTTCGACACCTCGTTTGAGGTGACGCCCTGACGAGCGGCAGCGACGTCTGGCCGCGCCAGCTCTGGCTCGACTGGGTGCGCGGCGTGGCGGTCGTGCTGATGGTGCTCTCGCATGTCGTCGATGCCTGGACCCGTGACGCCGATCGCGACCGCACCGGGTTCTACTGGGCCACGTTTCTCGGCGGCCTTGCCGCGCCGGCGTTTCTTTTCCTTGCGGGCCTCGGTTCGGCGCTCTCCGGTGCCTCGAAGCTGTCGCGCGGGATGACGCGCCCCGACGCGCGAGACGCGCTCGTCAGGCGCGGGTTCACGATCTTCGGGCTGGCGTTCGTGTTCCGGTTCCAGAGCCTCGTCCTGGGCCTCGGCGCGCCCGTGGGTTTCCTGAAGGTCGACATTCTCAACGTGATGGGGCCTGCGCTCGTGCTCGCGGCCGTCGTGTGGGGCGCGACCGGGAGCGCCGCGGGCCGGGTGCTTGCCGCCACCGGCACCACGCTCGGACTCGCCCTGCTGGCGCCGCTCGTGTGGTCGGCCGGCTGGATCAACGCCGTGCCGCCCCCACTGCAGTGGTATCTGCGCCCCACGCCCGGCCACACAAACTTCACGCTGCTGCCGTGGGCCGCATTCGTGTGCGCCGGACTCGCCACCGGCGTGGCGCTGACCACCGCACGCGACGCGCGGGCCGAGCGGCGACTTCACCTCGTGCTGTTCGTGCTGGCGTTGACGGCCGTGGCAGCTGGATACTGGGCCTCGCTGCAGCCGTCGATCTATCCGCCAGGGTGGTCGGCGTTCTGGGGCGCATCGCCGACGTTCTTCTTCATTCGACTGGGGCTCGTGACCGCGGTTCTGCCCATCTGCTGGGCCATGCGGCCTGCGATGCCAGCGCGGCTCGGCACGGCCCTGGCGTCACTGGGCGCCGCGTCGCTCTTTGCCTACTGGGTGCACGTGGAGCTTGTCTACGGCGGCATCGCGATCCTGATCAAGCATCGGGTGCCACTCGAGCTGACGCTTCTGTCGGTTGCGCTCCTGTGCTACGGACTCATGCGCCTCATCCCGTGGGCACGCAACTGGGTCGCCACGCCGGACCACAGGCCCGCGCCGATGCGCCGGCTCGTCGCCAAGCTGTTCTAGCGAGCGCGCGGGGCTGCGGACTACTACCGTGGGGGTCCTCGCGGCTCAACCTCGCCCCGGCCGGACACTCGCAGTTGAAGCGCTCGCGCTCACGCAGGCGCGCGAGGTGACGTGGCGTCTCCGTGCGGCGAAATCTGAGGACCGCGAGCTCCGCCGGTCACCCAGCTATACGGCGCATTTGGCAGCTGACGTCGTGTCAGCCCGGCATCGCGGACCGAAGTTGAGCCGAAGGGAGATGGCACGTCACCTCGCGCGCCTGTCCTAGCCGCGTCGGCCGCTTAGAACGCGAACAAGTAGGTGAGCTTCGCGATGAGGGCGCGGTTGATGAGGTCGCTCGACCGCGTGTCGCGTCGTTCGTTGTAGACCAGGAAGAAGTCGCTGAGCGGATGGTGGATGAAGTTGAACCGCACGTTCGAGCTCCACTGGCGCGCGTCGGTGTTGTACTGCAGCAGCGCGTTCAGGAACATCTGGGTGGTGAAGTTCACGTTCACGCGGCCCGTCAGCAGCGTCGTCGTGAAGGCGCCCTGGGGCAGCGAGACATCGTTGAACTGCACGTTCCCGGACACGTTCAGCCGTTCGTTGGCGCGGACCGTAAGACCGACGTTGAGTCCGCGACGGTCGCCGTCGTAGAAGTTTCCCGTGAACAGGCGGAGGTTCGTTGACACCCGGGCCGCGGTATTGGTGTTGGCCAGGATGAAGTGTTCCTTGAACTCATAGCGACCCGGAAACACCTGGATGCCGCGGCGACTGCTGATCGTGAAGGGCTTGCCGATGACCTCGACGTTCGGATTCGTGCCCACTTCGATGAAGGTGCTGTTCTGCAGCGTGATCGGCACGTGCCAGTCCATGTAGCGCGACTCGAGGCCGCCGCCGTTCGGGCGGGTGAAATTCTCGACCTGGATGTGCGGAAAGGTCTCGCGCAGCCACGACCTGCCCCAGGTGGGACGGATGTGCGTGCCGATGTAGAACTCCCCGTTGTTCACGCCCGTCCGAGGCACGAACCCCATCTCGTTGTTGAAGCCGTCGCCAATGGTCTGGAACGCCCCGCGCAGTTCCCAGAAGTTGGTGCGGTAGCCGAACGCGGTCTTGGTGTACGTCGTGCTGTTCGCGTCGGCCAGCCGCACGCCGTTCACGGTCCCCCCGTCTGGCGAGAACGCCTTGGCGGCGGCGACGTTCAGGGTCAGGTCGCCAAAGAACCGGAAGTTCGCGTCGGCCGCCAGCACCCGGTTGAACCGGCTGCCGCTCTGGTCTTTGTTCAGCGCCATCACGCCGACGTCGGAGTTGCGCAGGATGTCGCGCCTCAGCCGGAGGGCGGAGAAGTTGGTCGCTCGGCTGGCGCCCAGGGCGCGTTGCTGGATGTTGAGCGCGCCAATCGACATCCCGCCGGCGTGACCGGTCAGGCGCGTGCCACCCAGAATCGGAATCGCGTCACCAGTCGACGACAGGCCGATCTGACGGCTGAAGAACAGGATCATGTCTTGCGACGTGTTCTGGCGACCGCCGTTCACGCCGCCGCCCGCGCGGTCCCCCGAACCGAACTGGAAGACGCCCGAGTTCTCGAGGAAGAAGTCGCGCTTTTCCGGGAAGAAGAGCGAGAAGCGGGTGAGGTTCACCTGCTGCTCGTCGGCCTCCACCTGCGAGAAGTCGGTGTTCACCGTGAAGTCCCAGGTCAGACCCGACGTGACGCCGTACTTCGCGTCGAGGCCACCGGCCGCATCGCCGACCATGCCGGCGACGGGGCCGCTCTGCGCGCCACTGGCCGACACATACGGCTTGATGCGCAAGTTCGATCCCGGTGTGATGCCGTGGAGGCCTTCGACCGTGCCGGCCATCGACACGCGCGACACCTGGTGGATGCGGCGCAGCGGCGCCCAGTGACTGTTCTCGTTGAGCCGGCGCAGGCGGCGCTGGAAGTTCACGCCCCAGGTCTGCTGGTCGGCCGGGCTGAACTTCAGCGTCTTGAACGGGATTCGGATCTCGGCATACCAGCCATCCTCGACGATTCGGGTCTGCACGTCCCAGATGCCGTCCCAGTTGGCGTTGTTCTCGCGGCCCTCGTTGGCCAACTGCGCGTCCCAGCGCGCACCAGCCGGGTTGATGGCGAACTGATAGCCGTTGCGCGCGTCGTGGAACGTGTCGAGCACGACCTGGAACGTATCGGACGAGCTCGTGTTGAAGTCTTTCTTGAGTTCGTTGACGATGATCGCCCCCGGGTCGGCATCCCTGGCGAACACGCCGATAAAGAGCGCCTCGTGGTTGAAGATCATCCGTACTTCGGTGTCGAACGTGGCCGGCTCGCCCTCGCGCGGGTCGTTCTGCACGAAGTCCTTGGCTACTGGCGCCGTGCGCCAGATGGCTTCGTCCAGCCGTCCGTCGAGGGTGATGGGCGCGTCGGTCTCGACCGCCTTGAGCCGCCGCTCGAGCCGCACGGTGTTGTAGTCGATGGGGCCGGTGGCCCAGGCGAGCGGCGACGCGACCAGGGTGAGGATCGTGCCTACGGCGAGGCGAACCAGGAGCGGCGATGACGGCATGGTGGTTGGGCTGACGACGTGAGTGGAATGCGGCCTCCAGTGTGCCTGGGATGACGGCGTCGTGTGTAAGAGAATGTCTTTGCTACAGTGTGCAGGGCCCATCGTGCGAGGCAAGGGCCGGAGGCTGACGATGACGACGATGCGAATGGCGGCGGCGGCGGTGCTCGTGTTGATGGTAGCTGGATCGGGCCAGGCGCAAGAGGCCCGACGACGCTGGGAAATGCAGCGGCAGATCCGGCTCGACAAGTTCGAGCAAGTCCTGCCCGTGGTCATGAAGAACACCGGCATCGACATGTGGCTCGTCGCGGTGAAAGAGAACCACACCGATCCGCTCTGGGAAGACCTGGGCCGTGGCTATGTCACCGGCATGGGCTACTACGTGTTCTTCCTGCGCGGCGAGCGCGTCGAGCGCATCGCCCTTGGGCCGAGCGGCTATCTCATCGAGCAGTCGGGGGCCTACGACTCATTCGGCCCGGCGTCCTTGCTGGCCGACGTGGTGCGAAAGCGCGACCCCAAGCGCATCGGCGTCAACATGTCGCAGGAAATCGGGCCCGCCGATGGGCTGAGCCTGACCATGCACCAGCACCTCGTCAAGACCCTGGGCGAGCCGTATGCCTCGCGTTTCGTGAGCGCCGAGCGGCTGGTGAGTGAATTCCGCTCCCGCAGCGTCGCCGCCGAGATCGTCGCGTTTGGCGAAGCGGCCAATATCGCGATCGGGCTGGCCGAGCGCGCGCTCTCGAACGAGGTGATCACACCCGGGAAGACCACGCTTGACGACGCAGCCTGGTGGCTGCAGGACCGCCTGCTCGAGCGCGGCCTGGGCTCGGAGTTCGATATGCCATCGGTCTACGTCACCGGGCCCGAGGGCATCGTGGCCACGTCCAGTTCGCGCGTCGTGCAGCCCGGCGACGTGATCATGATCGACTGGGGCGTGCAGCTCATGAACTTCGGCACCGACGTGAAGCGCGTGGCCTACGTGCTGAAGCCGGGAGAGACGGTGCCGCCCACGAGCATCCAGGACGCCTTCACCAAGGCCGTCGCCGCGCGCGACGCCATCAAGCCGGCGATCAAGCCCGGCCGCACGGCCAAGGAGACGATGACCGCGATGGACGCCGCGCTCAAGGCCGCCGGCTACGGCGTGATTGAGTTCAACAAACCGAACGCCGACGCCAAGACCGACATCACCTACGGGTTTCACCCCGTGGGCAACACCGGCCACGGCAGCGGCCCGTCGATGACCACGTGGCAGCCGCTGCAGAGCACGTTCACCCTCAATCTGCAGCACATGTTCTCGTTCGAGTACTTTGCCTACTCGCCCATTGCCGAGTGGGGCGGGAAAAAGCTGCGCATCCCGATTGAGGACAACGCGATCCTGATGGAGCACGGCGTGCAGTTCATGCATGCGGCGAACTACAGGCTCTTGATCATCAAGTGATGGCGGCTAGGTGCTAGCGGCTGGCGGCTAGCAGTTGCCAGAGCTCACAGGTCGCTGGATCAGGTAGCGTAGGGACTTCCTAGCCGCTAGCCCCAAGCCGCTAGCCCCTGTCATGGTCTACTCCTTCGGCACCTTCGTCTTCGACGACGCCACGCTCGAGTTGACGCGCGAGGGCCGGCGCGTGCCCGTCGAGCCGCAGCCGGCGCGTGCGCTCGCGCGCTTGCTGGCCGGCGGAGGGTCGCTCGTGACCCGCGACGAGATGCGCGAGGCCATCTGGGGTGGGCATACCCACGTGGACTACGACCGGGGACTGGCCTACTGCATCGGGCAAGTGCGCACGGCCCTGGGCGACCGCGGCGACAACCCGCGATTCGTACAGACCCTGCCCAAGCGCGGCTTCAGATTCGTGGCGCCGGTCACGACGGTGGACGCTGACGCCATCGCGACGGCCTCCGACCTGGCCGCACCGGCCCGGTCGGCCGCACCCTCGCGAGCCGTGTCGCCGCGGTGGGCGGCAACGCTGGCGGTGATCGGCCTCGTCGTGGCCGTGGGCTCGTGGCGGCTGGCGCCAGGCGCAGCTGCGCCGCCCACCGTGGCGGTGTCGATCTTCGACAACGAGACGGGCGACCCGGCCTTCGACGGGTTCGTGCACGGACTGTCGGACGTGGTCGTCACGCGCCTGACGACGCTTGCGCCTGGGCGTGTGGGCATCATCGGCAACGCGGCACCGCTTCGCCAACCCCGCAACTTACGGAACCTGGCGGCGCTCTCCTCGTCGCTCGACGCCGGCTACATCGTGCTCGGGCAATTGCAACGCCAGGACACGGAGCTGCGATTCATCGTCCACTTCATCCGCCTGCGCGACCAGGTGCATCTCTCGGCGCAACGGTTCGTCAGACCGCTGGAAAAGGTGGGGCAGTTCGAGGCCGACGTGGCGGCCGAGGCAGAGCGGTTGGTACGCGTGCACCTGCTGGCCGTGCCCGGCTCCTGACATCGCGGCGCAAGTGGTGACGCCCACGGCACTTGCGGCCTCGTGCCGTCCTGCACGGGAATGAGCTTGCGCGTCGGGCCAACCGCGCGCACGATGCCCACACGACTGAGTGTCTTTCAAGAGGTGTCCCATGTCGCTTCCGAGCCGTCGACGATTCGTTCACGCCTTGCCCCTGGCCGGTCTGGCTGGCGCCGCGATGCCCGCCGCGGCCTGGAGTCTCGCCGGCACGCAAGCGTCGCCCTCGTCGGCTGCGCCCGCCGACTGGCTCCCAAGGCAGGACCCCGCCCTCGCGAAGGACGTCGTCGGCGTCTCGCATCGCGATTTCAAACGGGTGCGCGAGCTGGTGGAACTCCAACCGGCGCTGGCGCGAGCGGCGCACGACTGGGGCTTTGGCGACTGGGAAACGGCGCTTGGCGCGGCGTCACACACCGGCCAGCGTGAGATCGCCGAGTTCCTGATTGCCAATGGTGCCCAGCCCTCCATGTTCTCGGCGGCCATGCTTGGCCAGCTCGATGTGGTGAAGGCGTTTGTCGCGGCAAGGCCGGGGATTCAACGCACACCCGGGCCACACGGCATCCCGTTGCTGGCACACGCCCGGGCTGGCGGCCCAGCGGCAGCTCCCGTGCTCGCCTATCTCGAAGCGCTGGGAGGCGCCGATGTGCGGCCCCAGACCCAGCCGCTCGCGCCCGCCGACCGCGAGGCCGTACTCGGCAGATTTACGTTCGGCCCAGGGCCGCGCGACCACTTCGTGATCGACGTGCGCAACGATTTGCTGGGCATCGAGCGCCCGCAGGCCGACCGCAACATCCTCAACCACGTCGGAGGCCTCGTGTTTTTCCCCTCAGGCGTGCCGAGCGTGAAAATCGCCTTTGCTCGCACCGGGAACACGGTGACCCGGCTTACAATTGCCGACCCTCAGATAGTGCTGACGGCCACCCGCGCCT
Organism: Acidobacteriota bacterium; assembly: GCA_031376505.1. Taxonomy (GTDB): domain Bacteria; phylum Acidobacteriota; class Vicinamibacteria; order Vicinamibacterales; family UBA2999; genus CADEFD01. Next base: position 39,039 of record JANMDX010000237.1, read on the forward strand.
GAGCGCGACGGGTGCCAACGTGTCGGCCGGTGACCACGGTTTGTTGTTTTAGGGCAGTACCACTAGGACAATTTTCACCCCGTCGCTGCACGATACTGCTCGCGCCAGCAGGCTTCCAGGAGGCCACCAAAGACCACCAAGTCCTTGCTGAATACATGGTTAGGTGAAAAGACCGCAAAAGCGTTGCGAGCACCATTTCCAGGATCCGGCAAAAAAACGTTGGTGAACCCGCAGGCTCGCCAGTAAAATCCGGCCGTCCCGACGGGACCCTTATGATCAGCGTCGCCGCGATTCGGATGCAGCAGTTCGGAGTGCAGTTCTACCAAGCGTCATTGACGGCCAGCGACATCGACAAGCTGGTGCGGTTCGAGGTGCTGAGCTACGGCGACCAGAGCGCCGGCGGCGTCCGCGGGGGCAAGAAGGCGCCCACGAAGATCCGCTGGGACCTGCTGGAGCGCCGAATCGCGTCGAGCGAGAAGGCCTATCAGCGCCAGATCATCCGCAAGAAGATCGACGAGCTCGTGGAGTACTACGAGCAGTGCCGCCAGGCGCGCGATCTGCCGTCGATTCCCGGTGCCGTCATCATCTCGTGCGACGAGAAGCTGTCGTTCGAGCCAGTGGAATCAGGGAGCGCATTGGGCCGTCTGAAAGTGCCTGAGCGCGAAGGCATTCTGCGCGCCATCGACGGCCAGCATCGCCTGCTCGCGCTGCACGCCGACATCGAGCGCTTCGAGGGCGAGCAGTTCACCGTGCCCGCCATCATCTTCGACCGTCTGCCCGAAGATCACGTCGTGCAGATGTTTGTCACCATCAACGCCAAGCACACGCGGCTCAACGCCTCGCACCTGGTGTCGCTCTCGGGCCGTCAACTCTATCGCGATGAAGCACTGGCGGCTGCGCATGACGTGGTGCGTGCCCTCAACGACCGCGAAGACTCGCCGCTCCACAACGAGATCAAGCTGCTCGGCGTGGGCAAGGGGCGCGTGGCGCAGGCACCGCTGGCACAGGAGTTCAAGCGGCTCTTTGCCGACGAAGAGGCGCTCGGTGGGCCCCGCAAGGCCGCCCAGTTTCGCGACGAGTCGAAGGCGTTTTTCGTGAACTACTTGAAGCAGGTGTCGTCGGTGTTCGAGACCGCGTGGCACGGGCGCAAGTACAGCGTGCGGTCGGCCACGGCGCTGCGAGCATTTGTCAGGGTCGCGCCGGACGTGGCACGGGCCGTGGAGCAGCAGCACGCCGAGCGTACCGACTTCCGGGCGATTGGCCGTGCGATCGCGCCCTGGGGCCGGCGCATCGGGGCGTTGCGCTTTGAAACCGACGGCGCCTGGAAGCGGTCGGCGAGCGTGGATGGGCTCGCCAAGGAATTGCGGCTCGCCTTGCTGTATCCCGAAGGCGCTGGCCAGTAGAGTCAGCCGCGGCCATCGTCGGGTGAGCCACCGCGGCCGCTCTGGCGGTCCTCCGTGGTCGCCGTTGCTCGTCACCTCTGCGGCAGGACGTCCCGACAGGCCGGACCGAAGCTGAGCCGAGGGGAGATGCCGCGTCGACTCGCGCACTGGGACGAGCGGTCGCGGGATCCCCTGTGGCCAGACGTGCGGAAGGGGCGACCACGGTATACCCGGATGCCGCCCCTGGTCGCGAGAAAGGTGTCGCCAGCCTGGCTCCCCCCAGCGTTCACGGCACCAAACCGCAAACAACAAACCGGCGACGTCTGCTCCTATTTCAAGTTCTGTGCCGCAGCAAATTGGCCGGACTTGCGAGGATGCACGCCTGCGCGGCGCACGACTTCGTCGGTCGTATTACAGACCTGTCAGCGCCGCGTGAGGGCGGCGACGAGCACGCCCGCATCTTCGAGGCCGCGCCGCACGGCCGCCGCCAGCAGCGCGGCGCCTGGGGTGTCGCCGTGCAGGCAGAGCGTGTCGGCCTCAAACTGCATGGTGGTGCCGTCGGTGGCCACGACGGCCTGGTCGCGCACCATCGTCACCGCCCGCGCCACAACCGTGTCCACCTCGTGAATCAGGCTGCCCGGCTCCGACCTGGGGGCCAGACTGCCATCGGCGCAATACGCGCGGTCGGCGAAGACCTCGGCCGCTACCGGAAGGCCGGCGTCGAGACCGGCCTGAAGCAGCGCCGACCCCGGCAGCCCGAAGAGCACGAGCGTCGGGTCGAAGGCCACGACCGCCCGCGCGATGGCCTCGGCCATCGCCTCGTCGCGGCAGGCCATGTTGTACAGCGCGCCGTGCGCCTTCACATGCTGCAGCCGCACGCCTTCGCTCTGCGCAATGGCGGCCAGCGCGCCGATCTGGAACAGCACCAGGTCTTCGACTTCCTGGGGCGTGAGCTGCATCTCGCGCCGGCCGAATCCGGCCAGGTCAGGGAAGCCCGGATGCGCGCCCACCGCCACGCCGTGCGCGCGCGCGAGCCGCACGGTCTTGCGCATGACCGCCGGGTCGCCCGCATGGCTCCCGCAGGCCACGTTGGCCGACGTGACGAGCGGCATGAGCTGGGCGTCCTGGCCCATGGTCCAGGCGCCAAACGACTCCCCGAGATCCGCGTTCAGATCGATCCGCATGCGTCCCAGGCTACATGAAGAGGGTGACCAGCATCGCCTTCTGCGCGTGCAGGCGGTTTTCCGCCTGATCGAATACCACCGACGCGGACGACTCGATCACGTCGTCGGTGACTTCCTGGCCGCGGTGCGCCGGGAGGCAGTGCATGAAGATGGCGTCGGCCTTGGCGCGGGCCATGAGCGCCTCGTTGACCTGGTAGCGCGAGAAGATCTTCCCGCGTTCGGCGTATTCCACTTCCTGGCCCATCGACGTCCACACGTCGGTGTAGACCGCGTCGGCGCCCTTCACGGCCTCGCGGGGATCGATGTACTGCTTCAGCTCGGCACCGCCGACCGCAATACGCTCGGCGGCCGCCGTCACCTCGGGCGGCAGGGCGTAGCCTTTCGGCGTGGCCACGCGCACGTGAGCGCCGAGCATCAGGCCGGCGTGGACGAGGGACGTCGCCACGTTGTTGCCGTCGCCCACATAGGCAATCGTGCGGCCGGCAATCGCGCCCCATCGTTCGCGCAGCGTCAGCGTGTCGGCCAGGGCCTGGCACGGATGTTCTTCGTCTGACAGGGCATTGACGACGCGCAGCGCCGGTGCCGAGTCGGTGAAGATGGCCAACCGGCTCTGGGCGTAGGTGCGGATGACCACCGCGTCAATCCATCGTTCGAGATTGCGCGACACGTCGTGCAGCGGCTCGCGGTCGGCGTGCATCACGTCCGACGGGATGTCGACGATGCTGCCGCCAAGTTCGCCCACGCCGATGGTGAACGTGACGCGTGTGCGCAGGGACGGCTTCTCGAACAGCAGTCCGATCTGGCGGCCGGCCAGCGCCGAGCCGTGCGGACTGATCCGCCGCGCGCGGCGATCGGCCCCGAGCGCTGACGCCAGTTCGAGACAGCGCGACAGGTCGTCGGGCGTGAAATCGAGCAGTGACAGGAAGTGTTTGGCCACGGGAGCTAGGTCCGGTACTCGGCGTTGATTTGTACGTACATCTTCGACAGGTCGCACGTCCACACAGTGGCCGTGTGGGCCCCGCCGGTGCCCAGATCGATCTCGATGGCCAGGTCCGTGCCCTGCAGGTAGGCCGCGGCCTGAGGCGCGCGGTGGTCAAACGGCCGGCCGCCCTCGAAGAGCACCAAGTCGCCGATGCAGACCCGCGCCGTGTCGAGCGCGAACCGGGCGCCCGACCGGCCGGCTGCCGCCACGAGCCGTCCCCAGTTGGGGTCGGCGCCGTGAATCGCCGTCTTCACGAGCAGCGAGTTGGCAACGGCGCGCGCAGCCATCCAGGCGTCGGCGTCGGTGGCGGCGCCGGTGGTCGTGATCGACACGAGCTTGGTGGCGCCTTCGCCCCCGCGCACGATCCCCAGTGCGAGCGTTTTGGCGACCGCACGGAAGCCCTCGAAGAGCGCGGCTTCGAGCGCGTCGTCGATGATGACGCCCGACGCGCCGTTGGCCAGCGCGAACACGCAGTCGTTGGTGGAGGGCTCGCCGTCCACCGTGATGGCGTTGAACGTATAGCGGCACGCTTCGACGAGTACGCGCCGAAGCCGCACCGCATCCACGGCAGCGTCGGTGGTCAGGTATCCGAGCATCGTCGCCATGCGCGGTTCGATCATGCCCGATCCCTTGGCCATGCCGCCGACGCGGAACGTGCCGGCGCTCGTCACGACCTCGACGGCCGTGGATTTCGGAAACGGGTCGGTCGTCATGATACCCAGGGCCGCGTCCGCGCCGCCGTCGGCAGACAACACGGCCGCCGCCTTCGGGATGCCGGCCCGCAGCGCCGCCATCTTCAGGTTCACGCCGATCACGCCGGTCGAGGCCACGAGCACGTCCTGCGGCCTGGCACCGGTTGCGGCGGCCGCAAGCACCGCCATTTCGCGCGCGTCGAGCAGGCCCTGTGGTCCCGTGCAGGCGTTGGCGCAGCCGCTGTTGGTCACGACCACGTGGGCGCGTCCGCCGGTCGCGGCCAGATGCTCCATTGAGACGAGCACCGGTGCTGCTTGCGCCAGGTTGGTCGTGAAGACGCCGGCAGCCGTGGCCGGCGCGTCACTGACGAGCAGCGCCAGGTCGGGCTTGCCACTGGCCTTGATGCCGCAGTGCAGGCCCGCTGCGCGGAAGCCCTTGGGGGCCGTGACGCCGCCCTGAATGGAGGTGATGGTGGTGGTCATGGCAGCCTTACGACCGCGCCTCGGCCGGCAGAGCGGCCAGGACGGCGTCGAGCGTGGCCACGGCTTCGTCGATGTCTTCCGTCGATACGAGATAGGGCGGCAGCATGCGCACGACCCGCTCCGCCGTTCGGTTCACGAGCAGGCCGCGCGCCATCGCGCCTTCGACAACCGGGGCCGCGTCCCGTGTCAGTTCCAGTCCCCGCATCAGACCCGCGCCACGCACCTCCGCGATGACCGGGTGGCTGGCCGCCAGGGCGCGCAGCTTGGCCTCGAAGTACGCGCCAGCTTCCGCCACGTGGGCCTGAAGTCCGCGGTCCATCAGTTCCTCGAGCACCACGAGGGCCGCGCGCATGGCCAGCAGGTTGCCGCCGTAGGTGGTGCCGTGGTCGCCGGGCAGCACCTGTGCCGCGACGGCCTCCGACACGAGCGCCGCTCCCACGGGCACGCCACCGCCGAGCGCCTTGCCGACCGTGACGAGGTCGGGCGTGAGGCCGAGCGCCTGAAAGTAGAAAGGCCCGCCGGTGCGGCCGAGCCCGCACTGCACTTCATCCGCGACAAGCAACGCGCCCGTGCGCGCGCAGGCGCGCTCGATCGCCTTGGCCATCTGCGGCGAGATGGGGCGCACGCCGCCCTCGCCCTGGATCGGCTCTACGACAATCGCGGCGGTGGAGGCCGACACTGCGGACTCGAGCCCGGCCACGTCGGTCGGCGACACGAAGGTCACGCCCGGAATGAGCGGCTCGAACGGCTCGCGGTAGTGCGGGTTCGCGGTCACCGACAGCGCGCCCATCGAGCGGCCCGAGAAGCCGTGCTCGAAGGCGACGTAGTGCGTGCGTCCCGCGACGCCCTGGGTAAACCAGTAGCGGCGCGCGAACTTCAGACACGCCTCCATGGCTTCGGTGCCGCTGTTGCAGAAGAACGTGCGCTGCAGGCCAGACAGCGTGGCCAGCCGCTCGGCGACTTGCCCTTGCAGCGGATGGAAGTAGAGATTCGAGGTGTGCAGCAGCGTCGCGGCCTGCTCGGCGACCGCGCGCGCCAGCCCCGGGTGCCCGTGCCCCAGCACCGACACGCCGATGCCCGACAGGAAGTCCAGGTAGCTGCGCCCCTCGCTGTCGACGATGCGCGTGCCCTGGCCCCGCACGAACACGACGGGCAGGCGCTTGTAGGTCTGCAGCACGAAGCGGGCTTCGGTGGCTTGAATGTCGGTAGCAGTGCTCACAATCGTCCTCACTTGATCCGCGTCCAGGCGCCGGCCGCCTCACCCATCAACGCCGCCAGCAACGTGGCCGGTAATCGGCCGTCCACGATGCGTACATCGGTCACGCCGCGCCGGGCCGCCGCGCGGCATGCCGCCAGCTTGGCGATCATGCCGGCGCTGGCCGTGCCCGACGCCACCATACGCCGGGCCGCCGCCGCGTCCACGACCGGCAGCGTCGCGCCGCTCTCGTCGAGTACGCCCGCGGTGGCGCCGGCGATCACCAGCCGTTTCGCCGAGAGCCGCGCCGCGAGGTTGGCGGCGAGCGTGTCCGCGTTCACGTTGAAGAGCCCGCCGGTCGCCGACGCGCTCACGCTGGCGATGACAGGCACGAAGCCGGCGGCCATGAGGCGGGTCAGCAAGACTGGACGGCCCGTGCGGACTGGCTCGCCCACAAATCCCAGGCTTACGCGCCCGCCCGCGGCGGTGGTGAGCGGTGTCGCCTTTCGCACGGGCGCCACGCCGGCATCGGCGCCGGTGAGGCCCACGGCCGGCACGCCGCTCGTGTTCAGCAGCGCCACCAGCCGGGTGTTAAGGGTGCCGGCCAGGACCGCGACCACCACTTCGAGCGTGGCCGCATCAGTGATCCGCAGGCCATCGACTTGTTGCCTGGCGATTCCCGCCTGGGCCAGCGCGCGGTCGATTTCGCGGCCACCGCCGTGTACGACCACAAGCGGCATCCGCCCCGCGGCCTGCCGCACAACCTTGGCGATCGCCATCACACGCGCCGGATCCTCGAGCAACTCACCGCCGAACTTCAGCACCACGGGACGGCCGGTCACAGCAGGCCCGCCCGCTCGTCGACGCCGATCAGTAGATTGAAGTTCTGCACGGCCTGTCCGGCCGCGCCCTTGAGCAGGTTGTCGATGACCGACACCAGGATGATCCGGCCGGTAGCCTCATCGACCTTCCAGCCGATGTCGCAGAAGTTGGTGTGCGCCACGTGCTTGATCTCGGGCAACGCGTCGCCCGTGAGACGCACGAAGGGCGAGCGCACGTGCGCGGTCTGCAGCGCGCCGGCCACCTGGGCGGCCGTCACGCCCGACGCGAGCCGCGCGTAGCTCGTGGAGAGGAGGCCGCGGTCGAGCGGTACCAGGTGCGGGGTGAACGTGACCTCGCGTCCGAGCCACTGGGTCATCTCGGCCGTGTGGCGGTGTCCAAAGAGGGCGTAGGCGGCGACGCTTCCGTGGTTCTCGCAGAAATGGGTCCGGTCGCTCGGGGCCTTCCCAGCGCCCGACACGCCCGACTTCGCGTCGACGATCACGTCTGCGCCGTCCTTGAGCAGTCCGGCCTCAGCCAGTGGCTGCAGGGCCAGAAGCGACGCGGTGGGGTAGCAGCCTGGGCACGACACGAGCCGGGCCGCGGGAATCTGCGCGCCGGTGAACTCCGCCAGTCCGTACACGACGCCTGCAGGCATCGTGGTCGTTGCCGGATACCACCGGGCGCGCGCCGTCTGGTCGCGCAGACGAAAGGCGCCGGATAGATCGATCACCCGCCGGCCGGCGGCGAGGAAGGTCGCGCCCATCTCGGCGGACGCAGCTTCGGGCAAGGCCAGGAAGACAACCTCGGCGTTGGCGGCGACTGCCTGGGGGTCGAGCGGCACGACCTCGCCGTCCCAGATCCGGGCCAGACCAGGCAGACGCCGAGGCGTGCTCGTGGTCTGTGACGCCGTTGCCGTCGTGAGCAAGGCGTGGGGATGCCGCGCCAGCAGGCGCACGAGCTCCTGACCGGCATAGCCGGTGGCGCCCACGATGGCCACACGGATTCGCGTTGCCTCGGAGGCAGGCATGGCAGTCGGGACGGCGGTCTCGATCATGGTCTTCAGGCTCGCGGGAATCTATTCATTAGAAAGAATAACTATGCAGCCAATTTCTAAATTCGTCAATAGCTATAGTCATTTGTCGCTACAGCGCCTGCATACTGGGATACACTCCGCTGCATAAAAATGAAGGCTCGCCGCCAAGCCGCCGTGCTCGACATCGTCAGCCGCGACCCCGTCCGCAGCCAGGAGCAGCTTCGCCAGCGCTTGTTGTCACTGGGGTTCGACGTCACGCAAGCGACGCTGTCGCGCGACATCAAAGAATTGGGGCTGCTGAAGCGCGCCGCCGACGGTGCCTATCAATCGGCGCCAGACGACGACGGCCTGCGTCCGCCCACCGAAGCGGCGCGGCATGCCTTGCAACGCGCGCTCACCGACTGCCTTGCCGGGATCCAGCACTCGCAGCAGTTGCTCGTGCTGAGGACGGGCCCGGGCGAGGCCCAGCTCCTGGCGCTGTCGATTGATCGTGCGAGGCTCACCGACGTGCTGGGCACGATCGCGGGCGATGACACCGTGCTCGTCATTTGCCGCGATGCGCGAGCGGCGCGACATCTGGTCGTGCAGTTCGAAGGCCTTGCCGCCAATTGACGTGGCGCGTGACGCGCGGAGAGATCGAGGTGCAGGCATGAGTGGCGGGCATTTGTGGTCGGGCCGATTTGACGAAGCGCCGGATCCGGCCGCCTTCGATTTCGGCGTGTCGTTTCCCTTCGACCGGAAGCTGTTCGAAGACGACGTCACGGGCAGCCTCGCCTGGGCCGACGCACTCGGTCGCGCCGGCGCACTCGACCAGGCGGCGCTTGGGCGGATTCGCGAGGGTCTGACCGCCATTCTCGCGCGCGGCCGGCAGGAGCCAGGGTGGGTGAGCGGCGACGACGAGGACATCCACGCGTTTGTGGAACGTCAGCTGGTCGCGCTCATCGGCGACGACGGCCGTCGGCTGCACACGGGTCGCTCCCGGAACGAACAGGTGTCGGTGGACCTCCGGCTGTATCTGAAGCGCCGCATCCCGCTGCTGCAAGCACGGGTGCGCGCGCTCGTGGCGGCGCTGGCCGATCAGGCCGCCGCCGCAGATCAGGCCCTGATGCCCGCCTATACCCACATGCGTCGGGCGATGCCGGTGCTCGTGAGCCATTACCTGCTGAGCCACGCCGCGGCCCTGCGCCGCGACCACCGGCGGCTGGAGGTCGCCATCGAGGAAGCCGACGCGCTGCCCCTCGGCTCAGGCGCGGTGGCCGGTACCGGCTACGCCATCGACACTGCCGCGCTGGCGGCGGCGCTGGGCTTTTCGCGCGTCGTGCCCAACAGCATGGACGCGTCGTCGGATCGCGACTTCGCCGTCAGCTTCCTGCATGCGAGCTCGCTCGCCATGGTGCACCTCAGCCGGCTGGCCGAAGACGTCATCTACTTCACGGCGGAAGAGTTCGGGTTCTTCGACCTGGCCGACGCGTCGGCCACCGGCAGCAGCATGATGCCGCAGAAGAAGAACCCCGATCCCATGGAGCTCGTGCGCGGCAAGGCGGGGCGCGCGATTGGCAACCACGTGGCGCTGCTCGTGGCGATGAAGGGTTTGCCGACCGGGTACAACAAGGACCTGCAGGAAGACAAGGAGGGCGTCTTCGACTCCGAGCGTACCTTGACCGTGTCGCTCGATGCGGCCACGGCGGTGGTTTCGAAACTCACCCTGCGGCCCGATCGTACCGGCAAGGCCGCGTCGGGCCTGCTGCTGGCCACCGACGCGGCCGACTATCTGGTGCGCAAGGGGCTGCCGTTCAGGGACGCGCACGAGGTGGTGGGCAAGATGGTGCGTGAGCTGCTGCTGGCTGGCCGCGACTTCGACGGCCTGTCGCAGGGCGAATGGCGCGCCTATTCCGATCTCTTTGGCGACGACGTGACGCAGGCCGTGAGCGCGCTCGCCTCGGTGCGGGCGCGGCAAACGCCTCAGTCGACCAATCCCGACGCCGTAGCGGCGGCACTGGCCGAGACGCGGGCCTGGTTGTCGGCGTCGGAGCGCTAGCCGCGCGGCCGGGCCGAGTGGCCCGCGATGCAGAGAATGAAGGAAGATCGCCGGGGGGCCGGGTCGTCCGGCCCGGATTGACAGGGAGTCGTGATGGCTGGAGCACTTGAAGGCAAGGTCGGTCTCATTGTCGGCGTGGCCAATAAGCGGTCGATCGCCTGGGCCATCGCCCAAGCCGCGGCGCGTGAGGGCGCGCAGCTCGTGCTCACCTACCAGGACCGGTTCGCCGAGCATCTTCAGGAGCTGGCGGCCACCCTGACCCCGTCGCCCGTGCTGCTGCCGTGCGACGTGCAGGACGACGCCCAGATTGACGCCGTGTTCGCTGATATCGTGGCGCGGGGCGGAGCGCTGGACTTCGTGGTGCACGGGGCGGCGTTTGCGTCGCGCGAGGAGCTGACGAACCCGTTTGCCAACACCACTCGGGAGGGTTTCCGCGTGGCGCTCGATGTGAGCGCCTATTCGCTGATCGCGCTGGCCCGCGGTGCGCGGCCGCTGATGGCGGTGCGCGGCGGCGGGTCGATTGTGGCGCTGACCTTCCTGGGCAGCGACCGGGTCTTCCCGAACTACAACGTGATGGGCGTGGCCAAGGCGGCGCTTGAGTCCACCGTGCGCTACCTCGCGGCAGATCTCGGGCCCCAGAACATCCGCGTCAACGCCGTCTCCGCGGGACCGATCAAGACCCTGGCAGCGGTGGGGATCGGCGGCTTCTCGAGCATCCTGAACGTCGTGCGCGAGCGCGCGCCGTTGCGGCGCACCGTGGAGACCTCGGAAGTGGCCGACGCGTCGCTGTTCCTGCTTGGGCCGGCCGGACGGGGAGTGACCGGCGAAGTGCTGATGGTCGACGCGGGGTACCACGCGGTCGGGATGTAGAGCAGCGGCTAGCCGCTAGGTGCTAGCCGCTAGTTCACTGAAAGACAGTCACCCCTCCTAGCCGCTAGCCGCTAGCCGCTAGAACCTAGAACCTAGAACCTAGCCGCCGTGCCCGTCCCTAGCGCTCGACGATGATGCGTCCTGCTGGCACGCCGAGGCTTTCAAGGCGCGCCGTCACCGTCTCGACCAGTCCGGATGGTCCGCACACGAGACACCACGCGTCCCTGTCCGGGAGGGCGGCGGCAAGCAGCGCGTCGTCGATGCGGCCCGACCGCGCAGCCCCGTCCGCGGTGCGCTCGTCTCGCGTCACCGTCTTGTGCAGACGCAACCGGCGCTGGTCGAGCGCCGCGAGCTCGTCGCCGAAGGCGAACTCATCGGGCGTGCGCGCGCTGTAGACGAGCCCCATTGGCGCGGCGTGGGCCTGCTCGAGGCGGTCGAGTGCCACGGACCGGAGCGGCGCGATGCCCGTGCCCCCGCCAACCAGCAGCAACGGGGCGTTCCGGGCGCCGGCGGGCACGCCGAAGCTGCCAAGTGGACCTTCGAGATCCAGCCATTGCCCCGCGACATCCGCCGGGTCCAGTCCAATTTCTCCAAACGCGCCGTCGGCAGGCACGAGCAGTTCCAGGACGCCCGTCGAGGCGAGGGACGGCGCGGAGGCAATCGAGTACGGCGAGCGGGTCGCCGAGTTCGCCCGCCCCACCATCACGGCCTGGCCGGCCTCAAAGACCAAGGATGCGTCGCCAAGGGCGATGCGGAGCACGCGGGTACGCGGCGTCGCCCGCACCACCTCTCGCAGCCGCACCGTGGGCACGCGTCCTCCGGCTAGAGCACGCCGGCGCGGGCGCGCTCGATGTCGTCTTCAGTGATGCCGGCGGGCAGAATCGGCAGCCGGAGGCCGCTCGTGCGCCGGTCATGCGGCCGGCCGCCGTTACTGCGCGCCGTCTGCTTGCTGTGCGTCTTGTCGCGGTACATCCTGGCATCGCCCGAGGCGAGCAGCGCCTCGTAGGTCTCTCCATCGTGAGGATACACCGCCGCGCCCACGCTGATCGACAGCGTAATCCGCCGTCCGGGACGTGCTTCAAACACCACGTCTTCCATGGCGCGCTTCAGCTCGAGCCGCTTGCGCTCGGCCTCGTCCGCGCCGCACCCCGACAGCACGACGATGAACTCGTCACCGGCGTAGCGTACGCAGATGTCGTACGGACGCACGCCGCCGCGCAGGACGTTGGCCACTTCACGCAGCGCGCGGTCGCCGACGTGGTGCCCGTGCGTGTCGTTGATCTCCTTGAAGTTGTCGCAATCCATGACGAGCAGCGCCACTTCCGACTTCAGGCGCTCAGCCCGGGCCAGCTCGCGCTTCAAGTGGATGAACATGGACCGGGTGTTGGGCAGGCTCGTCAGGGAGTCGGTCAGTGAGTCTTCCTGTGTGCGCTCGAACACGCTCGCGTTGTAGATGACGGCCTGCGCCTGTTCGCACACCCGGTCGAGCAGCCGCCGGTGGTCGTCGGTGTAGGCGTCCTCGGTTTCCTGGTACACCGCGAGCGTGCCGATGATCCGGTCGTTGTTGATGAGCGGCGACACGATGGCCGACTTGAGCGAGGTGCTCGTGGGCGCCAGACCCGCGGCTTCGAAATCGGTGCTGGGGCGCGCGTTGACGAGTGGCCGGCGATTGCGCGTGACCCAGCCGGTCAGTCCGTGGCCGCTCTTGATCGTCATGCTGCTGATGAGTTCGGAGTCGAGACCCGTCGCGAACCGGCACCGCAGCGAGTCGTGCTCTTCGTCGTACAGGAAGAGTGCGCACGTGGCAAACGGCACCAGGTTGCTCAGCTTCGAGCTGATGAGGGCCATAGTCTCGGCCACGCCCTGGCTCGTGCCCATCGACTGCGCGATTTCGTAGAGCGCGTAGATTTCCTTGTGCGCGAGCGCGATGTCCTCGAACACCGTGTTGCCTTTGCCAATCTCGTTCTCGTAGCCCACTGCGGGGCGGCCCAGCTGCGAGGTGGGCTCGAGCGAGAGGCGCCGAGAAGGCGCCTGCTCCAGGCGGTCGGCTTCCGCGGCCAGCAACGGCAGCTGGGCAAAGAACATCGTCACCACCCGAGGGTCGAGCGCTTTTCCCGATTCCTGCTCGAGCACCGACAGGGCCGCCTCGTGCTCCATGGCCCGGTGATACGGCCGGTCCGACGTCAGCGCGTCGAAGTAGTCGACGACCGTGAGGATGCGCGCGCCGAGCGGGATGTCCTCGCCGCGCAGGCCCTGGGGGTAGCCTCGTCCGTCCCAGCGCTCGTGATGGCTCAGGATGAGCGGCGCCACGGGATACGGGAACGGCACGGCGCTGATGATCTCGGCGCCCACCTGCGGGTGGATGCGGATCTTCTGGAACTCTTCCTGCGTGAGCGGGCCTGGCTTCGACAGGATGTGCTCGGGCACGGCGAGCTTGCCGATGTCGTGCAGGAGCGCGGCAGTCTTCACGCCCTGGATCTCCTGCTCCGGCATGCCGAGCGCTTTGGCCAGACCCGCGGCGTACACCTGTACGCGGCGGATGTGGCTCTGCGCGGTCTGGTCTTTCGCGTCGATGGCCAGAGCGAGCGCTTCGATGGTCGCCAGGTGCAGGTCAGACATCTCCTGCACGTGCCGCCGCTCGTCTTCGATGCGGCCGAGATACACCTTGTAGGTGCGGTAGATGAAGTAGACCGGCAGCGCGATGAGCAGCATGCCCATCCAGATGCCGAGGTTCAGCACGGCCAGGCCGGTGACGAAGGCTACCGCCGCGCCCACGAAGTAGCTCGGCGCACTCCAGAGGAAGTTCTGATTCCACGACGCCACGATCGGCTGACGCGTCGACAGCGCGATAGCGCACGACACGAGAATCGTGTTGAAGAGAAAGTAAGTGGTGGCCGCGCCGACCAGCGCGGCGGCCACGGCGAACGAGTTGGTGAAGACGCCCGGCACGCCGCCCAGTCGTTCGTAGGCAAAGCCGGCCGCCCGCACGGTGATGGCCAGCGACGCCATGCTGAAGAGCGTGCGGTAGAGCGGCGTCGGCTGCTTCATCCGGAACGTGCACTGGCTCCAGGCGCTCGACACCGCAATGAGGGTCGTAGGGTTCGGGCCGAGCAGCAGCAGGGCCGCGAAGTCCACGGCGTAGCTGACCGACAGGGTCGAGCCGCTGGCCGAGAGCAGCGCGACCTTGAAGGCCGACGACGCGTTGGACATCAGGAGCAGCGCCAGGAACAGGTACGGCGTGTCGGCCTGGATGGACGGCAACGTCCACGCGAAGACCACCGCGCCCAGGGCGATCACGGTGACGATGTAGGCCTGTGCCGCCGAGGGGAGGGCGCGCATGTCTACCGGATCTCCCCCGTCACGCGTCGGCCGTCTCGCGGCGCCGCCGGTTCATCGACGGCTCCAGCCCGTACTCGTCGATCTTCCGGTACAAGGTGCCGCGGCTGATGTCGAGCACGCGCGCGGCCTCGAGCTTGTTCCAGTTCACGGCCTCCAGCACGAGCGCAATGTGCGTCTTTTCGGCATCGCGCAGAGAGGGCAGCCGTCCCGAGGTGGTCGCCGCGCCGGTGGCCAGCGGCGAGTGCAGGAACTCGATGTCTTCGGAGCGAATGATATGACCCGGCGCTGATAGCGCCGCGCGCGACATCGTGCTCTCGAGTTCGCGGATGTTGCCGGGCCAGTGATAGCTGAGCAGCCGGTCGGTGGCCTCCTGCGAGAGGCGCTTGGCGTCGAGCGGCAGGCCGTTGGACGCGCAGTAGCGGCCGAGGAACCGCGCGGCGAGCACCGGGATGTCAACGGCGCGCTCTTTGAGCGACGGCAGCCGGATCGAGAACGCGTTCACGCGGTAGAACAGATCTTCGCGGAACCGGCTCTCGCGCACGAACAGGTCCAGGGGACGGTTCGTGGCCGAGATGAGACGGAAATCCACGTGGATGGCCTTGCTGCCGCCGAGCCGCTCGAAGCGGCGTTCCTCGAGCACGCGCAGGATCTTGGCCTGGGCCACGAGCGACAGGTCGCCTACTTCATCGAGGAAGAAGGTGCCGCCGTTGGCCAATTCGAGGCGCCCGGGCTTGCGTTCGTGGGCGCCCGTAAAGGCGCCCTTCTCGTAGCCGAAGATCTCCGATTCAAAGAGCGTATCGGGCAGGGCCGCGCAGTTGACCGCCTGGAACTTCTCGGTGCCGCGCCGCGACAGCTCGTGGATCATGCGCGCAACCACTTCCTTGCCGGCGCCGGTGGGCCCGAGGATGAGCACCGAGATGTCGGACTTGGCGGCCGTGCGAATCCACTCGAAGATGGCCAGCATCTTCTCGTCGCGGCCGATCATCTCGCGGAAGCGCTGCACCGAGGGCGATGTGTCTTCGATGCCGACGGTGGCGCGCCGCTCCAGGAAGGTGTCGAGCAAGACCCCCTGGGCCGAGGTGGGATCGATCCGGGCGGCGGTGTAGCACACCGGATCGCCCGAGACGCGTCGCACGACCCCTGACTCGACCAGCTCCTTGATGCAGTTCTCGACGTCGAGCCGCATGCGGCCAAACGCCTGCATGATGGCTTCGGCGTCGAATTGCTCGGTCGGGCGCGCGCTGAGGAACCGGAGAATGCCTGCCCTGAGCGGCGATTGCACCAGGATCCGGAACCGCGCCTCGGCGTCGTGTTCCTGCTTGGTCGTCGAGCTCGTGGCTCGGCGTGCGGCGAAGGTGATGTCGTCCACGTCCTGGCTCTCTTCCTACTGTCCTCCTATCGGACAGTCGGCCGCGGACCTTGAGGGGGCGGCTGTAGCCCGGAACTGTGTCAGGGTGCGACAGGCTGTGACGTTGCGGTGATACTCTAGCGGCGATTCGCAGCCCTTCTGGAGGACGACGTCCGTGCCCCACCGCGCCCCTGGCACTCCCGGCAAGAAACGCTCGCACCTGGGTGGCCGGCCCATCCGCTACTACCGCCCGCGTGGCAGCGCCGACATCCGCACGCTCATCGACGAGGGCTTCCAGGCGTTCAACGCCGCTCGCCTTGGCGAGGCCTGCCGCATCTACTCGGACAAGATGCTGTCGCCAGGTCACGACACGACCATCGCCCTCACCGTGGCCGGCGCCTTGACCCCGGCCGGCCTGGGCGGCGCGATCATCGAGCTGATGGAACGCGGCCTCATCGACTTCGTCATCAGCACCGGCGCGAATCTGTACCACGACCTGCACTACGCCCTGAACTTCACGCTGCACCGCGGCTCGCCGTTTGTCGACGACCGCGAGCTGTACGAAGACGGCGTGATCCGCATCTACGACGTGTTGTTCCCGGCCCAGGTGCTGCTCGACACCGACCGCTACGTGCGCGAGTTCCTGGTGCGTTCGGGGCTCGACGGCCCGGTGTCCACCGCCGAACTGCACTTCGCGCTCGGCCAGGACCTGCAGACGATGCATCCGGGCTGCGAGGAATACTCGGTGCTGGCCGCCGCGTCCAAGGCCGGCGTGCCCATCTACACCTCGTCGCCGGGCGATAGTTCGATCGGAATGAACATTGCCTTTCACGAACTGATGAACGGCGGCCACCTCATGATCGATCCCAACATGGACGTCAACGAGATCTGCGCCATCATCCTGGCCGGCCAGAAGAACGGCGCCGTGATCCTCGGCGGCGGCTCGCCGAAGAACTTCTATCTGCAGGGCCAGCCCACGTTGTGGGAGGTCTACGGCATTCCCAAAGGTGGCAACGACTACTTCATTCAGATCACGACCGACCAGGTGGTGTGGGGCGGGCTGTCGGGCGCCACCCCGGCCGAGGCCGTGAGCTGGGGCAAGGTGAATCCCGGCGTGCTGCCCGACACCTGCGTGACCTATTGCGATTCGACCATCGCGTTTCCGTTGTTTGCGGAGTACGCCGTCGGACACGCCAACAACCGGCGTCCGCTGAAGCGGCTCGTCGAGCAGCGCGCGGCCCTGGTGGCCGCGCTCAAGGCGGAGGCGTCGAAGCCCCGCGACGCCGAAGACGCCTAAGTCCATGGTGCGGCTGCGCGGCGGCCACCTCGTGCTCGCCGACCGGGTCGTGCGCGGCGGGGCGCTCGCCCTCGACGGGGGGCGCATCGAAGAGGTGGGTGCCGACATCGGCGCCTCGCCGGTCGATGTCGATTGCACGGGCTGCTGGGTGCTGCCCGGCTTCATCGACGCCCATATTCACGGCGAATACGGCGCCGATATGCTGGCCGACGCGGAGGCTGTGGCGCGCGTCGCTGCGCGGTTGCCGCGGCACGGCGTGACCGGCTTCTGTCCCACCGCGGTGGCGTGTGCGCCCGAGGCCCTCGACCGCTTTCTGGGCGCCGTGGGCGCGGCCGTGCACACGCCTGCGGGCTCGGCGCGCGTGCTCGGCGCGCATCTCGAAAGCAACTTCATCAATCCCGACTACCAGGGCGCGCAACCGCACGACTGCCTGCGGCGGCCGCCCCGAGCCGGCGAGCCGCGGCTGTGCGATGGCGAGTTCACCGGCGTCGCCATCCTCGAGACGATTGCCGCGCACCGGGCCCACGTGCGGATCGTCACGCTCGCGCCCGAACTCGACGGCGGGCTGGACCTGGTGGCGTCGCTGGTCGCGGCCGGCCACCGCGTCTCGCTTGGACACTCGGCCGCCACGTTCGAGCAGGGGCAGGCGGCCATTGCCGCCGGCGCCCGTCATGCGACCCACCTCTTCAACCGCATGCCGCCGCTGTCGCATCGGGCGCCGGGCCTGGCCGGGGCCGTTCTGGCCGACGACGCGGTGACCTGTGAGGTGATCTGCGACGGCTATCACGTGCATCCCGCCATGGTGCGCTTGGCCGTGCGCGCGAAGGGCGTCACTGGCGTGCTCGCCATCACCGACGCCACCGCCGGGGCCGGCCTGCCAGTTGGCGCCACCGCGCGGCTTGGCCAGCACGTGATCCACGTGCGCGAGGGCCGGGCCGAGCTGGCCGATGGGACGGTGGCCGGCAGCGTGCTCACGATGGACGAGGCGTTCCGCATGCTCATTACCGAGGCTGGCCTGAGCGTCATCGAGGCCGCCCGCCTGTGCGCGACGACACCCGCGCTGGCCCTGGGACGGCACGACCTCGGCCTGCTCGAGCCAGGCCGGGCGGCCGACCTGGTGGTGCTGGACGAGCGCTTCCGCGTGCGTCAGACGTGGGTCGGCGGCGTGCGGGTGTGGAACACTGGTGCCCCCCCCGCCGTCTCTGCGACGAGGGGGCTGTGATGAGATTCCACGTAACCGGCATCGGCGGACTGGGAGTGGCCCTGCTGGCCGGGGTGCTCTCGGCGTGCACCGTCAACGTCAACACCGAGGGTGCGACCGCCTCCGACACGCGGAAGTTCATCGTGACGGGCCCGCCGACAGTGACCCTCGACACCTTCGACGGCGCCATCGAGGTGCACTCGTGGGACCGCAACGAGGTCGAGGTGGTGGTCGACAAGCAGGCGCAGGACGACGCGCTGCTCGCCCAGATCGTGGTCGAGCAATCACAGGAGGGCAATCATGTGACGCTGCGCGTGCGCGGCCCGGCCGAGGCCAGCCGATCGGGGCTGGTCATTGGCGTCTCGTTCTCGCCGCGCGCCACGCTGCGCGTGGCCCTGCCGAAGTCGGCGACGCTGGAACTGAAGAGCGGCGACGGCAGCATCACCGTCGAGGACGTCTCTGGCACCTTCACGCTGCACTCGGGCGACGGGTCGATCGTGGGCATGCGCCTGTCGGGCGACGTGCGCGCCCGCACCGACGACGGGTCCATCCGCCTGCGCGAGACGACCGGGAAGATCGACGTCGAGACCCTCGACGGCAGCATCGTCGTGAACGGCACGCTGACGCACCTGCGCGCCAAGACCGGCGACGGCTCGGTCAGGATCGGCGTCGAAGGCGGCAGCACGTTGGCCGACGACTGGCTGATCGAGACCGGTGATGGCAACGTGGAGGTACGGTTGCCGCGAGACGTTGGCGCGGTGGTCGATGCCTCAACGTCCGACGGCGTCATCCGCTCCAGCTATCCTGGCCTGACGATCCCTGATCGCCCCGAGGGCGAGCGCACCGACCGCCGCGACTTGAAGTCGACGCTCGGCGCGGGCGGCCACACGCTGCGCGTGCGGACCGGCGACGGGTCGATCCGGTTCGAGTCGTAGCACCTCGCCCGGTCGAGACGCTCCCGGCGACATCGCTCCCCGATGGAGCGGGAACACGCCGACCACCTCGTCACGATGGCCGCAGGTGCCGGGCGGAACCGGATCGCGACCATTCGGCACCGCCGGTCGACTCGGGGGGCACGCGAATCGTGCGTGTCGCTATCGTTCGATCAGCCACACGACGAACCCGCCGGCGTCTTGGAACAGCTCCCGTCCGTGATGCTCCTGCCGCAGCCAGGCGAGGAAGGCGCGGTCGTCATCCGGCGCATAGACGATGGCCACCGGGCGATTCAGCGCAGTGACTCGAGCCAGCACGTCTGAAGGATTCCCGACTTCACGGGCGAAGAGTTCCTTCAGGAGCCCCGTTCGTCGACCCACGAGGCTGGCCGGGTAGCCGCGAATGTCCACGAGATTGACACGACTCTCCTCCCAATACCCCGGGACCACCGTCGTCCCCGGCTCGGGTGGGGCGAGCAGCGACCGCTCCGTCAGAACCGGCAGCAGGAACTCCGCGCGGCCGACCGCGATGACCGTGTCGGCAGGAGTCCCGGCGCGGACTGCCGAAATCCAGGCCGCATCCGGGGCACGCCCATCGAGCACCAACGACGTGCCCGTCTCGTGCACTTGCGGATGACGGCGCAGCACATCCAGGATCCAGTCATAGGTTCGTGCCGTCACGGTGGGCAGGAGCGTCAGCGCACTGGCCAGGACGAGCCACTCGCTTGACATCCGCTTCGACGTCCATCGTTCTCCGACCAGGGCGGCCACCGGAACCAGGAACAGCATCGTGGGGAACATGAATTTGTATTCAGTGAACGCACCCAGTTGGATCGCCGGCCTTGCCACAAAACAGAAGGCCGCCGCGCCGAGCAGAGCCGTGATCTCGGGCTGACGCCATCGCCGTCTGGGAATGAACGCGATGGCCAGAAGGAATGGCGCGATGGCAATCAGTCCGGTCGCCAGCTTGGAGATCATCGCCTCGGGAGAAGACAGAGCCACCGGCGGCGAAGACCGGGAGGCGGTGACGAAACGATAGTAGGTCGCGGAACCCGTGGCCGCCAGGAACAGTCCGACCGCCAGCCACGCCGCCGCGGTGCGCCGTGATCGCGCCTCTCCGAGCCGCGGATCGAGCCACAGCAGCACCAAGAGCATGCCGCTGAACGACAGGGCGGCGGGCAGCAGGATGACATAGAAGAGGCCGATGGAAGCGGTCACGACGCTGACCATCGCGAGCCATGGCGGACGTCGCGTGCGCAGCGCCACCAGGCCCACCATGATGAGCGCAGCCAGCATCGCGATGACAAAGGCGGACAACTCGGAGATCATGAACTTCCGCAGCCACGGCGTGTAGCGGATGTCGCCCGGGAGCCAGCCTGTCGCCTTCATGACCCAGAAGCCGAGCACGTTGGTGCCCAGCGTCAGCCAAATCAACGCCTGGCGGCGGGCGGCCGGCGGCGCGCCGAGGGCGTTGCAAGACTGCATGACGGCGATGCAGGTCCACCCCAGGAACACGATGTCGGTCACCACGTACACGCGTGTGTGGGGCCAGTTCGTGACACCCGAAAGAACCGACCAGTAGAGATGTCCCAGCCAGGGATACGCAAGGCGCACCCCTGCGAGTTCGGGCTCTTCTGGTACAAGCCTGCCCATGGCGAACTGATTCACGATGCTGGCGTGCACCCAGACGTGAAAGTTGAAGATGCGCAGACCGTGATCGAAGAACCACGGCACGGACACACACGCCACCAGGAACACGAAGACGGCGACATTGAAGGACCACGAGTTGCCGCCCTCCCGACGGTGGCGATTGCGCCCCCACTCTCGACTCACGAGGAGCAGGCTTCCGGCGTTCAACGCGAGCAGCCACCACACCGTTGCGGAAAATGACAGTCCGCCCAGGCGGAAGACATAGAACTCGAGTACGACAACAACTGGAGAGAGGATGCCCGAGAGGGCCAGACGGGACAACAGCGGCAATTCGCGCAGGGGCAGGCCGAAGGCCAGCCACGCGCCAGGCGAAATCAGCAGGCTCAGACCTGCGGCCAGCCTGAGACCAGAGAGAATCACTTGTCCCTCAACGACAAGGGCCCGGCAAATTCCTCGCACGGGGCTCGACCGGTCAGCATGAACTGCGTAACATCTTGGGAGCCGGTCAACGTCAACTGGACGCCTGGCGGGGCGCCGGATTGGCATAGGTGCTCGGGTCCAGCACACCGGCCTCGACAAACGCCTCACGGCGTTCACGACACTTGCTGCACGCGCCGCAATGCGCGTCTCCGACCGGGCTCATGCACGACAGCGTGAGTTCGAAGGGCACGCCCAGCCGCGCGCCGAGTTCGATCGCCTGGGGTTTTCGCAGCGCGATCAGCGGTGTCGCAATGGTGAGCGCGTGCGCCAGGCCACGCGACAACGCCTCCCCCATGGCGGCGAAGAAGGCCGGCGTGGCATCGGGAAACGGATTGCCGGCGAGCGGGCCGATCGCAATGCGCCGCGCCCCGCCCCGCGCCGCCACGAGGCCGGCCTTCGCCAGCAGCGTCACGTTGCGCCCCATGAGATACACGTGCGCGTCGGGCGTGTCGTAGGCCGGCGGCTGGCCGGTCAGTGCCCAGTGGTCGGGCGGATACACGTCGCCCATGGGCAGGTCGACGACCGTGAGGGGCTGCAGGCGTCCGGCCATCGCGGGTGAGGCCAGGAGCCGCGACAGCATCCGCAACTCCGCCGTCTCCCACGCCAGGCCCGAGCGCATATAGACGGGCCGCACGTCGTACTGCGCCGCCTCGTGGACGAGCAACACCGTGCTGTCGAGGCCGCTCGACACGAGCACCACCGAAGCAGGGAGGGCAATCACGCGACTCGAAGGATACAATCAACCACCGACGTGGGGGCACAACAAGTTCGCGAGGCTGGGGCATGACCGGCCTTCGCTCCGGTCTGGTCGTGTTCGACCTCGATGGCACACTGGTCGACTCGTCGGCCGACCTCGCTTCGGCCGCCAGCGCGCTGGCCGTGGAACTCGGCGGTCGACCGCTCGCCCGCGCCGAGGTGGTGATGATGGTGGGCGAGGGGGCGGCCGTGCTCGTGCGGCGCGCGCTGACCGCCGCCGGCGTCGACGCGGCTGTGCCTGGCGCCACGCAGCGCTTTCTCGAGCTGTACGATGCCTGCCTGCTCGATACGACACGCCTGTATCCGGGCATGACGGCCGTGCTGGGTGCGCTCGAACCGCTGGCCACCCTGGCCGTGTTGACCAACAAGCCGCGGCTGCCGGCCGAGCGCGTGCTCGAGGGCTTGGGTGTGCGCCGGCACTTCATCGAAGTGGTGGGCGGCGACGGGCCGTGGCCGCGCAAGCCCGACCCGGCCGGACTGGTGGCCTTGCGTCTGCACGCCCGGGGTGGGCCGATCGTGATGGTCGGCGACTCTCCGGTCGACGCGGCCACGGCTGCCCGCGCCGGCGCCGCCTTCGTGCTGGCGAACTACGGGTTCGGCGCCGCGGCGTTCACGGAGCGGGCGCCGACACCGTGGGTGGCCGCGACGCCAGCCGACCTGCCCCGCGTGATCGGCGACGCGCACCGTATGGCCGCGCTCACGAGCTAGCCACGGCGACCAGGGGTCGCCGCGCGTGCGGATCGCCGGCGTGCGCGGGATTGTGGTGTACCGTCGCCCCGTGAGCCGCCCGCTGTCCTCCGCATTTGAGTCGCCCGAGGCCAAGCGGCGTCACGTGCGCCGCCTCTTTGCCGTCATCGCTGACCGCTATGACCTCATTACCCGTGTGCTCTCCTACGGGATGGACCGGCGGTGGAAGCGCCGGCTGATCGCCCTGGCGGCGGTGCAGCCCGGTGAGCGCGCGCTCGATCTTGCCACGGGCACGGGTGACGTCGCCTTCGCCCTGGCGGCAAGCGGCGCCGCGGTTGCCGGCCTCGACGTCACGCACCGGATGCTGCAGTTGGCGCAGGCCAAGCAGACGGGCAGGGGGGCGCCGCACGTCACGTGGACCACGGCGGACATGACCGCATTGCCGTTTCCACGCGGCGCCTTTGCGATTGTGACAACCAGCTACGGACTGCGCAACGTGCCCGACCTTGACCAGGCGGTCGCCGAGATTGTGCGCGTCCTGGCCCCTGGCGGGCGCTTCCTGTCGCTCGACTTCAACCGCCCTGAGTCACGGGCGCTGCGCGCCATCTACCTTGGCTATCTGGGCGCGGTCGGGGCGGCGCTCGGCTGGGCGCTGCACGGCGACCCCGACACCTACCGCTACATTCCTGCCTCCATCCGCAGGTACCCTGGCGCCGCTGGTGTGGCCGACCGCCTTGGTCGTGCGGGCCTGGCGGACGTAGCGGTGATGCCACTCTTGGGTGGACTGATGACAATTCACGTTGCGCGCGCCCCGCAGCGGCCCGACCGCTAACGTTGCTGTCACGAGGGTCCGAAACATGTCATGCGGGACGGAGGCAACCGACGGCGTACTGTGAAAGACAGTGCACGGCAACGCAACCACCCGCACTGACAACCACATGCCGCTTGTAGATTCGCTCCTGACCGCGGTCGTCCGTAGTGACGGCGATGCTCTCGTGCTGCACGTAGGCGAGAAGCCCTACGTGGTGGCGGCGAGTGGGCCAGTCGAGCTGTCCCGCCAGGGCCTGGGGCTCGGCGCGATGGAGGGCATGCTCGCCCAGTTGCTCTCTGCCGATGCGCTGCGATCGCTGCGCGAGATGGGCGCGGTTGAACACGAACTCGACGATCGCCCGGCCTCGAGCGGCGATCGGTTCACGGTGGTGGCCGCCCGTGGCGGCGACGACATCTGGATTGAGCTGCGCCGCCATCGCCGTCTGCGTAGTGCGGCCCCAGCGGAGGTCGAATCTACCCTTCCGCCGCCGGTCACCGCGGCACCGCTGGTCGTGGCCGAGCCCGCCGCGTCCACCTTCGTGGCACCCACGCCCGCGCCGGCGCCCATGCCCTCGCCCCTGCACGTGCCTGCGACCGGAATCGCCATGCCGGCTGTCGACGAGCCTGAAACCGGCGTGGTTGAGTTGCCTGCGGCCAGGGTCGAAGCGACTCCTGACGCCGTCGAGACGCCAGTCGAGCTGGCAGTGCCACCTGCGATGTCACCCGTGCCGATGCCGGAGTTTGCCCCGCTCCCGCAAGTTGAGGGACCGGCCGCCGCGGTGGCGTTGACGGCGCCGGAAGCAGGGAAGCCGGCGGTTCCCGCCCCGCCGGTCGCGGGCCTGCCGCCTGATCTCGATCTTCGTCTGGCGCCAGCGACTCAGCCTGTGGAGGCCGCGCAGGAGCCCGTCTCACCCGTCCCGGTCGTGATGGCGCAGGCGCCGACCCCTCTCGACGCACCACTACCTGCGAAGGTCGTGTACGAGCCGGTGTTTGACGACTACGCCGACCTTGCGCTGCCGCCGCCCCCGGCCCGCCTCCAGGATCTGCTCGCGCTGCCCGTGGTGCTGCCGCCTCCGGCCCGCCTCCAGGATCTGCCTGCGCCGCCCGTCGTGCTGCCGCCGCCGGCCCCGATGCTGCCTCCTGCGGCACTGCCGCCACCGGCACCTGCCGTCGCCGCGGGGGAGCCGCGCGTCGCCTATCGGCATGAGCCCGCGCCACCCCAGGCCCCGGTGCCCGTGCGTCAGAGCGCGCCGCCGTCGGTGCGCTACGAGGCGCCGTCGCCGGAATCAGTGCACTTTGCGTCGCCCGAGCCGCAGCCGACCCTGCCGGGCCTGGCCGCGTCGAGCTTCGGCGGCGACCACCAGCTCGACGGCGCGCGTCTCGACGGTCCCGACGCCGTGCCCGCCGTGGTGCTGTCGCTGACTCGCGACTCGGCGCGCTCGAGTGGCGGCGCCGCGCGCGGCGCCACGCGTCCCGGCGGCATCGAACGCCTGCTGCGTCTGGCCTCGGCCCGGGGGGCGTCGGCGCTCTACCTCACGACCCAGGCGCGGCCCGCCGTGCGGGTTGACGGCGACATCCGCCTGCTCGACGGCGAACCGGCGCTCTCGAGCGGCGACGTCGAAGCGGCGGTGCTGGAACTGGCCCCGGAAGGCGCGCGCGACAAGGAAAGCGCCGAGTGGATCCGCGACCTGGCCGACGTCGGCCGTGTGCGCATCACGACCTTCCGTGACTATCGCGGACCGGGCGCCCTGCTCCGCATGATTTCGGCGAAGGCGACCTCGGCCGAGCAGCTGGGTCTGGTCCGCGAGATCCAGGCGCTCGCGATGGAGCCCGAGGGGCTCGTCATCGTGACCGGGCCGCGCGCCAGCGGCAAGTCCACGCTCGTCTCGGCCTACGTCGACCTCATCAACCGCCAACGCAACGACTACGTCATCACGCTCGAAGGCCAGATTCGCCTCGTGCACGAGAGCCGCGGGTCGCTCATCAGCCAGCGCGAAGTGCGCGGCAGCGCGTCGGACATCGTCACGGCTGCGCGCATGGCGCTGCGCGAGAACCCCGACGTGCTCGTCATCGAAGATCTGCGCTCGCCCGACGTGCTGCAAGCCGCGCTCGACGCGGCCGGCTCGGGCCTGCTCGTGTTCGTGTCGGTCACGGCGGCCTCGGCCACCGCGGCGCTCGAACGTCTCGTGGACCTCTGCCCCTCGGAACAGCGCCGCAACGTGCGGGCCGCACTGGCCGAACATCTGCGCGGCGTGGTGGCACAGGTGCTGCTGCGCAAGGCCGGCGGCGGACGCCTGGCGGCGCGCGAGCTCGTGCTGAATACCAACGCCGTCGCGGCGCTCGTCAGCGACGGCCAGATTGCCCAGCTGCCCCGCGCCATCGACAGCGGCCGCAAGCTCGGGATGGCGCCCTTGAACGACGCGCTCGTGGCTTTCGTGCAGAGCGGCGCGGTGGACGTGCGGGAAGCCTATCGCAAGGCCGACGACAAGGTGGGTCTGCTGGCGCTGCTCCGCCGCGAGGGCATCGACACGTCGTTTGTGGAACGACTGGCGTAGCCCACGCGTTCCACGCTGAGCGAGCTGCTCTCTTCGCCGCCGCAACCGGGCATTCCGCGCACTTTGCTCTCTTCGCCGCCGCGACCGGGCATTCCGCTCCGCAGCCGGCACCACCCCACTTCATGCGTCTGCTGCGCGGAACGCCCGGCCGCGGCGGCTCGCCCCGTAGTTCGGTTAGTCCGCTGGCTCCCTGCATGGCAGACTAGCGATCGCTGAACGTTTCGATGAAGGAGTACTACACGGGGCTGACCGCTCTCATCGCTGCGACGTTCCTGTTCGGATTCAACCCGCAGAACTCTACGAAAGAGGGCTGCGCGGGTGTGCCGGCCTCGTGGTCTTCGGCGCGTCCGCTGCGCGTCGATGACCTGGGCGTTGTGGGCGTCGTCGGGCCTTGGGGCGTCTGGGAACCTTCGCTCGAGGACGTGCGAGCGATGGAGGAGCGCCTGCCGGTCTTCCTTGGCAGCAACGAAGCGCTGGACGCGGTGAGTGCCGTCGAGTCCGCCGAGCGGTGGCTGCTAGTCCAGGGATCGCTGCGGAACTACGTGCGCGTCTACTGCGGCGGGCGCCTCCGGCCGCGTGAGATGCACGTGTGGTTCACCTACTCAGCGGCGCGCGAGCCCTCGGACGCGGTGGGCGCCCTGCGCGGCGACGGCGGGGGCGATCGGTTCTTCGACGTGACTTACCAGACGGCGACGGGTCGCTTCCTGAACCTGAGAGTCAACGCGCCCTATTGAGCGAGGTGAGATGGTCCGGTGTCCCCCGCCCGCCGACGCATGAAGTGGGGAGGTGCCGGCGGCGGCGCGGGATTCCGGGTCACCGAACCGTTGCGGGCGCGAGGAGGCGTTTGGGACGCGAGCCTGGCCGAGGACGCGCGTCGAGCGCTCGGCGCTACTAGACACGCGCGTCTCCGCTGACTGGCCCGACATTAGTGCGACGTGCTGCGAAGTCGCCGTACGCCGAATCCGCCACGGCGAGCCTGTGATGTGGGGGCAACCCTACGTGTTGAGGCCCTGCGGCCGGCGGCACGCGATCTGCCG
The DNA here is from genome assembly GCA_031376505.1 of Acidobacteriota bacterium. Classification (GTDB taxonomy): domain Bacteria; phylum Acidobacteriota; class Vicinamibacteria; order Vicinamibacterales; family UBA2999; genus CADEFD01. The sequence goes on from JANMDX010000237.1 coordinate 65,812, forward strand.
AGTTGGGGACGGTGGCCCTGCCGTCGGTCGACTACACCCCGCGCGACCCCGCGGCGGACGTGCTGCATCGTGTGGTACGCGAGCACCTGCAGACGCTTATCGCCGAAGCGGCAAGTGTGCGCGACGGCGAGGGCGTGCCACGCTTTGTGGAGGAGGCGTTCCGGGCGTTCCTGGCGTGCGGCTTCTTCCCACCCCACCACGCACAGTCCGCGTGGCAGGGGCCTCGGCTCGCTGGCGGTTTCGCGCGGTTCCAGTGCGGTGGGTGCCAGGCCGAGCCCCTGGTCGCGTTCTCGTGTAAGGGTGGCCGGACCACGCCTGCAGCTGACGCCCGACGGCCAGGTGGTGCTACAACTCCGCCACGCGTGGGCCGACGGCACGACCCAGATCGCGTTCACCCCGACGGCCTTCCTGGGACGGCTCGCGGTGCTGGTATCCCGCCCGAGGGTGAACCTGGTGCTGTACCACGGGCTGCTGGTCCCGCGTGCCACGTGGCGTGTCGAGGTGGTGCCGCGCCGCGCCCCGCAAGTCACCGCTGACGCCCGCGTCGAGGCGTCGGCATCCGGCGTCACGCCGCGCCCCTCGGCCCGAGGTACGTCGTGGGCCGACCTGATGCGCCGCGCGTTCGAGATCGACGTGCTGGCCTGTCCCCGCTGTGGCGGACGCCTGCGGCTGATCGCGCTCATTGAGGCGTCGGCCGTGGCGCTGCGGATCTTGACGCACCTGGGCCTGCCTGCCGACGTGCCGAGGCCGGCGCCGGCCCGCGCCCCGCCGAACAGCGACGACGACGCCTAGCTACCCGTCGCGCTTCCGCCGCCCGTATCGTCCTCGTCGGCGCGTCCCCCGGGCGCGGTCCCGCCGGAGGTGTGCCAAGTGGCTGTCACGTGGCCCCGGGTCGGTCGTCCGCATGCCCGACGTGGCCCCGAGGACGCGCCAATGTGCGTGTGGCACGGCGGTAAGCTGGGCAAGCTCGAAAATTCGCCCAGGGCGTGGGGGCCAGGGTCTGACAATGGATGTTCTGTCACCCGCAGACCCCTGCTAGTGTTTCCTATCGTCCCGCCGGCGGGCGGGGTGTCGCCGCGGCGTCATCCCGACGAACGATGGCCGTCGCCCGACCGTCGTCCGCAGGACGCGTGGCGCGCCGGATACGTCGTACGCTGAAAGTACGCCACGGCATGGCGAGCCGAGCGGAAGCCCGTGTCGGGTGGGTGACAGCGGGGCGGTGACTTCGCGTCGGGCAGGCCCAGGCGAGAGGGGCTCAGAGCTCTCGCAGGGCACGGGAATCGGCAGCCGGGCCGCGCGAATCGCCGGGAACACGCCGCCAACGAGGCCCATCAGCAGCGCATAAATCAACCCAAGTCCCAGCAGCTGCGGCGTGACGCGGAAGGCGAACGCCACCTGACTGAACGTCTGGAAGTTGATGGTCGAGGTCTGGTAGCCGTTGAAGCCCAGGTAGGCGATGATGCCGCCGATCACGCCGCCGATGGCTGCCAGGGCCATGGACTCGGCCATCACCGACACCACCACCGAGCTGGCGTCGAAGCCCAGGGCGCGCAGCGTGGCGATTTCGCGCGACCTCGTGGACACGGCGGGGTACATCGTGAGGATGGCGCCGAAGACCGCGCCGATGCCCATCAGCGCGGCGATACCGAAGCCGACGCCACGAATGAGGCCGCTCAGCGCCCGCGACTGCTGCGCGTAGTACTCGGTTTCGCGCCGCACCTGCACGTTCAGCTGCGGGTTGGCGGTGAGCCAGTCGCGAAAGGTGTCGAAGGTGTCGGAGGAATCGAGCTTTGCCACCACCAGTTGGTAGGTGTTGCCGCGCCGGTAGGCGCCCTGCAGCACGCGCGCGTCGCACCAGATTTCGGTTTCCGACACGCCGCCCTGAGCGTCGAAGATGCCCACGACGTTCCAGCTGTTCTGGCCGGAGCGCAACTGATTGCCCAGCGTGAGGCCGGCAAGACTGCGTGCTGGCGCCGCGGCCGACCACGATCTCGTTGGTGCCGAACTCGAGCATGCGGCCCGCGACGATCGTGGTGTTGTCGCGCACGGTCAGCGTCTGCGGGCCGATGCCGCGCATCGGCACGTTGGCCGGGGAGCCGGTGCTGATCTTGGGCAGGTCGATGCTCACGGAGAGATCGGCCGAGGCCAGCGCCGTCTGGCCATCGCGGCGCAGGCCCGGCGCCTGCCGGATGAGATCGGCCTCGGACCCGCTCACGCCGCTCGTCATCTCGCTGTCGGCGCCGCTGCGCATCACCAGCGCGCGCGTCGGCGACCCCGAGTTCTGCATCGCGGCGGTGAAGCCGGCCGCGATCGAGAGCACCGACACCAGCACCACGACGACGCCGGCGATTCCGATGATGGCGACCCCCGACGAGCTCAGGCGCTGGGGGATGGTGCGCAGGTTGAGCGCAATAATGGCGATGGTCTGGCCGATCCAGTACAGCATCTCAGCCTCGTCTTCAGCCGCGCCGCAGCGCGTCGGTGATCTTCAGGTTCATGGCGGTGGCGGCCGGCACTGCGCCGGCGACAAGACCCAGCAGCACGATCAAGCCCGCCCCAATCGCCACGTCGCGCCCGGGCAGCACGAAGATCGGCAGCATGCCGCCGGTAGGATCGCCCTGTTGCACGATGAACCACGCCGTCGCGAGCCCGGCGGCGCCGCCCAGGATCGCAATCAACAACGATTCGCCAAGCACCAACGCCAGGATCGAGCCGTTCGAGAAGCCGAGCGTCTTCAACACGCCCATCTCGTTGGTGCGCTCGCGCACCGACTGCGCCATGGTATTGGCGGCCACGAGCAGCATGGTGAAGAGCACGGCAATCAGAATGGCCACCATGACTGCGCCGATGTCGCCGAGCTGTTTGGCAAAGCCCTCGAGGAAACCCTTTTCGGTCGTGGTCTTGGTTTCCGACGACGAGTTCGCGAACATCTCGTCGAAGGTGGCGCCCATGGCCTGTGCCCGCCCGGGGTCGGCTATCTTCACGATGTACCAGCCCACCCGCCCTTGCCCGCCGCTGCGATTTTCGTCGAGGTAGTCGTAGCGGAAGAAGAACTGGGTCTTGTCCACGCCGGGATCGGCGTCGTACATGCCCGCGATGTTGAACTCCCACACCTGGCCCACTTTGGGCTGCCAGATGGTGCCTAGAATCGGCACGCGGTCGCCCATCTTCCAGCCGAAACGTTTGGCCAGGTCGACGCCCACGACGGCGCCCTGCCGATCGGCGAGCCAGGCCTTCATCTGCTCCGGCGGCACTCTGTATTCCGGATAGAGCTTCATGAACGGCTCGGGCTCGACGCTGATCTTCGCAAAGAAGTTCGACGGGTCCTGGTAGACGCCGCCGAACCACGAGTTGTGCGTGGCCATCGTGACCCCGTCGGTAGCCCGCAGGCGTTCGAGGTAGCTGACCGGCAGCGACATGATCAGGCTCACCTTGTTGATGAGCACCAGGCGATCCAGGCCGGCGATCTCGACGCCGAAGCTGAAGGCGCCGCGGATTGTCATCAGCAGGCCGAACAGCAGGAAGGCAATGAAGATCGAGAGCAGCGTGAAGACGGTACGCACCTTCTTGCGCCACAGGCTGCTCCACAACAAGGGCAGGTACTTCATGCGACTTCTCCGAGCAGCACGCCCTTCTCGAGGTGCAGCGTGCGTGTGGCCCGCTCGGCCGCGCGCGGGTCGTGCGTGACCATCACGATGGTCTTACCCTGCTTCTCGTTGAGCGTCGCGAGCAGGTCGAGGATCTCGTCGCCCGACTTGCGATCAAGGTCGCCGGTGGGTTCGTCGGCGAGCAGCAGCGTGGGGTCGGTGACGATGGCCCGGGCGATGCCCACGCGTTGCTCCTGGCCGCCCGAGAGCTGGCGGGGATAGTGCTTCGCGCGGTCCGCCAGCCCCACCACGTTGAGGGCAATCGCCACGCGCTTCTTACGCTCGGCCTTCGACAGGTTGGTGAGCAGCAGCGGCAGGTCGACGTTGCGTTCGGCGGTGAGCACCGGCAACAGGTTGTAGAGCTGGAAGACGAAGCCGATGTGATGCGCCCGCCAGCGCGAGAGCTGGCCGCCGTCCAGTGCCGAGATGTTCGTGCCGGCCACCTCCACCGAGCCGCCGGATGGCGCATCGAGTCCGCCCAGTAGATTGAGCAGCGTCGTCTTGCCCGAGCCCGACGGGCCCATCAAGGCCACGAAGTCGCCCTGGGGAATCTCGAGGTTCACGCCCTTCAGCACGTCGATGCGTTCGTTGCCGCGGGTGAAGTACTTGTGGACGCCGGTAACCTCTACGAGTGCGCTCATGAGACCGCTGCTCCTTACTTGACGACAATCGGAGTGCCTTCGGCGATGCCGGCCGGCGGCGCCACGACCGCGCGGTCGCCGTCGGTGCCCGCCGTCTGCACGGCGCGCCGTTCCACGGTGTTCTGCTTCACGGAAAACACGCAGCCGGCGCCGCCCTCGGTGCGCATGGCGCTCTTGGGCACGAGCGCCGGCGGCACGCTGGCTGACCGGGGCCACTTCCACTTCGGTTGGCACGATCCGGTTGGACCGCCACCATGCGCCGGCCCCGGCCGTGCCGACTGTCACCAGCAGCGCGACCCAACGTCCCCAACGACGGGTCGGCGCAGCCAAGGGAGCACGGTCGATTCGCAGTGCGGACAGGTCGTCGATCGGGTCACTCACGCGGTTTCCTTTGACACGGCACGATTATGCGAATGAAAGACGAAAATCAACACTCAGGGGGATTGCGCCTTGAATCGGACCGGGTTCGTCGGGAGGCATTCCGAGAGCGGCGACGAGAATGCGTTTCATGGAGCCCTTCCCCGCTGGGTGGCCGGCCAACGATGTCGCTCACTTCGCCGCAACGAGCCGCAGGAGTTCCTGAATCCAATGCTGCGCGATCACGAATCCGTGCGGCGCATCCTGCTGGTCGTCCTTGATCATCAACAGGCGCTCACCGTCCGCGGACACGTCGTAAGTGCGTCCAGGATTGCCAGGAGAAGTGAAGTACCCGTCACGGACCCTCAATACGGGCGCCGAGGCTTTCAAGATAGGCCCAGGGCTGACCGCGACGGCCATCACGGCGCCGGAAGGGTTGACGTAGAACAGCCCTGTGCCCTTGGGCGACCAGATCGGTCGTACGCCGCCCTCAGCCGAGACCAGGGTGCGGCTGCTGCCGACATCGGGATAGGGGCTGACGTAGATCTCGAAATGCCCCGAGTCGTCCGCTACGTAGGCCAGCCAGTGACCATCCGGCGAGATGACGCCGTTCCGCTCAGAGAAGGCCGTTTGCACGAGCGGCGACACCTTGTGATCGCCGTTCAGGCTCATCTGCATCAGGTCGTAGTCGCCCTTGGCGTTGACCTCCATGAAGACGAGCATGCTGCCGTCTGGCGAGACCGCCGTTGGCTGCTGCAGGTTGGGCTTTCGGTGAGCCGTTCGGGCACGCCGCCGCCATCGGCGCGCTGCCAATACAGGTTGCCGACACTCTCGCTCTGCGAGCTGAAGATGAGACGCCGCTCATCCCGTGTCCATACGGGGTAGCTCTCGACACCGGCACCAGACGTCACTCGAGTGAGCGTCGGCCGCACGAGATCCGAGAGCCAGACATCCAGCTCCTGATCGGACGCAAAGAGCGCCAAGCGACGGCCGTCGCGGGCCAGCCGCGGATGGATGTAGGCGCGCCGAGGCGCCGGGATCGGGAACTCCGCTCCTTTGGTATCCACCCACATCAGCGTGCGCGCAGGCTCCGCGAGTGGCCGGCCGGAGACATAGGCGAGGGTGCCATCGTTCGACACGACCGCATCGATGTCGCCGCTGGCCGTGGTGACGACGTCGCGCATGACTTCCACAGGATTGCCGCGCGTTTCGAGCAGGACGGGATCGAATGGCACCGCCCAGAGCGTGCCGGCGGTCATGAACAGCAGGTGTCCGAGATCGGCGGGCGATTCGCCCATGACATAGGACGCGTGACTACCAGTGAAGAGCACTGTCTTGGCGCCCGTTGCCACGTCCAGCACGGCCACCCTGAACGCCTGGAGACCACCGGATGATGCCGCGATGGTGAACAACACCCTGCCACCAGGGAGCCACTCTGGCCAGAAGTGATCGGCCTCGCCATGTTCTCGGTCGGGCCGGGTCAGCACAACCAACCCTTCACCGTTGGCGCTGACACGTTGCAGCCCCGTCGTGCCGTTGGTCGTGGCGAAGACAATCGCATCGTCCGGTCCCCACGACGCGCCCCGCGACGTCGGAGCATCCATCACCACGATCGTCTCCACGGGCCCACCGCCCACAGGCACCTTCTTGATCTGACCCAAGTCACTGAACCCAATCCAGGCGCTGTCTGGAGAGATGAATGGTCCGCGGGGAAAGCGTTGGAAGAGCGCGGTTGACTCGAGCGAATCCAGTGGGCGCACGAACAGCGTGGTGCCAAGATTGCCGATGTAAACCACGCGGCTGCCATCCGGCGCAATCGCGATGTGGCGCTGGCCGTCGGTCATTGTCATCACCGCGCCAGTCATCCCCACTTCGAGACGAGTGGTGCGCGGCGACGCGGGCGGTGCCGGGCGCATCAGCCACGCAATCGCGGCCGCGGCCGCGGCCGCAAGCACCGCTGCGCCAACCGGCAGCGCCCAGCCGCGCCGCGCCGGCTGTGGGGGCGTAGGCGCGATCGGCAGCGCCACGTCGAACGCGCCGTCCAGCGCCAGCCGCACGTCGGCGATGTCATGCACGCGCTGTTTCGCGTCCTTGTGCAGACACCTTCTGAGGTAGGTCGCGACTGTAGGCGAAATCCCCGCAGGCAGCTTCGCCCAGTCGGGCTCGCGTGCCAGCACCGACGCCAGTACCTCCGTGACGTGATTGCCAGGGAACGCCCGCGCGCCCGTGAGCATCTCGTAGAACACGCAGCCGAAGCCCCAGATGTCGGCGCGCTTGTCGACGGCCGAGCCACGCGCCTGCTCCGGGCTCATGTAGGCCGCCGTGCCCAGGATCATGCCCGGATGAGTCATCGCGGGTGAGGTGACGGTTGCCGCAGCCATGGCCTCATTCGCCCCGCTGGCGGGGTCCAGCGCCTTCGCCAAGCCGAAATCGAGCACCTTCACCGTGCCGTCGGCACGCACCTTGATGTTGGCGGGCTTGAGATCCCGATGGATGATGCCGCGGTCGTGGGCAGCTTCGAGCGCCTCGGTGATTTGGCGACCGATGACGAGTGCGTCGGGCACGGGAATAGGCCCGCGCGCAAGGCGCTTCGACAGGTCTTCACCTTCCACCAGCTCCATCACGAGCGCCGAGGTGCCACTGCTCTCTTCCAGGCCGTAGATGGCCGCGATGTGCGGATGGTTGAGCGACGCCAGCACTTCCGCCTCGCGCTGGAAACGCGCCAAGCGGTCGGTGTCGGCCGCGAGCGCTGGCGGCAGCACCTTGATTGCGACCTGGCGCTTCAGGCGCGTGTCGGTGGCGCGATATACCTGCCCCATGCCGCCTTCGCCGAGCAGGGCCGTGATCTCGTAGACGCCGAGTCTGGTACCGGGAGCAAGGGCCACGTGTCAGACCTATCTGCGGTTGTTCACGATCGCTGGCCAGTTGGTGACCAGGGTCAACGGAGTTGACGTCGTCTCATCGGGCACCACGAGCATGAAGCGTTGACCGTCGCTGGCCACATCGTAGAAGTCACGTGGCAAGCCCAAGCCCTCTGGCGCGCGCATCTCGAAGAGCGGCTGCACGGCTCCCACCTCGACGCGGTCGCTGTTCACGGTGACGGACGCGGCCATCAAACGGTTGTCGGGCGACAGGTAGAACAGTTCCTTCCCGTCCGACCGCCAGCGCGGATAGTGTCCGCCCGCGCGCGAGACCTGCCGCTTGCCACCTGGGCCGGGAAAGCGCGTGACGTAGACGTCACTGCGGCCAGATTCCGACGACATGTAAGCCACCCAGTGGCCATCGGGCGAGAACCGCGCGAACCGTTCGTCGGTAGTTGTTTCGAGGAACGGAAAGGATTTCCGATCGCCGGTCAGCGGCAACACCCAGACATCAGGTCCCGTTCGGGCACTGTTGATGGAATACAAGATGAACTTTCCGTCGGACGACCAACTGGTCGGAGTCTTGTCCACCGGGTCGTCCAGTAGAACCTCCTCGCGGTCGGCCCCACCGACGGACTTGCGATAGAGATCTAGTTTCCCCTTGCGTCGGGAGGAGAACGCGACGTCGGTGCCCTGTGGGGACCAGATGGCCGAGAGGTCGTCGGTGGCATCGAAGGTGAACCGCGCCTGCTGTCCGCGCCCGACATCGACTACCCAGACGTCACTGTTGTTCTCTCGCACGCTGACAACGCTCACCACGGCACGCGTCCCGTCAGGGGATAGGTGCAGGTCTCGATACTGCAACCGCTCGTCCACGATGGCCGTCTGACGACCGGCGCGATCCGACCACACGAGGCGCGCCGTTCCCGCGCCTCCGAATCCCTGGTAGACGAGTGCGCCGTTCTCTGACACGGAGAATGCCCCGGCGCGCATGAAGGTGGCATTCATCAGCACGCGTTCGCCGAGCACCACCGCCTCGCCGGTCAACGCGAGCGTGGCGGGATCGAACGGCTGCCTCATCAGGGTTGCGCTTCGCACGAACAGCAACGACCCGCCGGCATACTGGGCGTCCGACTCGGTATCCATCACGCGAACCGGCGCCTGCCCGTCGAGCGAACCAACGTACAGCCCCAGAGGCACAAGGCCGTTGTAGGCGACATAGAGAAACCGCCGGCCACCGGGAAGGAAGAACGGAAACCCATGCTGCGTTTCAGCGCGGCCGGCGTCGAGCGTGGTCGCGGCGGATGGCGTGCCGCCGCCAGCCGCGACCTGTGCAATCGTCATCGACGTCGGCGACGACATCAGGATGACATCGTCACGACTCCAGGATCCCGGAGTGACGCGGCGGGCGGTCGGTGCCGGCGCATCGCAAATGACGGTGACCGGTCCCCCACCGGCGTCGATTCGCTTGAGCTTCTCGTCCGCGAAGAAGGCAATGACGCGGCTGTCCGGTGACCAGAACGGCGCGGTCGCGTCGTCGGTGCCCGCCAGGGGCTGGCCGGCGAGGCTGTCGAGCGCGCGTACAAAGAGCATCGTGCGCCCGCTTTGGTCGAGCGCCACGTAGGCCAGCCGGCGGCCGTCAGGGGAGAGCCTGAACCTTTGCGAGGGCGCCCTAATGGCGAGGCTTTCGTTCACGACCACCGTGCTGCGATACACGGGTGTTACGACCTCCGCCGGCCGGCGCAGCAGCGCGATGCCCATACCCAGCGCAGTCGCGGCGCAGACCAGAGCTGCAGCCCACGCCATCGTCACTCGCGCGCGCGGTGGCACGACGACCGGTGCGGCAGAACGATCGACGTGGTCGTCGGTGACCGCATCGTCGAGTTCGAGCCGCACGTCGGCGATATCGGCCAGACGTCGCGTGTGGTTCCTTTCGAGGCAGCGGCGCAGCACACGTCGAATCGCCGCCGGCGTCGTGGGTGCCAGCACGCCCCATGGCGGTTCTGCCGTCAAGATGGACGCGAGTGTGTCTGGCACCGTTGCACCCGCGAACAACCGCGCGCCGGTCAGCATCTCCCACAGCACCACGCCGAAGGACCAGATGTCGGCGCGCTTATCGGCCAGCTTCCCGCGCGCCTGCTCAGGACTCATGTAGGCCGCCGTGCCCAGGATAACGCCCGGCTGCGTCATGGCCGGGCTCGTGATGGTGGCCGCGGCCGCTCCGGCCGCCGCGGCGTCACTCGCCGACGCCGGCGCGAGTGCCTTGGCCAAACCGAAGTCGAGCACCTTCACGGTGCCGTCCGCCCGTACCTTGATGTTCGCGGGCTTCAGATCGCGATGGATGATGCCCTGTTCGTGCGCCGCCGCAAGGGCGTCCGCGATCTGCCGGGCGATCGGCAGCGCCTCATCGATCGGGATCGGGCCGCGCGCAATGCGCTGCGACAGGTCTTCGCCCTCGACCAGTTCCATGACGATCGCCGACACGCCAGCGTGCTCCTCAAGCCCGTAGATGGCGGCAATGTGGGGATGGTTCAGCGCGGCCAGCACTTCGGCCTCGCGCTGGAAGCGCGACAGTCGCTCCGAGTCAGCAGCGACGGCGGCGGGCAGCACCTTGATGGCGACCTGACGCTTCAGCCTCGTGTCGGTCGCGCGATACACCTGTCCCATGCCGCCTTCGCCGAGCAGGGCGGTGATCTCGTAGACGCCGAGCCGGGTGCCGGGTGTCAGAGCCACGTGCTGCCGATTATACGGACGAACTGCCGCGTGGAACTGGCCAAGACCGTCCACGGCTTTGGTCGCACCTGACACGCCCGTTGGCGCCATCACCCGTCAGTTGATGCGTTCTGGCGCTACAATCACGGATACGCCATGAGCATCAAAGTCTCGTACCAAGACGGCGTCTTCGCACCGCTCGAGCAGGTCGAGGGCGCAACACCCGGCACCATCTATACGGTGCTCTCCGACGAGGAGCTTCGCGACATCCGCGAGACGGTCGGCTGGCTGAAAGCTGCCGAAAAGAGTTTCGACTTCTGGAACAACCCGGCCGATGCCGTCTACGACACGCTGTAGGCGCGGCGATATCGTTCTCGTCGCCTTCCCGTTCACCGACCTCACGTCCTCTAAAGAGGCGTCCCGCGCTGGCTGCATCGATGGCATCCTTCCGAAGAAGTCGATCGTGAAGCCGGCGAAGCTCTTCACGATGCACACCACGTTGGTCGTCAAGAAGATCTGCACGCTTGGACCGCTCGTGCGGAAAGGCTCACTCGACCGAGGGTAGTGTCGCGCGTTCGATACACCTGCCCCATCCCGCCCTCGCCGAGCAGCGCGGTGATCTCGTAGACGCCGATCCGCGTGCCTGGAATAAGGGCCACGTGCTGCGGATTATATGGCGACGGGCCGATGCCTAGACCAGAATCGAAGCGTGACGGCTCGACTGTCGGGCAACGTGTTCGGCGCGATGTGCGGCGTGTTGCGCCTTCCCGCCATCGGGAGCTAGGCTGCGATGTCCACCATGACAGACTTCGATAACCGTAGCCCGCTTCGATGCCCCGAATGCACCGGGCCGAACAGCGATCTGCAGTTCGTGGGGATCGAGTACCAGCAGGCTGGCAACGTGCTGTGGCAGGTACCGCCCCAAGCCTATCGGCGTTACCGGTGCGCGCGGTGCGGCTTCGAGCGACGCCTTCGGCTGACCTAGCGGTGCGCGGCGTGGCGTAGAATCCGCCGATGCGGTTGGAGGCCGACCGAGGCATTCGGTTGGCGCTGCTGGCTCGGATCTCCGCACGCCGTTCCGCTCGGCAGATGAGGACTGCAGGAGCATCAGGGCGAGCGTATCGACGTGGCGGCCAGGCATTCCGACGTGGTGAAGGCAGGTGAAGGCCTACGCGAACGGGTCTTTGATTTTCAGGTCGGGAAACTTCAGGAAGTCGCGATCGTTCGTGTAGATCGTCGTCACACCGTGCTGCAGCATGATGGTGGCGACGTGCGCATCCGGCACCAGATTGCCCCGCATGACCACGTCGTTTGTCAGACGGATCGTCGGCCTCGAATAGCCGGCGAAGCCGTCACCAGACCGTTTTCGTGCCTGGGTAGCGGGAAATGTCGCCATCGGACGTGAGCACGGTGAGAGCGTGCGTGTGTGCCAGCGCCACCAGCACGCGATCGAACGGGTCGCGGTGGAGCGGTGGCAGGGCCGCCGCGGCGCACGCGACACGAGCCTCGAGCGGCAGTTCCCGCAGGCGGTATCGGTCGAGCAGATCGAGAAACCAGTCGGCAGGCGGTGCCGCCAGCCGAAGTTTGCCCGCGGCCACCTTGATCGCCACCTCCCACGCGCTGACGCTGGACACCAGGGCCTCCGGCGCGGTGCGCAGCGCCGCGGCCGCCGCCGCCGGCAGGTCACCTCGGGCCAGCGCCAGCAGCGCGCAGGTGTCGAGCAGCACGTTCACCGCGGGTCGGGGGGCCATTCGTCGTCGGTCAGCTTTTCGGACGGCTGATAGCCAGCGGCGAACTCGACGCGGAACTTCGGATCCGGCCGCAGGTCGCGCACTTTGCGACGTGCGACGCGCCGCCGGATCTCCGCCACTTCAACCCCATTGCGGCAGAGCACGACGACTTCGTCTCGTTCCTCGATGGCCTTGACCAGTTCAGAGAGCCGGCTCTTGGCCTCGTGCATGTTGACGGCAATCATTTAGCTAGTCTAGCTAATGTACGGGTGGGGCGTCAATCCAAAGCCACATGACCGAGCAGCGAAAGAACTTCGTACGGGGCGAGGCGAGTACCGGTGGCCATCGTTAGCAGCTACGGCACCGGAACCCGCTGCTTCAATTCCTCGAACCAGTTCTGTACGACGATCATGTGCGTCGATCGCCCGCGGGAAGATCCTTCTTGAGCCGGGCGGAGGATCACAAACCGGCCATCGGGAGCGATGTCGTACGGGTGATTGTTGGGCATCAGCGAGGAAAACTCCAACCCGACCAACCCTTGCGGAGTCCCGATAACAAGGGGGCTCAACTGCACTGCAACTGCCATCAATTCTCCAGTTCTCGAATCGGTGAAGAACATTTCGCCTCCGGTGGGTGACCACAGGGGGAGCATCCCGCCGCTCGAGGACACCTGTTGTCGGCCGCCAAGGTCCGGGTAGCGCTCGACGTAGATCTCGTTGCGACCGGACAGGTTCGATTGGTAGGCCATCCAAGCCCCATTGGGAGAGACAACCGCGTGTGCGTGGCTGAAGTTGTTTTTCAGCAGCATCTTGACATCGGATGGGCGCTCGACCGCAAACTGCCCGACGGCACCCGGACTCTGCGTCACCTCGGTAAACAGCAGCTGCGTGCCGTCTTTCGACCAGCCGGTCCCTCGCAGGTCGCGGAGGTCCTTTGCACGCGTCAGAAGCGGCCGATCCATGCCGCTGGCGTCGGCCGGCCGCCAGAACAGCTCGGGGTATCCCGATCGGTTCGACGTGAACACGATGCGTTGCCCGTCCGGCGTCCACAGCGGGCTGCGGTCCGAAGCGCTGTCGGTCGTAAGGCGGCTCAGCGTCGCGCGCGCGATCTCGTAGGTCCACACGTCTGTCTCGGTCGCGAACGCGACTCGGGCGCCGTCGGGTGACACGCGGACGTCTCGATAGGAATCCACAGGCAGGCCGGGCAGCGGTGACGAGCGCCCCTGGCGATCCACCCACATGGCAGTCAGCCGGGCCCCCGCGCCAGCCCCGCCCGGAACATAGACGAGTGATCCGTTGCCAGCCACCGCCACGTTCGCGGCCCCGAGAAAGGTCGTCGTGACGCCGTCGAGCACTTGGGCCGGTGTTCCCACCACTGCGAGACGCCGGAGATCGAACGCGACGGCCCATAGTTTGCCACCGTCCCCGTAGACCAGGTGCCCGCTCGATACGTATTGGGCGTGGCTCCCGCCGCGCACTAGCACTGTGTACGTTCGCGACGCCAGGTCGAGCACCGCGATTTGCGCGTTGTCGAGGTCTCCCGATTCGCGTGGCGTGATGGTGAAGAGCAGTGCCTCGCCTCCGGGCAGAAACTCAGGCCAGCGGTGATCGCCCTCGCCACGTCCTGGATCGGCCCTCGTGAGCACCGTAACCTCGCCTCCGGCCACCGCGACTTGCTGGAGGCCTGTTGCCGGCGAATCCGTCGCGAACACGAGGGTTCCATGCGGGCTCCATGTGGCGCCGCGGGGCGGGCCGTCGATGGTCGTGACCAGCACCGGCGACCCTCCAGTAATGGCCACATGCTTGAGCGCGGCACCGTCGAAGAAGCCCACCCTTTGTCCGTCAGGTGAGATGAAGACGTTCCGTGGCGCTCCGAGGCCGCTCAGCACCTCGGGCTCGAGCTGATTGAGGGCCCGCACCAGCAATTGGTTCGAGCCGCGGTAGACGATACGCGAACCGTCGGGTGTGATGGCCACGTCGCGATCGCTGCCTTGCTGCACCAAGGCAGACGGGTCCGACGTGGTCACCGTTGTGCGGACGACCGCGGGGGGTTCATGCCGGGTCAGCGACCAGACGCCCGCACCCGAAAGCATCGCGCCCATCGTCACGAGAGCCGTGCCCTGTGTCGCGCGGCGCCACAACGACGGCCGGAACAGCGGTCGCCCGCGCGGATCAACCACTGGGACGGAACGCTCTTCGGGTTGCTCCGCGAGCGCGTCGTCGAGGTCGAGCCGCGCATCGGCGAGGTCGGCCAGCCGGCGCGTCCGATCTTTCTGAAGGCAGCGGCGCAGCAGGCGTAGGACCGGCGCAGGCGTCGTGGGCGCGAGCGTGCTCCACGGCGGCTCGGTCGTCAGCACGGACGCGAGGGTGTCAGAGACCGTCGCGCCCCCGAACAACCGCGTGCCGGTCAGCATCTCCCACAGCACCACGCCGAAGGACCAGATGTCCGAGCGCTTGTCGGTCGGCATCCCACGCGCCTGCTCGGGACTCATGTAGGCCGCGGTGCCGAGAATCATGCCCGGCTCAGTGCCTGGCGCGCCGTAGCCCTGACGAAGGTGGGCGGGCGACGTGATGGTGGGCGAATGCGAGGCATCAGACGACGCTGGCGGGTCCATCGCTTTGGCCAAGCCAAAGTCCAACACCTTCACCGTACCGTCCGCGCGCACCTTGATATTCGCGGGCTTCAGATCGCGATGGATGATCCCCTGTTCGTGCGCCGCTTCGAGCGCCTCGGCGATCTGTCTGGCGATCGGCAGAGCCTCGTCGAGCGGCATTCCTACCTGCCTCGCCGAATCGCCCTTGGCGCGGCGGCGGGCGATCCGTTGGGACAGGTCGTCGCCCTCGACCAGTTCCATCACGATCGCGTGAACACCCGCCTGCCCTGAGCCTGCTGGCCCCGAGCTTGTCGAAGGCGTCGAAGGGGTCTGTTCGAAGCCGTGAATGATCGCGATGTGGGGATGATTCAGCGCCGCCAGCGTCTTGGCTTCGCGTTGGAACCGCGCCAGCCGCTCGGCGTCGTGCGCGAAGGCTTCGGGCAGCACCTTGAGCGCCACGTCGCGACCAAGTGTGGTGTCGCGCGCCCGGTAGACCTGCCCCATCCCGCCAGCACCGATCTGGGCCGTGATCTCGTAGACGCCGATTCGGGTGCCGGGGGTGAGGGCCACGCGCTGCGGATTATACGGGGACGGCCCTCCCTCCGGTCACACTCACCATGGCGCGATGCGCCGGTTTGCAATCCGTCCGGGAAGGCTATCAAGATGTCAGCGTCCAGGTCCGTCCAATTCGTGCGGGCCTCCTGCGATACACCCGGTCTGCTCAGGGAATCACCATGTCCACTGCCTCCGTCGTGAAAGTGGCGCTTCTGTCGCTCGCGGTTGCGGCTCCCGCCTCCGCTCAGCGCGTGTGGTCGAGGCTAGAGGGCCCAACGTGACGGTGATCTCCGATGCCGGCGCAGGCCGGGCTCGCGACGTCGCCTGGCAATTCGAGCAGGTGCGCGAAGCCGTGTCGAGGATCTTTCGGGGCCAGCGTCTGATAATGGATGTTCTGTCACCCGCAGACCCCTGCCAATGTTTCCTATCGTCTCCGCACCGTGGCATTCGAGTGGGCGCGCGCCATCTCGATGAGGCGTGATGCGTCTTCGCCGTCCGGCAACTGGCTAGAGGCGAACACGGCCTTCGCGTCACGTCGCCCGCGTTCACTCCTCGCTGCCGGGGACCCCGTCTGGGTCCTCAACGGAGGTCGCCTGTTGGCGCGCGTCGAAAGCTGACCAGCTGTGGCCAATGAGAGTTGACCAGGGGCGACAATGCGTAGTGCCATGTGGAGCTGCGGCGGCGCCCGGGTCAATCGTCAGTGAGCAGAATGCGTTCAGATGGTCAGTTTTCGACGAGCGGCAACAAGCTACGCCGGTCGCGCGTGATTTTAGACAGGGAGCACGGTCACTGTAGGAAAGTGACGCTGCAGTCGGGACAGATCGCGGACGTCAGCGGTATGGACCACACCCGCGCCCCCGGAGGGCCGCGGATGCCATGACGACCGCGTCGGCCAGGGAAGATCCTTTGACGACCCCGAGTGCTTCCCCGGCCGCGCGGCAGAGCGACCCGGGCATGTCCTCGACGATAACCGCAGCCAGAAGCTCTTCGCGCACATCGCTTCGCCCCGCCACCACTCGACATACACAACCGTTGGGACGATCGGCAGAAGGCCGCGGCTGATGATCGCGCGAAACGCCTGCGTGGCTCGCGCCTTCCGCCGCTCGAGCGCGACCAGCATGCCGGTGTCGAACGTGAAGGTCATGCGGCGCGCCCGCGTGACTTCTTCCGTGGGCCGCTTCTCCATTCCGCCTCGATCTGTTCGACGTCAGCGTCCGTTAGCGGCGGAACGCCCGGCCGCGACGTCTCGTCCGATCGTGGCGTCCGGACGCAGCTGCGGCGCAACCCCTCGAGCGTGAGCGAGGTGAGGTGGCCCGGTGTCCCGCGCAAGCCGACGCATGAAGTGGGGAGGTGCCGGCGGCGGCGCGGGATACCGGGTCACCGAGCCGTTACGGGCGCGAGGCGGCGTGTGGGACGCGAGCCTGGCCGGGACGCGCGTCGAACGCTAGCGCTCCAGCCAGGGCCGCAGTTCTTCAATCAGCACGCGCGCCACATCCTCGTCGGTCACGCCCTCGACGCGTTGCGCGTCGCTCAGCGGCCGCTCGCGCCGCACCGTGCGGCTGCCGCGCGAGCGCAGCACGCTCAGCACTGGCGCCGGCGGGTCGAGCGTGGCGTCGAGCGAGAGCTCAATGCCGTCTTCGCGCTGACGTTCCGGCACGAGGCGCACGCCGCCAAGCGGCGTCATCACCTCGAAGAGCAACCCTTCGCCCTTGAGCGCACCGGCCATCGCCCGGAAGACCGGTACTGCCGTGCTTTCGAGGAACTTCTCGTACAAACGACTCGCTTCGTCGGCGCGCGCGCGACGCGCGGCCCCGTCGCGCCGGGCGACCTCGATGGCCTGCAGGAGACTCTTGCGCAGTTGAGCAATATCCATGGTCAGAGCCGCACCGCGCCGCTGTCGGCCAGCGCGCGGACGGCCTCGTGATCGTATCCCAGCTCGTCGAGAATCGCGGCGGTGTGTTGTCCGAGCGTGGGCGGCCCGGTGCGCACGCTACCGGGCGTCTCCGAGAGCTTCACCGGCACGCCGGTGACCTTCACCTGGCCCAGCGTGGCATGCGGTACCGTCGCGACCATCTCGCGATGGATGGTCTGCGGATCGGCGAACACTTCGTCGATCGCGCGCACGCCTCCGCACGGCACGCCGTGCTCGACCAGGCGCGCGGTCCAGTCGGCGCGGGTCCGCGATGCGAAGGCCGGATCGAGCCGCGCCTTGAGCGCGGCGTAGTTGGCGACGCGCAAGGCATTGGTGGCGAAGCGGGCGTCGGCTCCGAGATCAGGTAGCTCGGCCGCGCGGCAGAAGGCCTGCCACAGGCTGTCGTTGCCGACCGCCAGCGCCAGGTCGCCGTCCGCTGTCGCAAACGTCTCGTAGGGCGCGATCGTGGGATGCCGGTTGCCGAGCCGGCCGGGCACGTCGCCGGTGGCGAAGTAGTTGCCGGCCTGGTAGGTAAGCAGCGCCGCCGTCGCGTCGAGCATCCCGATGTCGACGACCTGGCCCTGGCCGGTGTTGCTGCGGGCCACAAGCGCGGCCAGCACGCCTTGCGCGGCAAACAGGCCCGAGACGATGTCCACGATTGCCACGCCCAGCCGATAGGGCGGCCCGTCGGCGGCGCCGGTGATGCTCATGAGGCCCCCTTCGGCCTGCATGACGGCGTCGTACCCGGGCTCGTCGCGGCGCGGGCCGGTTTGTCCGTAGCCGGAAATCGAGCAGTAGATGAGCTCGGGTCGCGCGGCTCGCACCGTGGCGGCGTCGAGGCCGACGCCGTCGAGCGTGCCGGGACGGAAGTTCTCGACGACGACGTCCGCCTTTGCCAGCAGCCGCCCGACGACGTCGCGTCCGCCGGAGGTCTTGAAGTCGATCGCGATGCTCTCCTTGTTGCGGTTCACACTGAGGAAATACGCGCTCTCCTCGCCGAGAAACGGCGGACCCCAGCGGCGCGTGTCGTCGCCGCGCCCGGGGTGTTCGAGCTTGATGACGCGGGCGCCAAGGTCGGCCAGCGCCATCGTGCAGTACGGTCCCGAGAGCACGCGCGTGAAATCCAGAATCGTGATGCCGAAGAGAGGTCCCATATCGTCCGACGGTATGGTACCCGCTCGCACGGCGCCCGTGTTCCGGTAAGTTGTCCATACACGCGCGGCGCCCTCTGCAGATGCAGGGGTCGTCGTGTGCTGGAGCCCGGGTGAAAGGGCTGGACGCGCACGGCGCCGAGTATACTGAGCGCCATAATCGGCCATGCGTGAAGAGCTGCTCCCCCGATTCGTCGAGATCCCTGCCGGCGAGTTCGAGATGGGGTCGACCGACGGGGACGACGACGAGCGTCCGGTGCGAAGGGTCAGGCTCGACAGGTTCCACCTGTCGGTTCACCCCGTCACTAACGCCCAATACGCGGAGTTCGTGCGCAATACGGGCCACCATGCGCCCGACGTGCGCGACCTGCCGTCGTTTGTGGCGCCGACGGCCGAAGCCACCTTCCGCGAACTGGCCTCTCCCTATATCTGGCGGGGTGGCGACCTGCCAAAAGACCGCGGGCTGCATCCGGTAACGCTCGTGACCTACGCGGATGCCGTGGCGTACTGCGTGTGGCTGGGCACGCGACTGGGCCGCGCCGTGCGGCTGCCGACCGAGGCCGAGTGGGAGCGCGCCGCCCGGGGCGGCGTCGAAGGCCGTCGCTATCCCTGGGGCGATGAGATCGATCCCTCGCGGTCGAACTTCCTGCCCGATGTGGGATTGAAGCGGATGCGCGGCACCCGGCCAGTGGGCACCTTCCCGGCCAATTCATTCGGTCTGCACGATGTGAGTGGCAACGTCTGGGAATGGGTGGCCGACTGGCACGCGCCCGACGCCTACGCAGATCCCGACACCGTGAACCCGCCGGGCCCGGTGTCGGGCACCATGCGGCTGCTGCGCGGCGGGTCGTGGGTCACCAACGACGTACTGCAGTTACGCTGCGCCTATCGCCACAAGGTGCCGCCCGACAGCTACGCCTACAGCATCGGGTTTCGCGTGGCCTACACCGAGACGCCAGACGGTGGAGACGGTCTGACCGTGGACGAGGCTCGTCCATGAGGCGAACGGTCGCGCTCGTGCTCGGTCTGTGCGGGAGCCTTTCCGGCGCGGCCGGGGCACAGCCAGCAGCGCCCGCTCCGGCCATGGTGGTCGTGCACGGCGAAGGGGAAGTGCGTGCCGTGCCCGACGTGGTGTTTGTGACGATTGCGGTCGAGTTCCGCGCGCAGACGCCCAAGGACGCGCAGGCGGCATCAGCGAAGGCCATGACCGCCGTGCAGGATCGCATCGTGGCGGCCGGGGTGCCCAAGGTCGCGATCCGCACGCTGTCCTACGATTTGCAGCCGCAGTTCGACTACACGAACGGCAAGCAGGTGCCCCGCGGCTATCTGGCGCGAAACGTGATCGAGGTTCGGCTCGACGACCTGGCCAAAGTGGGTGAGGTGCTGGAATTGGCCGTGGCGGCCGGCGGCACGTCGGTGCAGGGGGTGCGGTTCGACGTGAAGGCGCGTGCCGCGCTCGAGCGCGAGGCGCTCACTCACGCCGTGG
Organism: Acidobacteriota bacterium; assembly: GCA_031376505.1. Classification (GTDB taxonomy): domain Bacteria; phylum Acidobacteriota; class Vicinamibacteria; order Vicinamibacterales; family UBA2999; genus CADEFD01. The sequence goes on from JANMDX010000237.1 coordinate 85,457, forward strand.
CCGATGCGCGGGCTCGTGCCGAGGCGGCCGCGAAGGGTGCTGGCGCCACCGTGGAGGCCGTGGTGCGCATCGAGGAAGCCGGGCTTGGCGGCCGGCCCGAACCGGTGATGATGCGCATGACCGCCGCGCCCATGGCCGGCGATGCCGCGCCGCCGGTCGCGCCGGGCGAAACCATTATCCGCGCCAGCGTCACCCTGACCGCGCGGCTGAAATAGCCCCAGCCGGCCGCACCACGGGCAGGTCGAGCGCCCGCCACAGATACCAGCTCGCAATCGACCGGTACGGGCGCCAGCGCTCCGCGCGCCGCCGGCCCTCGGCCGGCGTCGGCCGGGCGCGCATCCGGTAATGCCGCTGCATCGAGGTGAGCAGCGCCAGGTCGGCGGCGGGGAAGACGTCGAGCCGCTGCAGCTGGAAAATCAGGAACACCTCCGCCGTCCACGTGCCGATGCCGCGCACGGCCGTCAGCGCGCCAATTACCTGGGCGTCGTCAAGGCCGCCAAGCGAGGTCAGGTCCAGGCGCCCGTCGCCGACGTGGGCCGCCAGGTCGCGCACGTAGCGCGTCTTGGCCGGGCCCAGTCCCGTGGCGTGCAGCGTGTCGTCGTCGAGGGCGAGCAGCGCCTCGGCTCGCGGTTCGCCCCCGGGCACGAGGGCCGAGAGGCGGGCGTGGACCGTGGCCGCCGCCTTGGCCGACACCTGCTGGGCAACGATGGCGCGCAGCAGCGCCTGGAAGGCGTCAGGAGCGACGCGAGTGTCGAGCCGGCACGGGCCGACACGTTTTACGAGGTCGAGCATTACAGGATCGATCCGGGCGAAGTGTTGCCGCGCGCGCCGGACGTCGAGTGCCATGGGCTGGGATTCTGCCACGATGTCGAGCACGCATTCGATTCAGCGAAACTTTCGCTGGCTGGCCCGCTGCCGGCGTGGCCTAAGCTGAGAGCATCCGCGATGGATCATTCCCTGGTGGCCGCCATCGGCCACACCCCGCTCGTGCGCCTGTCGCGTCTCGAACGCGACGTGCCGGGTCTCGAGCTGTACGGCAAGCTCGAGGCCAGCAACCCCGGCGGGTCGGTGAAAGACCGCGCCGCCCGCCACATGGTGCTCGAGGGCCTGCGCTCCGGCGCGCTTGCGCCAGGCAAGCGGCTGCTCGACGCCACCTCCGGCAACACCGGCATTGCCTACGCCATGCTCGGCGCCGCGCTGGGCTTCCCGGTGACGCTCTGCCTGCCGTCGAGCGCCAGCCCCGAGCGCAAGCGGACCCTCACGGCCTACGGGGCCGAGCTGGTCTTCACCGATCCCATGGACGGGTCGGACGGGGCGATCGTCGAAGCCAGACGACGCTACGCGGCGGCCCCCGAGCAGTACTTCTACCCGGATCAGTACAACAACCCGTTCAACTGGCGGGCGCACTTCGAGACCACGGGCCCCGAACTGCTCGAGGGCACCGCCGGCCGCATCACCCACTTCGTGGCCGCGCTTGGCACGAGCGGCACCTTCATGGGCACTGGCCGGTACCTCCGCGCCCATGTCCCCAGCGTGGTGCTCATCTCGGTGCAGCCCGAGTCGCCCCTGCACGGGCTCGAAGGGCTCAAGCACATGGCCACGGCGATTGTGCCGGGGATCTACGACCCGTCGCTGGCCGACCATGCGGCCGAGGTGTCGACCGAGGACGCGCACGAGATGACGCGGCGACTGGCGCGCGAAGAGGGACTGCTCGTGGGCGTGTCGAGCGGCGCGAACCTGGCTGCCGGACTGGCACACGCAGCCGAGGCGCTCAAGACCCGCGACCACGTCGTGATGGTCTGCATCTTGTGCGACGCCGGCGATCGTTACCTGTCCGAACACTTCTGGGACGAGGGACGCGCGGAGCCGGCGGCCGCGCTTGCCGCTGTGCGCGCAGACTCCACGCCATGACGCCGCTCGCGCTGGGACCAGGCGTGCGTGCGGCCATCGAACAGCACGGCCGCGACACCTACCCGCACGAGTGCTGCGGTGCGCTGCTCGGCAACGGCGACCACGTCGTCGGGACGCACCCGCTGCCGAATGTGACCACCGAAGGCCCGCGCCGCCGCTTCCGCATCGACGACCAGGACTATCTGGCCTCCGAACGGCAGGCGAGCGCGGCGGGTCTGTCGCTGCTCGGCTTCTATCACTCGCATCCCGACCACCCGGCCGAGCCGTCGCAGTACGATCTCGACCACGCGTGGCCGACCTTCGTCTACCCGATCATCTCGGTGCGCGATGGCCGTCCCGAGGCCCTGCGGGCCTGGATGCTGCGCGACGACCGGTCGGCCTTCGACGAACGGCCCATTGCCGACAGTGGCGACAGCGCCGCGACCGATCCGGAGTCATAATCAGGGTTTCCCGAACGAGGACTCTTGCCATGCCCGTCTCCATCCACATCCCGACGCCCCTGCGTCCGTTCACCGAGAAGCTCGACGTCGTGGAGGCAAGCGGCGCCACCGTGGGCGAAGTGCTGCAGGACCTGACCACGCGCTACGCCGGCCTCAAGCAGCATCTTTACGCCGCCGACGGCCGCCTGCGCAGCTTCGTCAACATCTACGTGGGCGATGAAGACATCCGCTACCTGCAGAAGGAGCAGACGCCGGTGAAGGACGGCCAGACCCTCAGCATCATCCCGTCGGTGGCGGGCGGCGCGGGGGCGGCGGTCGAGACCCTGCCGGCACTCAGCCCCGACGAGATTCAGCGCTACAGCCGCCACCTGATCCTGTCGGAAGTCGGCATGGAGGGGCAGCGGCGGCTCAAGGCCGCCAAGGTGCTGTGCATCGGTGCCGGCGGGCTCGGGTCGCCCGTGGCGATGTATCTGGCGGCGGCCGGCGTCGGCACGATCGGCATCGTGGACTTCGACACGGTGGACGTCAGCAACCTGCAGCGGCAGATCCTGCACGGCACCTCCGACGTGGGCCGCTCGAAGCTTGCCTCGGCCAAGGACACGCTGCACGACCTGAACCCGCACGTGAACGTCATCACGCACGAGGTCGCACTCAGCTCGGCCAACGCGCTCGATCTCTTCCGCGGCTACGACGTGGTCGTCGACGGCACCGACAACTTCCCGACGCGCTATCT
>JANMDX010000246.1:0-1557 GCA_031376505.1 Acidobacteriota bacterium
TTCACGTAGTCGGTGTCGAAGCGCCCGACGCTGTCCTTCGTGGCGGCATCCGCGGCGTCCACGCCCGTCATCACCCCGAGCGCCACGGCCACGTCGGCCACGTTGCGGGCGAGCGGCCCGGCCGTGTCGAAGCTGAGCGCCAGCGGGATGATGCCGTCGCGGCTGAGCAAGCCGAGCGTGGGTTTCAGACCGACGACGCCGTTCGACGTGGACGGTCCGCGCACTGACCCGCCCGTGTCGGTGCCAAGACCAAGCGTGGCGTAGCCGGCGGCGATCGACGCACCGGTGCCGCCCGACGACCCCGAGGGCGAGCGCGCCAGGTCGTGCGGGTTGTGCGTCTGCCCGCCAAGCGAGCTGAAGGCACCGCCCGAGGCAAACTCCGACAGGTTCACTTTGGCGATGATGATGGCGCCGGCGTCGCGCAGCTTTTTCACGACGAAGGCGTCATCGGGCGGCACTGACCCTTCAAGCAGCAGCGAACCGCCCGTCGTGGGCAGGTCGAAGGTGTCGAAGTTGTCCTTGAGCACGATCGGGATGCCGTGCAGCGGCGATCGCTTGCCCTTGGCCTTGCGCTCGGCATCGAGCGCGCGGGCCTGCTCGAGGGCTCTGGGATTGAGGGTGAGCACCGCGTTCAGCTTCGGGCCCTTGTCGTCGTACGCCTCGATGCGCGCCAGACTGAGCTGCACGAGCCGTTCGCTCGAAAGCGTGCCGGCGTCCATGGCCGCACTGAGCTGCGCAATGGTGGCGGAATCAAGATCGACGGCCTGGGCAAACGCCGACGACGAAGACAGAACGAGCAGAACACACGTCAGGGCGCGAGCGACACGCATGGTTGATGGCCTCCAAGACCCGACCAAGGCTATACCCTACCGGTGGCGCAGCGCTCAGCCGCTAGTGAAAGTGTCTGTGCTCGGGCGACCAGACCTTGCCGGGCATTGCGGTAGCCGAGGCGGATTCGCCGTACGACAGCACACCGGCTGCCACGCCGCCGATGATGGCTGCCGCCACCACCGCCATGAGCGCGCGGTTCCGCCACACGTTGGCGGCCTTGCCCTCGCAGCAGTTTTTCAGCTTCTTGCCGCTCCCGCAGTGGCACAGATCGTTGCGGCCGGGCTTGGTGTGACGAGACATGGGTACTCGCTTTCCAGGTCCGCGCAGACCGGCGAGCTGTCGCCCGGCGGGGACCCAGACGTATCGTGTCGATCTCGCTACGTCGGGTCAAGCACACTTCGCGGCGCCGCGAAGTCGAGCCAAGACCCCCTCGTCCAGCGTATGATGCCGGGTCATGACGCTCACCCACTCGCCCCGTCTCGTGCTCGCAGCCCTGTTGACCTCTGCGCTGGCTCTTTCCGTGTCGCCCGTCTTCGCCCAGGCCGCCGCCCAGGCCAAGCCCTTCGAGCCCAGCGTGGGCCAGGCCGGCAAGGACGTGGTGTGGGTGCCCACGCCCCAGGTGCTCGTGGAGAAGATGCTCGATATGGCCAAGATCACGCCCCAGGACCTGCATTACGACCTGGGTTCTGGCGACGGTCGTACCGTCATCACGGCCGCCAAGCGTGG
>JANMDX010000253.1:0-3811 GCA_031376505.1 Acidobacteriota bacterium
AACGGTGACAGGCCCCGTTACAAGTCGGAGAACAGGGTGGGCTCGGTGCCGTAGCGGGCCAGGTAGTCCTTGACCCGCACTTTACGGGCGGTGTTCTCGGACGACATGTAGCGCACGGTGCCGAAGATCTCGCGCTCCGGGCCCCAGGGCCGGTCGTAGCGACCGAGGGTCCAGAAGATGCCGCTGTAGGAATTGGGGTCGCGACCGTCGAGGGCGTAGCGATTGTTGAGGTCGATCATCGTGGCGAGCGCGTCCTGCGGCGTGGCCGACCACTGCAGGATTTTCTTGCCCCAGAGCATGCGCAGGTAGTTGTGCATGCGGCCCTCGCGCACGAGCTGGCGCTGGGCGGCATTCCAGAGCGGGTCGTGCGTGCGCGCCGCGTCGAAGTCGTCGAGGGTGTAGACGTGCTCGCGCGGATCATCGGCATGTCGCGCCAGCGTGGCCTGGGCCCATGCTGGCAGCGATCCGAACTGGTCGTAGTCAGCGCGGTGGGCGCACATGTTGAGTCCCACTTCGCGCCAGGTGATGAGCTGGTCCAGAAAACCCTCGGCGGCGGGGGATACGCCCCACCAGCCCTCGCGCCCACCGCGTCCCGACGACGGCAGATCCCCGAGCCAGCCCTGGCCGCGCATGACGCGGTGGAACACCTCGTGCGCCGAGATGTGACCGAAGTGCAGGTAGGCCGACAGTCCGCTGGCCACATCGGCCATGGGATCGTTCCGGTCGGCGTATCGCGGCAGCCCCTCGACCAGGAACGCGTCGAGCCGCGCAGCGGCGGCCGAGGCTCCGCCTCGCGCAGTCGGCGCCACTGAGTGATCGATGGGCAGCGCGTCGAGCGAGCCGCCCCCGGCAAGCCACGTGAACGCATCGGGCCAGCGCGCGGTCACGTCCGCCGGCAGTGCCGGCTGGGCCATGGGCAGCGGGTCACGAAGTGGCTCAGCCTCGGGGCTCAGCCTCAGGTGCGGCTGCAGCGACGTCTGCAGATGCCGGCGGAAGGCATACGCCGTGGGATAGGCGTGGTCGGTCGCGCGCAACGGGATAAGGCCGTTGCCGTCAATCGCCTCGACGCGCACGGGCAGGCGCGCCGCTGCCGCAGCCACCATGCGCGGCAGAAATCCGCTCGGAACGTCGTCGGTCACGACGACCGCCGCTTTCGCGGCCAGCGTCTCGAGCAGGCCGGACCCGGCACCAGGCACAGGCTCCAGATACGGCAGGTAGGTCACGCCGGGCACGTCGAACGCGCGCGCGTTGTCGCGCATGCCGTCGAGCACGAACTGATGGAACCGGTCACACGCCCAGGGGTAGGCCACGCGCAGCGGCTCGAACACGACCAGTCCAACGCCCAGTGCGCGCGCGTGTTCGAGCGCGCGATCCAGGGCGAAGCTGCTGCGGGCGCGGCGCGCCGCGATCATCCAGTACAGCACGTAGCTGCCGGGGCGGATGACCCGCTCGTTGGCCGGACGAATGCGTAGGTCTGGAACCATGGTCTCTGCGGCTGTCACGGTAGGCACCCCGCGGCGGGTGCGCTATCATCGTAGGCGTCTTGTGCCCTGCTGACACTAAGACGCCCGAACGCGTCGTCTTGTCCCGTGCGGCACCGAAGGAGCCACGTCCCATGATTGCCCAGCGCTATCCCGAACACTTCATCGCGCCGATGCGCCAGGAACTCACTGTGCTGGGCTTTGAAGAACTGCACTCGCCGGTCGAGGTGGACCAGGCCGTGGCGCGTCCCGGCACGACGCTGCTCGTTGTGAACTCGGTGTGCGGCTGCGCGGCCGGCAAGGCGCGCCCGGGCATAGCGATGGCGCTACGTCATGCCGCCAAGCCCGCGCATCTCACCACGGTCTTTGCCGGGGGCGATGTGGAAGCCACGGCGCAGGCGCGCGCGCACCTGGCCCCGTTTCCGCCGTCGTCACCCGCGATCGCTCTGCTCAAGGACGGCAAGGTGGCCTTCATGCTCGAGCGTCGCGACATCGAAGGCCGGCCCGCCGAACTCATTGCCCAGGCGCTGACCGCCGCGTTCGACGAGCACTGCGCAAGTTAGTTCCAGGCCGGCCCGCTCGCAGCGCCAAGGGCGACGTCTCCACACATGAGCGCGTTACGGCGTGGGAAAGAGGGCCCGTAGGCGGGTCAGCCAGGCGTCACACGCCAGCCGGACGTCTTCGAGTGCGCGTTGAGCGCTGACCGTTGGGCCACTTGCGGTGTGTTGCCGTTCGAGCTCCGCGAGCAGGTGCGCTCGCGCGTCCTGCGCGCCGAAGGCCATCGCGTCTTTCAGCCACCCCTCGGGTGCTGCTGCGGCTCGGGGCAGTAGCTGCAGCGTAGCCGCCACCGCGAGCGCATCGATCGTCGAAGGGATGGCGGTGATGGCCGACTGCAGACGGCGCAGCGTCTCCTCAGGCGTTGCGCCCGCGCGGGCATCGGCCTGGAGCACGGCGACGACCGGCGTGAGCGCAGCGAGGCGGCCCCGGTGCACCGCCATCATGTTGGTCACGCGGTTCGGATCGCCCTCGGCACGCCCATCAGCCCAGACGACCGCGCTCACCTGCACGGCGTCAAGCGCCGTGCCCGACGCAAACGACTGTCCATGAGACGTGCTGCTCGGCACGCGAAGGGTGAACGTGTACCGCTCGCCTGGAGCCATCAGCGGCACAGCACTCGGGTCGCCGCGCTGACCCGTCACGCTCGCGCGCCCCTGGACCGCCGAATCGTAGGTGAACGAGACGACCGGTGTGTCCGAGACGTTGCGCACGGTGATCCGGTAGGTTGGCACCGGGTCCGACGTCGGGTCAGCGGCCTCGACCAGCACGCCGGTCGTGCGGCTCGATGCGACCGGTGAGGGCAGGGGTGGTGTGGCGAATCGCGTGGTCGAGAACCTCACGGGCATGAGACCCACGCTCCGGAGCGCGTCGACGACCACTGTCTGGTCGAGCGGCACCACCACCTGGGCGACGGGCTCCTCGACCTCCTTGCCTGGTCCGCGGAGCACCGACAGGGACACGTGAAGTCCGGTGTCGGCGAGCGTGGCGCGCACGTTGAGGGCCGTGATCGGCAGCGTGCCGGGTTCGTCACGCCAGCCTGCGACTCTCGGGAAGAACGGCGTCCAGGCGCGGAGACCGTCGATCGAAACCGCCTGTTCGGTCACGCGGCCGTCGGCAAATGCCGTGACGAGTGTCAGCGGCGTCATATCCTGCGCCGACCCGACGCCACGGGGCCACAGCCCTACCGCAATAGCCACCAGAAGGAGCCCGCCCCGAGTCATGACTAGCCGCCGCGCGTGTGCATCTCGAGGTGCGGGTCGCGCTTCAGCGTGCTCAGGGGAATGAGCGGACGCCGGTCGGGCACACCAAGCCGCATCTCGGCGCCACGGTCGGTGCGCCCCGTCCAGGTCGCCGTGATGAGCGCCCGCACGTCGTCGTCGCTGGCGCCCGATCGCAGCGCAGCGCGCAAGTCCAGTCCGCCGGTGGCATACAGACAGGTGTAGAGCATGCCGTCGGCCGTGAGGCGCGCGCGGTCGCAGTCACGGCAGAAGGGCGCCGTGGTCGAGGCGATGATGCCTAACGGTGTGCCGTCAGCCAACCGGAAGCGGTCAGCCGGCGCCGCGGTTTCCTTGTCGGCCGGCGCGATGGGACCGAAGGCGTCCACAATGGATTCCAGGATCTCGGCGCGCGAGACGACCTGATGCGCCGTCCAGCCAGTGGCGCCGCCCACGTCCATGTACTCGATGAACCGGATCTCGGCGCCGTGTTCGCGTGCAAACGCCACGAGGTCCACGATCTCGTCGTCGTTCACGCCGCGAATCACCACCGTGTCA
>JANMDX010000270.1:0-1500 GCA_031376505.1 Acidobacteriota bacterium
CACCGACCTGAACGACATGGTCACGTTGCCGGTCTTCACCATTACGGTGAAGCGCGGCGCCATCCTGATCGGCGCGTACGACGAGACCGACCGCATGGTGGGCTTCGTCTACTCGATCGTCGGCATGAAGGCCGGGCGGCAAGTGCTGCAGTGGTCGCACATGCTGGGGGTGCTGCCGGAATACCGCAACAGCGGGCTCGGACGGTCGCTGAAGCTGGCGCAGCGCGACCGCGCGCTGGCGCAGGGCTACGAGCTCATCGAGTGGACCTACGACCCGCTTCAAGCGATGAACGCGCACCTGAACTTCACGAAGCTGGGGGTCGTGGCCGAGGAATATCACCGCAACGTCTACGGCGAGTCGACGAGCGTGCTGCACAAGGGCACGCCTACCGATCGCCTGGTGGCGCAGTGGTGGATTGCCAGGCCCCACGTTGAACGGCGCGTGACGCCGGCGTCGGTCCTGGCGGTCACGACGAGCGAGCTGTCCGACGCTGCGCCGATCAACATCACGCACCCTGCACACGCATGGCTCGCCAATTCCGACATCTTCCTGGCACGCGACGAGCGCCGCCTGGTGCTCGAGATTCCGATGGGCTTCACCGAGATGCAGCGCGATGCGCCCGAGCTGGCGCTCGAGTGGCGGATGCAGACGCGCGAGACGTTCGAGACCTACTTCCACAAGGGCTACCGCGTCGTCGACTTCTACCTGGACCGGCCGCACGCACGGGGCCGGTATCTGCTCGCGAAGCAGACTCCAGACTAGGGCGCGTCGGCACTCGCACGGACGACGGCGGCGAGCTCCAGCAGGAGTGCCGCGACCTGCCGGTTGGCGTCGGGCCCGTGTGCGATCGGCTCGCCTCCTACGATCGTCGCGCTGAGCGCCGTCAACGGCTCCCGCAGCGCGGCCAGGCCGCGGCGTCCACGTTCGGGGCCGTGGCTGGCGGCCGTGATGGCCACGATCTTTCGTTCGAGTTCGCCCGATCCCACGACCCAGTCGATGGCGTTCTTCACGACTCCAGGCATGCTGAATGCGTACTCCGGACACGCGATGAGCACGCCGTCGCACTCAGACAGCGCGAGCCGCCACCGCGTGACCGCGGCCGGTACGCCCGCCGTCTCAAGGCCCGGATCGAAGTGCGGCAGGTCGCGCAGCGACGAGAAGATCACGATCTCGACCCCGGGCGGCGCCGAGCTGACGGCCGTCTGCAGCAGGTCCAGATTCCGCGATCGGGATTGCAGGCTGCCGCAGACCGCCAGAATGCGCATCACTCGCCACCGAGGTGGATGTCAGGCGGCCGCTAGCCCGGCGGCCAGGCCAGGGGCCGCCCCCCGAGCACGTGGAGGTGGATGTGGAACACGGTCTGGCCCGCGTCGGCGTTGCAGTTGAACACCGTGCGGAAACCCGAGGCGGCGTAACCGCGCTCGGCCGCGATCAGGCCCGCCCGGCGCACCATGGCGCCCACCAGCACGTCATGCCCGGGCGCCAGGTCGTTCACCGTG
>JANMDX010000286.1:0-12110 GCA_031376505.1 Acidobacteriota bacterium
ACGTTGCGAAGGTCAAGGGCCGGATTCACCTCGACCAGATCGAGCGCCACCAGCCGTCCTGATTCCGCCACGGCTTCCATCACGAAGTGCGCTTCTCGGTAGTCGAGTCCGCCCTTGACGGGCGTGCCGACGCCCGGCGCGATTGATGGGTCACACACGTCGAGGTCAAACGACACGTGGACTCCACCCGTGCCGGTTGACGCGGCGGCCAGCGCGCGGTCCATCACCTCGGCGATGCCCAGCCGGTCGATGTCCTTCATGGTGAAGGCGTGCACGCCGAGCGCGCGCACGATCTCCTTTTCCCGGTCGTCGAGGTTCCGGATCCCGACCAGCACCGTGTGTTCGGGACGAATGGCCGGGCCGGGGCCCGAGATGCGTCCAAGTTCCAACGGCTCGCGGCCAAGCAGCGCCGCCAGCGGCATGCCGTGCACGTTGCCAGACGGCGACGTGCCCGGCGAGTTGATGTCGGCATGGGCATCTACCCAAATCACGCCGATCGACTGCCCCTGCGCCTTGAGCCAACTGGCCGTTGCCGCCACCGACCCCGCGCCCAGGGAATGGTCGCCGCCGAGCACGATGGGCAGGGCGCCTTCGTGCAGGGAGGCCAGCGACGTCTGATAGAGCTTCTGGCAGACCCTCGTGATTTCTTTGATGTAGCGCTTGGCGGGATCGCCAGGCCCCTTGGTTTCCGGGAGCGGGGTTGGGACGTCGCCCTTGTCGACGACGGATACGCCCAGCGCGGCGAGCTGCTCGGCGAGCCCCGAGATGCGGATGGCAGAGGGGCCCATGTCGACCCCGCGGCGGTTGCCGCCAAGGTCGAGAGGCACGCCGATCAAGTGGGCTGGTTTCATGGAGTCTCGCGCGCCGTAGCAGGCGCCTGCATTGTACTTGCGGCGCTCCGACGCAGGCTGCCGCGCCGACCCTAGATGCGCATGCTATATTATGGGGCTTGTTTCATCTGCTAACCCTATAGCCATTTAGCGCGGAGGCATCGTGCCCATCCTCGTCCGGCCCGTGCGCGAACAGCTCGAGCACGATCGCATCATTCGCTTGCTGCTGGCGCGCTACCAGCGCAAGCACGACTCGATCTCGAACATCGCCGGCGAACCACCCACGACCATCGTGGTGGGCACGCTCGAGTTCGTCCCCGATCTGATTTTGCTCACCAACGACAAGGCCCGCAAGCTCGAGGGCGTCGTGGAAGTGGAAACCGGAGAGTCGGTCAACTCGCTGGAGACCCTGGCGCAGTGGGCACCCTACAGCCGGCTGCGCGTGCCCTTTCACTTGTACGTGCCGCCGCAGTCGCTCGACACCGTGCGCCGGCTGTGCCGGGACCACAACGTGACGGTGGCCGAGTTGTGGACGTACCACACGAATCTCGACCAAGTGCGTTTCACCATGGTGCAGAAGGCGACGGACGCGGCACTGGCTGCGGCCAGGAAGGCCGGCATCGCGGGCACGCCGAAGCTCAAGGTGGCGCCGCCGCCGCCCCCGCCGCCGCCCCCGCCGCCCCCGCCCGTAGTGGCGTTGCTGCAGCCCAAGGCCGTTGAGACCAAGGCGCCCGTTCGCACGGCGGCGCAGAAGGTCGCTCTCGGCAAGTTCGTGGCGGCCGCGCAGGCGTCGGCGGCCAGACACACCGGGCGTCCGGCCGAGCCCGCGGTAACTGCTCCGACGGCCGCGGCCAAGGCGGCGGCGTCGCGCGCCAAGCTCGGCACTGTGCCAGTCAGGCCCGCTCCCATACCGAGCAAAGCGCCAGTGAAACCCGCGGCGAAGGCACCGCCGGTGACGGCCGCAAAAGTCGTGGCCGCGCCGGTGAAGACCGCCTCGAAGGCGGCGGCCGCGCTGCCAGCGAAGGCCGTGGTCAAGGCGTCCGTCAAAGCGACCGTCAAGGCACCGGTCAAGGTGGTGGCAAAGCCTGCGATCAAGGCGCCGTCCAAGCCGGCGAAGCCGGCGCCCAAGCCCTCGCCCAAGCCCGCCGCGAAGAAGGCGGTCGCGCGTTCAAGCGGCGCCAGGCGCCGCTGACATCGCGTGCCGCACTTACGACTGACCGCCGATCGGCGAGGGTACGAGAACACCTTCTTGATGCATTCGTCTGCGCCAGGCGAACGGGCGAAGGTGATCTATTGGTATCGCACGGCCCCGGGCCTACGCCTGGGCCGGCCGGCGCTCGACGACGGTGCCATGCGCACCCTCGAAGAGCAGTATCCGGACATCGACTTCGACTGGCCGTATATCCTCGACATGGCGTCGATGACGCCGGTGGAGGTCGAGGCGCAAGTGCCGGTCCGCAAGCGGAAGCCCCAGCCGCGGCCGGCCGACGACGACCTCGACAGCGACGGCGACGGGCTCATTGAGACGGTCGCCTCGGCTCGGACCGAGCCCGGCGCTACCGACCCGGTCGTCGCCACAGCATCCGCGAGCGCAATCCGTGCCTCGGCGCCTGCCGCGGCATTCGACCTGCTCAGCGAACTGCTGGGCAGGGGGATCGCATCGAGCCTGCGCGCCAGGCACGCCGACCTGGTGGCCGGCGTCGCGTCGTCGAGCGCCGAGGCCGCGGTCAAGGCCACATGGCACGCCCGGCTGGCGGCGATTGACCCCGACGCCTGGACCTCACCCGAGCAGGTGATGGCGGGGATCGCCTCGGTGGAGGGCGACTCCGACGCGCTTCAGGACGCCATCGACGACGTCAGCACGCGCTGACGCCGACGCCTTTTTCGGGTGCCCAGCGTCTATACTGGGGACCATGGGAATCCGCCGACTCGTCGCCGCCGGTGTGGGGCTCGCGCTCTGCACCCTGCTGTCGTCGTCTGCGCCCGAAGCGCGTCAGGCCCCCGCCTCGCAGGCGCCGGCACGCCCAGGCGTCCCCGTCCAAGCGCCGGCCGGACCTGATTTCCGGGTCGCCATCGATCTCGTGACCACCGACGTGATCGTACGCGACGCGAAGGACATCTTCATCGCCGACGTGACGAAGGACGAGTTCGAGGTCTACGAAGACGGCGTCAGGCAGACGATGGCGTCGATGACGCTCGTGCACGGCGGGCGCGTGATCAACCTGCAGGCGCCGCCGCCGCCCCCTGCGCAGGAGGGCATCATTCTGCCCACGTCGCGTCCCCGCAACGACGCCGCCGGCCGCATCTTCCTCATCATCGTCGACGACCTGCACCTCGACTTCCGCAACACCGGGCGCATTCGCGACTTGTTCAAGCGCATCTCGCGCACGCTCGTGCACGAAGGCGACATGTTCGGCATCGTGTCGACCGGGCCCTCGTCGCTTGCCATCGACCTGACCTACGACCACAAGATCCTCGACGAGGCCATCAAGAAGATCACCGGCAATGGCCTGAAGCCCTCCGACATCATTCAAGGTCAGGACGGGCCGGAGGGGCCTACCGAAGTGCGCTACCGCGCGCACGTGGCGTTCTCGACGGCGCGCGACATCGTCACCCAGCTCGAACGCATCACGAACCGGCGCAAGGCGGTGGTCTGGGTGAGCAATGGCTTCGACTTCAACCCGTTTTCGGAAGCACGACTCGGTGAAGACCCGACCTTCGGCGGCCGGTTCGGCCAGACCCGGGAAGAGGGTCGCGAGTTCAACCAGCAGTTCAATCAGGGGTCGCAGTTTGCCGACGCCGATCTGGCGCGCGAACTCGGTGACCTTACGCGCAGTGCCAACCGTGCCAACGCCACGTTCTACACGATTGACCCGCGGGGGCTCGTGGCGGGCGCCGACCTGGACGAGCAGTTGGACCCGGCGGAGTTTCAGCAGCACATCCGCAAGACGCAAGACAGCCTGCGCATCCTGGCCGACGAAACCGGTGGGATTGCAATCGTGAATCAGAACAACTTCGACAAGGGTCTCAAGCGCATCGACGCCGAGACGAGCGACTACTACGTGGTGGGGTACTACTCGTCGAACCCCGACCCGCTGAAGCGCACGCGCAAGATCGAAGTGAAGGTGAAGCGCGAGGGGCTCAACGTGTGGTCGCGCACGTCGTACACGCTTCGGCCGACGCCGCCCGCCACCAAACAGTAGCCGACGCGGCTACGCGCGGCCGATGGGCGGATTCGCGGTGTCGGTGTTCGGGTGCGACGACTCGATGGTCTCGCGAATCCGGGCCTTGAGCCACAGCACCGGTTCGGGCTGTGCCTGTGTAAACGCGCGCCAGTCTTCGTCGGTGAGGGCGATGCTGATGACGCGATCGGTGTTGGGTGTCATGGACGCCTCCAGGGCAGGGAACTGCGCCGATGGTAGCGGCCCGGTCCGTTCGACACGAAATAGAATGATCGCATTTCTGTGATGCAATTCAGTTATCGAGACAAGGACGTCGACATGAGCGTGTGGACACTGGCCCGGCGCGCGGCGCGCATGAACCCCTCGATTCTTCGCGAGATCTTGAAGGTCGCGGAGCGGCCCGGGGTGCGATCCATGGCCGGTGGTCTGCCCTCGCCCGACACGTTTCCGGTCGAGGCCATTCGGGAGGCCTGCAACACCGTGCTCAGCCAGCACCCGAAGGAGGCGCTGCAGTATGCGGCGACCGAGGGCTTCGGACCGTTGCGTGAATGGGTGGCCGCCAGCCTGGCGGCCGGCGGGGCCCAGGTGTCGGCAGATCAGGTGCTCATCACGACGGGCTCGCAGCAGGGCCTGGACCTGGTGGGGAAGACGTTTATCGACCCCGGCGCGCCGGTTGCGGTCGAGGCCCCGACGTATCTCGGCGCTTTGCAGGCATTCATGCCGTATGAGCCTGCGTTTGCCAGCCTCGACGGCGACGCCGAGGGCCCGACGCCAGACGCCATTGCGTCGCTATCGCGCCGAGCACCGGGCACGCGGTTCCTGTACCTGCTCCCGAATTTCCAGAATCCGACCGGCGGTCAGATCTCGCACCTGCGGCGCGATGCGATTGTGGCCGCCGCGCAGACGGCCGGCACCCCGATCGTCGAAGACAACCCCTACGGCGACCTGTGGTTCGATCAGGCGCCGCCGCCGTCGATCCTGTCGCGCTGGCCCGAGGGCACGGTGTACCTGGGTACGTTTTCCAAGGTGCTTACGCCGGGCTTCCGTCTGGGGTTCGTCGTGGCGCCGCCTGCCGTCTACAGCAAGCTCGTGTCAGCCAAGCAGGCGGCCGATCTGCACACGCCCGGCTTCAACCAGCGCGTGGTCTACGAGGTCGTGCGCGGTGGCTTCCTGGACGGTCACGTGCCGACGATACGTGAACGCTACCGCCAGCAGCGCGACGCGATGGCGACCGCCCTGAGGGCACACATGCCCGAAGGCACCACGTGGCAGAACCCGCGTGGGGGCATGTTCTTCTGGCTGCGCCTGCCCGAGGGCTTCGACACGATGCCGCTGCTCGATGCCGCGGTGGCGGCCGGCGTGGCGTTTGTGCCGGGCGCGCCGTTCTACACCGACAACCCCGACCCGCGCACCATGCGCCTCAGCTTCGTCACGTTGTCGACTGCCGAGATCGCCGACGCGGTTGCCGTGCTGGGACGGGTACTGGCCGGCGCGTCGCGCACGGTGCCGGCAGCAACGCGCGCATAGTGCCTGGGCGCGCCGGGCTACGGCGCGAGCCGCAGCCGCGGCCTGACCTTTTCGAACGCGCGGATGACTTCTTCGACGGCCCGGGGCGTGCGGCTCATCTTCGGGTAGACCCAACCGGTCTCGCGGATGAGCGGCCGGCCCTCGATGCGGGCGCAGTACAGGTGCCCGCTCGCGACATCGCGCGCGACGGACTGATACGAGACGATCGTAATGCCGAGGCCCGAGCGCACGAGCGCCTTGATGATCTCGACGTTTTCGGTCTCCATGACGGTGCGCGGCTCGATCTGCGCGCCGGCGAAGAACTCGTCCACCACGCGACGCGTATTCGAACCGGGCTCAAAGAGCACGAACGGCTGATCGGCCAGGTCCTGCGCGCTGACCTTGCGCTTCTTGCTGAGCGGATGCTTGGCCGCGGTCACGAGCAGCAGTTCCTCCTGCAGCACGGGCACGGTCACCATGTCGGAATCCTTGATCGGCAGCGTGAGCAGGGCCAGGTCGCCCTTCCCGGCGCGCAGGTGCTGCAGGCAGCGGTCCGCGCTGTCGCTGATGATCTTCACGTCGATGCCGGGATGCTGACGGGTGAGTTCCGACAGCAGCGTCGGAAACACGTAGAGGCAGACGGTCATGCCGCCGAGGATGCGCACGGTGCCGCGCAGCGTCTCCTGGCTGTCCGAGATGCCCGCCACCGTATCGGTGAGATCCTGAAACATCCGGTGGCTCAACTGCAGCAGCGACTCGCCGGCCGGCGTGATGCGGATGCGGCGACCGATGCGCAGGAAGACCGGCGTCTTCAACTCGTCCTCGAGCAGCAGGATCTGGCGGCTGATGGCCGACTGCGAGACGTGCAGTTTGTGTCCGGCGGCGGTGAACGAGCCGGTTTCGGCGATGGCGCGGATGATCTCGAGCTGACGTAGGTCCACGGTGGCGTCTCCGGGAGCAGTATACATGCCGGAGACTGATGGACGTGGATTGGACGATGCAAATTGCGGCATCGTTCTGATGTGTCGCGGGAATGACGGCGGCCGGACCGCGGCGGTCCGGCCGTCACCGGGCGGCGGGCTACTTCTTCTTGAGGAGCGAGCAGACGCCGAGGGCGCCCGTCGGGTCGAGCGCGTCGGCCGCCATGTCGATGTGGCGCACGATGCCCTGGTCGTCCACCACGAACGTGATGCGGCGATCGGTCAGCGATTTCTCGTCGAGCACGCCAAGTTGACGCGAGTAGTCACGACGGAAGTCGGACAGCAACGGAAAGTCGAGCCCCATCTGCGTGCGGAAGGCCATGTTGGCCCAGGTGTTGTCGACGCTCACGCCGAAGACGGCGGCATTGTTGGCGCCAAACTGCGCGTAATTGTCCCGGTACCGGGACATCTCGGTCGTTCAACCCGGGGAGAAGGCGGCCGGGAAGAACGCGATGACGACCGACTGCTTGCCCTTGAAACTCGAGAGCGTTGCCGTCTTGCTGGCGGGACGTCCGCCATCGGGCGCCGGCTCGAGGTAGGGCAGGGTGAAGTCGGGCATGGGCTGGCCGACGGCGACCAGTGGGAGAACAGGCGGCGGAGCCGCGGGCGTGCCTGGAGTCTGCGCGGACGCGTCCACGACGGACGCTCCCAGCAGCACCGCAAACACGCCGACCGACAGGAGCGAGCGTGGTGACATGGGCCGGAACTATACCGCAGACTGGCGTCGAGCGCGCGGCTTTACGGTGCTGGCGGCTGCCGCCGTCGTGCGGGCAATGGCTTCCTTGAGGTAGTACTCGTCCACTTCGATGCCCACCGCGTCCACGCCCAGGTAGGCGCATGCGACGGTCGTGGCACCCAGCCCCAGAAACGGATCGGCCACGGTGCGCGCCCGTCCGAGCCCGTGCAGCCGCACGCAGTACTCGGGGAGTCGGGGCGGGAAGGTGGCGGGATGTGGGCGGTCTTTCTCGCGGTTCTGGATCGTCTCGTAGGGCACGAACCTGGTGTTGCCGCGGCAACGCCGCCCGCCGGAGCCGTTCTGCCACCTGGCGGCGTTAGACGCGTCCTGATACTTCACGCCAAGGGCGAGGCGGTCCAGCGCGGTCGTGCCGAGCGGCGTGAAGTGGAACAGGAACTCGTGGCAGTCGTTCAGAAAGCGGGCGGAGTTGATGGGCTTGTAGTGCCCCACCGCCAGGTCCGCGGTCAGGCCGGCACGGCCGCCGGCGGCGGCGCGTTCGATGGCGATCGACTTGATCCAGTGGAGAATGTTCTGCAGGTGCAAGTGCGGTCGTACGGCCTGCGCCACGTCGAGCGCGGTCCAGGGGTCGGTGGGCTTGGCGCCGACGTTCAAGAAGAGCGAGCCCTGCGGATCGAGCGCGCGGGCCACCGCCGCCACCCACTGGCCGGTCCACTCGAGGTAGTCGGCGCGGGGGCGACCGTCGTCGTAGGTGCGATACGCGATGCCCAGGTTGTTAGGGAGGGGACGTGACGACCACGTCGAGGCTGCGTTCTGGGAGGGCAGAGAGTACCTCGATGCAGTCACCAAGGAAGAACTTAATCTTGGCCCGTCCAGCAGGGACGGTGGCATACGGGCGGGGAGGGCGTGTGGACAAGCAGGCGGATTGTACCGCCTCTGCCGGGCGTGGCCCAGCCGAGTCGGTGTGCGTCGCTGCGCCGGCGCCTTACGACGCGCGGCTGGCGACGAGCGCGGGCTGGAAGCCGTCGGCGGTGCGGCCGTCGCGCAGCGCCGTAATCGTGTGGTTCTGCCGGTGAGAGGCGCTCGCGCACTGCGGGCCCTTCTCTTCGACATAGACCACTTCACGCATGCTCGCCACGTCGCGATACCGGCCGACCACGCATCCACATGGCATCGTGCCGAACCCCAGCAGCTTGACAACGCTCATTGCTTGCTCTCCCCGCTCAAACCGCATCGCAAGTTTCGTGCCCACTACGCACCGTTGATACATGCGGTGTTTCTGCAGGCGCCCCCTCACGCACGTATTGATTTCGGTCGCATTTGGTCACGACGTACGGCACTAATCGGCCAAGCGCGCCGCGACTAGAGAGTCGCGGCGACGCCTAGGTGGATCGGTCTTCGTTGATTTGGATACCGTTAGCGCGCCGACCCGCGCGCGAACTCGCGCGTGAACGCCTCACGCGCCGTCGTAGACGCGGGGTCGAGCGTCAGCGCCTCGGCCAGGCGTTGCCGGCCGGCCGTGCGGTTGCCGCTCTCGAGGTCGAGCAGCGCCAGGTTCGTGTAGGTGGTCGGGTCGCGCGGGTCGACCTTGAGCGAGGCCAGGAACGCCTCCCGTGCCAGGTCGCGTTGGCCGGCGGTGGCCAGGGCCGCCCCGAGCAGGTTCTGGGCCTTGGCATGCCTGGGATTGGCCAGGGTCAGCGCACGTGCTTCGGCAATAGCCAGGTCGGCGCGCCCCTCCATGAAGAGCAGCGAGGCGGTGTAATAGCGGGTCGGGTCGGCCGTTGGCGCCACCGCGCGCAGCCGGGCGACGACCGGCTGAAGGCGTGCCTGGTCGCCCACATCGGCCAGCACCGACGCCAGTTGCTCGAGCGCCCCCACGTGCGACGGCTGCCGTTCCACCGCGGCAAAGGCCACCCGGCCGGCGTCTTCGACGGCGCCGGCCGAGGCCAGGAGCCGCGACAACGCGATCTGGGCCTCAACCCGCTCGGGCGGCGCCGCCAGTTCCCGCAGCACGGCCATCGTCTGCGGCTGCAGGCTGGCAGCCGCGCCAGCCCGGATGAGTCCGTCGAAGGCGCGGGCGTCGGTCGGGTCGGCCCGCACGGCGGTGTCGAAGTCCGTCCAGGCGGTCCGGGCCGCGCTTGCGTCGAGCAGCATCCAGCCGCGGTCGCGCCACGCCGCCGCCGATGCCGCTCGTCTGGCCGCGGTGACGGCCGCGACGGGCCGTTCAGCCGCCAGGGCTCGAAGGGCCGCGGTGTTGTCGACCGCGCCACGCGAGAAGATGGCGCGGGGACCGCTGAACTCTACTCCCGCATAGTCGTCGGTCTGCAACGGGGCGCCGCCGGCAAAGCGGGTGAGCGCCGGTCCTTCGGCGACCAGCAGCGACAGAATGGCAAAGGGGTCGCGCGCGCCAACGCCGGCCAGGTCGGCCGTGGCTTCGGGCCGTGCGGCCCACCGCGTGGGCAGGGCCGCGACGTGTGGCGCCAGGAGCCCGTTCGACCCGATGAGCAGCAGGTCGCCGTCGCCCACGAGCCACAGCGTGGCCTCGGGAAAGACCGAGGCGAACGTGCCGACGATCGAGCGCAGATCGTCGCCACTGATGTCGTAGGTGTGGGCCCACTGACACAGCACGCCGCCTGGCGCGAGGCGGTCGCGGGCCGACTGGAAGAACTCGCGCGTGAACAGGGAGGCAATGCCGGCCATCCACGGGTTGGACGGCTCCGACACGATCACGTCGTAGCTGGCCTGGCCGAGCATGATGTGCGTGCGGCCGTCACCGACGATGAGGCGCGTGCGCGGATCCCTCAACGCCGCCGAGTTCTCGGGCTCGAAGAACCGCGAGGCCGCCACGACCTCGGGCGAGATCTCGAGCACGTCGACGCGCTCGACCGGATGGCGCAACGCCGCGCCGAGCGTCACCCCGCTGCCGAGGCCCAGGATGGCGGCGGTGCGCGGCGCCGGGTGGAGCAGCATGGGCACGTGGGCCAGCAGACGCTGGGTCAGCATGTCGCCCGCGTTCGACGCATCGACCTTGCCGTCGATGGCGAGCGACGTGGTGCCGGCGGCTTCACGCACCGACACCGTCGCGACGGCGCCCTCCCGGTAGTAGAGCAGGCGCCCGGCGGCCAGCGAGATCTGCAGGCTCTCGGCCGACATGGCGGAGGCGTACTTGTAGGCGCCGCTCGAGAGCAGCGCCTGGTTCCACGACGGCAGTGCGGCGGTCGCGGCAGCCGCGACGCCGCAGGCCGCCAGCGTCCAGGCCCTCGCGCCGCCGCGGATGCCCGATCCCACCGTCAGCGCCACGGCGGCGGCGACCGTGGCGATGCCGAGCGCGCGCAGGCTGCCGTGCAGACCGAGCGCCGGAATCAGCAGGAAGCCAGCCGCCAGCGACCCGGCGATCGCGCCGATGGTGTTGACGGCGTAGATAAGGCCCAGGTCGGCGCCAAGCGACTCGTCGCGACCGGTGCCGGTCTTGATGGCCAGCGGAAACGCGCAGCCGAGTGCCAACGCCAGCGGCAGCAGCCACCCGGCCACGAGGAGCACCTGTCGCCAGAGCACCGATTCGAACGTGGCAAGCGGGGCGGTCACAGCCGCAGTCATCGAGGCGAGGCCGCCGTCAACGGTCCAGACCGACACGCTCACGGCGATCACGGCGGTGGCCAGCACGGCCGCCAATCCTGCGGCGGGCTGCGCCATGCGGTCAGCCACGCGTCGCCCGACCAGCGCGCCGAGCGCCAGGCCCGCGATGAAGATGGCTACGACCAGACTGAACGCGTAGGTGGTGGGGCCCAGGATCTGCGCCAGGAGCCGCGACCATACGATCTGCAGCGCCAGCGACAGGAATCCAGAGACGCCCAGCGCAAGCGCCGCGAGCATTGGCCGGGGCGTCAACCTCAATGCCGGCACGGGCGCGGCGGCGTCCCTGCCTTTCTTGCTTGGTCGGCTGGCGGGTTGCGCCGTGGCGGATGCGGTCGGAGCCACCGTCGACGCAGCCGGCGCGCGGCCGGCCAGACGCCACGCGGCGCCCGCTACTACGACGTTCATGGTTAGGCCGACCCAGGTCGTGGCGCGCAGGCCCAGCGTGGGCAGCAGCACAAAACCCGTGGCGAGAGCGCCGAGCGCGGCGCCGATCGTGTTGGCCGCGTAGAGTGCCCCGGCGTCGCGAGTGGCGGCACTGGCCGTGGGCACGTACCACCGGGCCACGTACGGAAACGTCGCGCCCATCGCCACCGCCGGCAGCGCCACGAAGACCACGCTCGTGCCCAGCCGCAGCAGGGCAAAGCCGGCGCCGCCGTGGCCGTCGGCGTAGGCGCCTGAGAGCAGTGGCTCAATCGCGCGGAGGCCAAACGGCATGACCAGGGCCAGCATCGCGATCGCGATCTCGAGCACGGCATAGGTGCGCATCGCGACCCGGCGGGAGGTGTGGTCGCTCCTGGGGCCGGCGATGCCGGCGCCGACCGCGAGTCCCCCCATGAACGCAGCGAGCACCGTGCTGGCGGCGGCGACCCCGTGTCCGAGGTACAGCGTCAGCAGCCGGGTCCACGCCACTTCGTACACGAGCGCGGCCGCGCCAGAGAGCGCGTACACGGCGAGGAACCAACGTGGGGGAGCCATCCCGCCGAGTGTAGCCGATGAAAAAGAAAACGGGCGGCCCACCGAAGTGGAGCGCCCGTCAAGCGTGTCGCCGCGTTCCCTAGCCGCTAGGGCCTAGCCGCTAGCCGCTGCGTGAAGGCGCAGAACGCCTTCACGCTAGAAGTCCCACCGGAAGCCCACGCGGAAAATGCGCGGGTCGAGAATGCCGGTCACTTCGCGGTAGAGGTTCGTGGCCGTGGCGTTGTTGGCCGAGTTCTGCCGGAAGTTGGTGATGGCGTTGTTGTTGAACAGGTTGAACCCATCGAGCTGCAACGTCACCTTGCCAAAC
>JANMDX010000297.1:0-3365 GCA_031376505.1 Acidobacteriota bacterium
CCTTCGGACGGGCTGCGTCGTTCGCGCACGCGCGACGTACACTTGGCAGCAGCTTTCGGAGAGACACGATGAATGCCCCGCCAGCACCCAGCACCTGTTGCCCGCCGCCGGCGCACGGCCCCGCGGTCCGCGCGCGCTACGCCGCCTCGGTAGAACTTCAAACGAATGTCGACGGAGGGGGTGCTTCGCGGCCGGCTGGGTCGATTTCTCGAGGATGCAAACTGGCGCATGAAACCTGCCTCGCCCGTCGCTGAGCCGAGCCGACTGCCCGGCGGCCGCTCGAGGCTGCTGGTTCTTGGCACGTACGCCGTTTGCGGGCTCTTGACGCTTTTTTTCGCCCACTTCTGGCGCAACTTCCTCTTCGACTACGACACACGTTTCTGGTTCATCGGTGGGGTGATGTGGCTAGACGGCCTCTCCCCCTACGCACACGATCCGTTCCACGAGACATGGCAACGGACCTTCGGCAAGCCCGGCGCCTTCCCGCAAGGCTTCGTCTACCCCGGGACGCTCCTTCCCGTGTCTTTGCTTCTGGGTGCATTCCCATGGGAGATCGCGCGCTGGTTGATGCGGGGGCTCAACGCGGCCGCCTGGGTGGGGACGCTCCTCTTGCTCCGCCGCCATCTGTTTCAACACCCCGGCGGAACTGCGACTCGAACCACGCGGGACTTCTGGGTAGGCGTCGCGGCCATCGCGCCGGGAGCCTCGATGTGCCTCTATCAGGGGCAGGTCGCGCTCCTCGTCGCCTTCGGCCTGACGCTTACCTGGATCGGCCTGTCGCAGCGCCGCTACGCACTGGCCATCGTCGGCATCCCCTTGGCGCTGATCAAGCCGCAACTGGCCCTGCTGCCGCTGATCTTTCTGCTCGGTCGCTACTGGAACGCACGCGCTTGGTGGGGCCTTGGCATCGCAGGCGCGCTGGTGCTCGCTGTATTCGCCTGGACGAGTCCCTCCCAGTTCCTGAGCGATTTCCAAGACTCGCTGGCTGCCCACATGCGTCAGGAGTTCAATCACCCCCATCGCTACGATGGCCTTTCCGGGCTTGTCGGCCCCTCTCCTCTGGCCCGCCCCGTGCTCTGGCTGGGCATCGCACTTGGCATCGCAGGAGCGGTGGCCTTGGTTCGTACCGTCCGCCGTCTGCGAGATCCAACGGTGGACCTAAGGGCGCTGCAGATCGTCCTCGTCCTGACGGCACTCACAATCCCGATCCACCGCTACGACCTCGCGATCTACTCGCTCCTGCTCGCCACGGCATGGGTGCTCGGCTCGACAGGGCGGGCATTCCTGCTGCTCGGACTCGTAGTGGCGCACGGCAGCGTGGCGCGGGTGACAATTTGGTGGATGAAGCCCGGCGTGAACTCGACCTGGGTGGAGTGGATGGACGCCGGCGCCCGCCTGGCGGCGATCGGTGCCGTCGTGCAGTTCGTCCTGCTCGTGGCCTGGTGGCGCCGGGATCGGCGCCGCGGGATGCTGGCCACATGACCGATCACCTACCGCAGGGAATCGATGCGCCCCGGCGTGGCGATGAGAATCGACAGAGCGGGCGGGTGGGGGGTGTTCATAGCGCCGGACCCGGGACACGGCACGCGGCGTAGAGGCGCGGCTCGATCTGCCGGGCCTGTGTGTTGCCGGGCGTGGCGAGAAAGGTCCGCACGCAGGCCGGCCGCCCGCCGTTACGCGTGGCCAGCGCGAGGACGTGGCCGGACTGCGTGTCGAGCAGCGCGAACCACCAGGCATCAGGACTGTCTCCGGCCTCGGGAGCGAAGTGCGCGCGCACGCGGTTCGGCTCGCCCAGGTCGAAGCTCGCGTATTGCGGAGCGAGCGCGAAACCCAGTCCGCGCGCCTTGAGATAAGCCTCCTTGAGGGTCCAGCTCTCGAAGAAGCGCCGCCGCTGCGATGCCGGGCGAAGCACGCGCAACGCGGCGATCTCCTCGGGCGAGAACACGCGTTCCGCAAGCTCGATCGGGTCGAGCTCGCGCGTCGTGTCCTCGAGATCCACGCCGACCTCGTCGTCGAGTGTCAGGGCGCAGGCCACGAGGCTGCTGGTATGGGAAAGATTGAAGCGCAGCCGCAGGCCAGCGGGGGCAGCGATGGCGGGCTTGCCGTAAGTCCCGGGCTCGAACTCCCATGCCTGCGGGCGGACCGCCACGTAGCGCGAGAGCGTCTCGCGCAGCAGCGCGCGCGAGATGAAAGCGCGGCGGCGGTCCTCCTCGCGATGGAATGCGGTGCAGCTATCGATTTCCTGGGGGCTCAGGATCTCCCTGCAGCGCTGCAGAACGTGCGCATCGCGAGCCGGCTCGGTCCTCGCAAGCCAGACGTCGATTCGACCCCGCATTCCGTGCTGCCAGGTCGTGAGCCGGGAATCGCGGCCCCCTGCCCCCGGCGCTTCATGCAAAGGACGCTCCAGCTGCACGCTCTTCATTCTTCGGGAGCCTTGGGAAGGGGGGAGTTATTGAGCAGGAAGGCGGGCCGTCGCCTGAATCCTCACGCGCGTTCAACCTATTTTATTCGGTTGGCCTCAGGTGTCCGTCATTCCCTTCTAAAAATTCTCGCTGACAATTCGAAGCGCAGTAGATTTCGGGACATTGACGTGCCGGACAAAACTTTGCAATTCGCAGCCAGAATAGTCCAAAAGTGCCATTGACCGACCGTAGCGTATTTCCCTAACATCCGTGAAACCTAAAAAGAGCGGGAATCCGCCCTCTCTTCCGGGTCCCGGGACATCAAAGGATCGACACCATGCAAAAAATCTCTTACCGCCGAAAGCATCTGGGTGTGGCCGTTGCGGCCGCCTTCGTGGTCTCTGCTCTCATCCCGAATCTTGCGGTTGCGGCAACACCAGACATTTCTGTCGGGGAGTTATTCAAATTCAACGATCGCGAAGGTACCTCGGGCGGCGAGTTTGGTATCGATCGCCTGTCAACCTTCGGGTCAGGCTCGGACTTCGTCACGTTCTGCGTGGAACACAACGAGTACCTCAGTTTCGGGACGACCTACAAGGTCGCTTCGATTACGACTGGGTCCATCAATGGCGGCGTCAGTGGCGGGAATCCCGACCCCATCTCCAACGCGACGGCCTGGCTTTACACATCGTTCCGCGCGGGCACGCTCGCCTCCTACACGTACGTGGGTACGGCTGCCGCACGTTTGGCCTCGGCGGACGCGTTGCAGGATGCGATCTGGTCCCTTGAGGGCGAGATAGGCGCGGTCAGCGGCCAGGCGCTCACGTGGAAAAATCTGGGGATCGCCAACGGGACCAGTATCGGTAGCGTGCGGGTGATGAACGTCCAGACGCTTAGCGGGGGGGTTGCGCAGGACCAGCTCGTGATGATTCCAGAGCCGGAAACCTACGCCATGCTGCTCGC
>JANMDX010000310.1:0-1861 GCA_031376505.1 Acidobacteriota bacterium
CACGAGCACGCCGAGTGCGAAGCCACGACGCAGGCGAAACCAGCTGGCGGCAATCTTCATGGCGGGCGGATACACCCACGCCAGCGCCGCGCCAGTGGCCAGGCGCGACGCCAGCAGCGCGTACGGGCCGGTCACGGCGAATACGGCGGCATTGGCCGCCGCGCCCAACAGGCACCCGGCCGTCATCAGGTGGCGCGAGTTCACGGCGTCGGCGAGATTCAGCGTGGCCGTGAGCAGCGTGCCCACGACGAAGCCCGCCTGCACGGCCATCGTCAGCCACGCGCTCTGCGGACCCGAGAGCGCAAAGGCGGCGGCGAGCGACGGCGACACGGCCGTGGCGGAGAACCACAGCGACATGCCGAGCAATTCGGCCACCGCCAGTGCCACGAGCATGCGCCACGCGTGCGGGCTGTCGTGTGCCGCGGCCACGGCGGATGCGTTCACAGGGCCGGCGTCATCCGAGCGCCTGTTCGAAGGCGCGGGTCAGCTCGGCGGCCGACGTGCGATTCCACGTCTCGTTCACTCCGAGGGTCACGGTGGACTGGCCGGCAGGGACCGCTGGCATCAGGATGCCTCGGGACGCCAGGCGCGAGGCCACGGCCGTGAGCGCCACGCCGTCAACGGTCATGCGCGTCAGGTTGGTGCCGTTTGGAATGTGCTCGACCGTCACGCGGGGATGGGCGTCGATGGCCGTGTAGAAAGCCTTCGAGATGACCACGGCGTTCTTGAGCCGGCCCTCGAAGCCGTCCATGAAGTGACGGGCGACCAGGGCCGCGTTCCAGCCCACGGCCAGATTGCCACCAAACATCCGCCGCGTGTGGAACATGCCGTCGAGTACGGCCGAGGGGCCCGCCAGGATGGCGCCGATCCCGCAATTGAAGTACTTCCAGAGCGACACGTAGACCGTGTCGAAGGGCGCGGCGTACTCGGCCGGCGAGATGCCGGTATAGGCCGACGCGATGAACAGGCGCGCGCCGTCGAGGTGCATGCCGATGCCGCGTGCCCGCGCGAGCGCCGCGATACGCTTGGCCTCGTCCCAGTCAAACATTGCTCCCGACAGTCGGCGAATCGGGCTCTCAATCGCGATGGCGCCCACCTCGGTAGCCACGCGACCGCCGGCGGTGCGTGTGAGCACGGCCTCCACATCCGCCACGGTAAAGGTGGCGCGGCCCGGCGCGAGCGGCAGCAGCG
The DNA here is from genome assembly GCA_031376505.1 of Acidobacteriota bacterium. Classification (GTDB taxonomy): domain Bacteria; phylum Acidobacteriota; class Vicinamibacteria; order Vicinamibacterales; family UBA2999; genus CADEFD01. The sequence continues at coordinate 1,192 of JANMDX010000310.1, forward strand.
TCTGGCCCGAGAGCGTCTGGCAGCCATCACCGGTGTCGTTGTAGATGTGGCTGATCTCGGGCACGATCACGCGGCGCTTGGATCCAGCCAGCGCGCGCAGCGCCAGGTGATTGGCCAGCGTGCCCGAGGGCATGAACACGGCGCGGTCCTTGCCGAGCAATTGCGCCCAATGGCGCTCGAAGCGTTCGACCTCGCCGCCAAGCAGGTAGTTGTCCTCGGTCACCTCTGCCCGCCGGCACAGTTGGTCGAGCAGCGCCGCATACTCGCGCGGCGTCACGCCGATGCCGTCGCCCGACAGATGCACCGTGCGATCCGACGGCTCGGGCGCGCCCGCCGTCAGTGGCGCCACGTACGGCACGCAGCCGAGCCCGGCTGCCGCGCCTACCGTTTCGACGAACCCGCGTCGGGTGACGAGTGTCATGAATCCTCCGTGAGGTGGCGCGAGTGTGACCGGGACGCGACCGGTCGAATTATAGCCGTGCGCGTTGGCCGCGCGACTTCCCGGCGCGTTCCACGATAGGATCTGTTTCTGGCCCAGACGTCCGTGGATATTCCGTACACCAGTCATACGTTCGCCAACGGCCTTCAGGTCGTCGTGCACGAAGATCGCCACATTCCCATGGCGGCGGTCAGCGTGTGGTACCACGTGGGCTCGCGTCACGAGCAGCCT
>JANMDX010000346.1:0-14408 GCA_031376505.1 Acidobacteriota bacterium
GGCCAGGTCAGGAAAGACGCTCACAGCTGTTTAGGCTGCGAGAGCGTACTGATTGTCCGCAGTTAACGGATGTCCCACCAGATTAGCGAGTTAGTGGAGCTCGGCATGCATCCCACGATTCTGCACCCCCGTCGAAGCCAAATCGCCCCCAAGGAGAGCGCCGCGCGCTGGACCGCATCACAGCCGCGCAACCGTTCTTCCAGTCTACCACCGCATGGGCGTGCGCCATCGCGTGCATGGCCGTCGCGCAGGCCCTGCAAAACCCTCGTCGGATCGTGCCGATCTGCGCACATACTAGTGAGGATCCCGCGACGTCCTTCCGATAATGGTGTTCAGGACGCCCGCCGGCGACCTGGGGGCTCGCACGCTGGCGGACCGCGCACTCCCGGCCGCGTCGGCGTCGCAACCCGCCCCTACGAGACGTGCCATGTCGCTGGAAGATCGTTTTCGCCAAGCCTTAGATGACGCGATTGCCGAGGTCCGCACCCGGCTCGAATCGCAGTTCACGGCCACGTTGACCGACGTGCGCGCCGAGGCCGACCGTGACAAGGCCGAGGCCCTGGCCGCCCTGGAGGCGGCCAAGGCCGCAGAGCTGCTCGCCGTCGATGAGGCCAAGGTTGTCGCGCTGGCCGACCTCGAGGCCGCCAAAGTTGCCGAGCTCGCGGCCGCGGTTGCCGCCGCCGACGAGGCGAAGACGGCAGCCCTCGCCGACGTCAGGGGTAGCCTCGAATCCGAACTGATGCAGGCGTTCCAGTCCGAGAAGGACATGCTTGTGTCGAGTCATGCCACGCTGTTGTCGCAGTTGCGCGAGGCCGCCGACGGCGACCTCACCCAGCTGCGCGACACCGCCGCGGCCGATGTCGAACGTCTCCGCGGCGAGGCCGAGGCATCGGCGACGCTTCTCAGAGAAGAGGCCGACGCGGCTCTGGCCTCGGCCCACACGCAACTGCAGCAGGCCCAAGCCGAGGTCGCACGGCTGCGTGAGGAATTCGAAGCCGCGCGAACCCAGTCGACGCACGACGCGACGGTCGAGGTCGAGAAGGCCAAGGCGGATGTTGAGGCCGAGCTCGTGCGCGTCCGTGGCGACCATGAGACGGCCCTCTCGACCGTGCGCGCCGAAGCGCAGGACGCGGCCGCGGCGTTCAGCCAGGCGATCGAGGCGCAATTGACGGGCGCGATCCGGTTGCTCGAGGCGGTCCGCGCGCTCGACGGCGCGACCTCGCTCACCGAGGTACTCGATGCGCTCACCTGCTCAGCGGCCAAGGAGGCCGGGCGCGCGGCGATCCTCGTGCTGAAGGGGGACCGCCTGCTCGGCTGGCGCACGACCGGATTCGGGATGCTCGACAGCGAACCGCGGTCCATCGAATCGAGCACCGCCGATGGCAGTGCCCTCGCCGCTGCCGTGAACACCGGTCGTCCGGCCCTGGTTGGCAGCGGTTCCGTGCTTGCCGCGCCGGCGTTCAGCCAGCTCCCGGCCGACCGGGCCGGTCTGGCGGTGCCGCTGCTCGTGGCCGGCCGTCCTGTGGCAGTGCTCTATGCCGACACCGGGACCGCGACGCCGGCCTCGTCGGCCTGGACGTCGCCAGTCGAAGTGCTGGTGCGCCACGCAGGTCGCTGCCTGGGAGCCATGGCCGTGTCGCGCGGAGCACATGCCCGGGCCGCGGCGACGCGCGTCGGAACGCCCGCATGACCGAGCGGGCCTGGCGCGCCGCGCGGCCTCGCCGGCGTGGCGCGCTGATCGGGCTCGTGGTGGTGTCCGCACTCCTGATCGACAGCTCGGTTCGTGTGTCCGGGCAACAATCTGGCGCGCCGACCGAGACGATCCTGCGACCCACACGCCACGATCCAGTGCCGGCACAGGCTGCCGCGTACTATCTGGCACCGGCCCCAGCGTCGGCCCTCACGCCGGTGTTGCGCGACTTCGCACGGGCGGTGCTGCTCGTCGACGACGGCGGCGACGTCGCGTCGGCAGGCGTGCTGATGGCGGCCCCGGCACTCGATGCGACAGCGCTTGCCGCGCACGTGCGGTATTACCGCGGCCTCATCGCCCTTCGCCAAAGCCGCCTCGATGAGGCGGTCACCCTGTTCACGACGGTCGCCGCGTCGGCCGATCGCACGTTCGTGTCGGACCAGGCACTCGTTCGGCTGGCCGAGACGCAGGAACAGCGCGGTCAGTATGCCCTGGCCGCCGCGGCCTACGCGCGGGCGGTCACGGCCACGCCCGCGGATGTGGACCGGCTCGCGCATCGCTTGGGCGTGGCCCTGGAACGCGCGGGCGATCTGGCCGGGTCCGTGGCGGCCCATCGTCGTGTGTACTACGACTTCCCGCTGTCGCCCGATGCGGACGAGTCAGCTGAGGTGCTGCAGCGTCTCGCCACCCTAGCGCCGCCACTCGAGAACGCCGTGGTCAAAGAGAAAGCGCGTGGCGACGTGCTGTACGCTGCTCGCCGCTGGGCGCCCGCGCGGGAGGCGTACCTGCGGGTGTTCAATGGCACGGCGCCGGGTGTCGACCGCGACCAGGCCGCGGTTCGCATGGCTGCCGCCGACGTGTTGCTCAAGCAGTACCGATCGGCCGTGGATCGGCTTCGTCCGTTTGCTGCGGCCGGCCCGCATCAGGCCGAGGCCCGCCTGCACCTGGCGGCGGCCGCCCGAGGACTGGGGAATGACGACGACTACGTCCAGACCGTGCGCACGCTCGCGACGACCTACCCGCAAAGCCCGTACACCGAAGAGGCACTGAACGGGCTGGCGACCTGGTACGTCTTGCGCGACGATGATCAGTCCGCGGCCGACGTATTTGCCCAGATGGTGCGTCAATTTCCGGCGGGCCGTTTTGCCGAGCGCGCGGCCTGGAAGGCGGGGTGGTGGGCGTATCGTCACGACGACCCGGCCGCCGCAGTGAAATCCTTCGAGACCGGCGCCGCCAATTTTCCCCGCTCAGATTTCCGTCCGCCGTGGCTGTATTGGAGCGCGCGGGCCAAGGCGCAACTCGGCGACGCGGCGGGTGCCGCGGCGCGTCTCACGCTGACCGCCACCGATTATCACAACAGCTACTATGGTCGCCTCGCGCTGGCCCGCCTCGGTACCGCGGGCAGCGCCGTGCCGCCGAGCGTGGTCGAGAGTCCCGCCGCCCGGGTCGTCCCGCCGCCGACGGAACGGCAAATTGGCCTGCTGCTGTCGTTGGGCCTGAACGATCTGGCGCTGTCTGAAACGCAGTTTGCCCGGCGTGTGTTCGGTGACTCGCCGGCGCTCGCGGCCACGGCGGCGCTTGCGCAGTATCGTGCGGGGCGGCTGCGTCCCGGCATCAACGCGATGAAGCGCGCGTATCCTCAGTACTTGGCAGCCGGCGGGGAGTCACTGCCAGCCGACGTGCTGCGGGTGATGTTTCCGCTCGACTACTGGCCGTTGCTCGAAGCGCGCGCCGCGGCCCAGGGGCTCGACCCGTATCTGGTTGCCGCGCTCGCCGCCCAGGAATCCACGTTCGATGCCGGCATCCGGTCGTCGGCCGGCGCCATCGGCCTGATGCAGATCATGCCGGCCACTGGTCGCGGCTTTGCGCGCCGCCTGGGCATCACGCCGTTCTCCACCGGGCGGCTCACGGATCCCGAGGTGAACGCCACCATCGGCACGAAGTACTTTGCGGATTTGCTGCGGCAGTTCGGCGGCGCGGCCTACGCGCTGGCCGGCTATAACGCCGGTGAGCATCGTGTGGTGCGATGGCGCGCCGAACGGCCGGGTCTACCGGTCGAGGAATGGATCGACGACATCCCCTTTCCCGAAACGCAGAACTACGTAAAGCGAATCCTTGGCACCGCCGAAGACTATCGGCGCCTCTACGGCGGTGGCGTGCTCGTGCCAGGCGCAGTACCCGCACCGGCCCGGGCGACCGCGTCCACTCCGGTCGCGCCGGCCAAGAAGGTCACGCGGGCACCAGCCACGAAGGCCCCGTCGCGCAAGTCGCCGGCCCGCCGCCGGCCCGGCACCGGGCGTTAGCGCTCCACTAGCGGCTGTCGGCGCCCGCGAGTCGCTCGCGCCGCACGCGGAAGACGCGGGCGGTGTCATCCGCCAGCACTCGCTCCAGCCAGGGCAGGGTGTCGAGTGCGTCGATGGCGGATTCATCAAACGACGCGCGTAGCGGCGCCAGGTGGAACACGACATGGGTGATGCCGAGCGTGCGAATGCGCATCTGCGCCCGTTCGCTTGGAAACGTCACCAGGTCGGCGACGCGATCGGCATAGCCCGAAGTGTAGAGTCCGCTGTACCCGGCCACCATGGGCCGAAAGTGCTCGGTCTGGGCCAGCAGATAGGGCGCGTTCAGGTTGAACTCGCGCGCCGGGAACATCGGGATCTCCAGCAGCACGGCGTCGGGCAGCGTTGCAATCTGGTGGTAGATGGCGGGGATCAACGGCGTAGCGGTGAAGGCCATCGGTGCGCGCAACGCCTCCACGGTTACGAGAAGCGGTGCCACGATGGCGACCGCGAGACGCGAGCGCGCAGAGCCGCTGGCGCGCAGCGCGGCCACACCGAAACCCGCGAGTACGGCCAGCGCCGTCAGGGTCAGGATGCCCCAGCGCGCGGCCACGCGCGTGGCCTGCAGCAGCGGCACCGCACGGTACAGCCACTCGTAGAAGGGGAGCGCCGGCCCAAACGACATGGCAAGGCCCAGCACGCCGATGGCCACGCACATGCGCACGCGGCCGCGGTCGGCGCCTGGAGCGCGCAGGCCAACGAGGGCCAGCAGGGTCACGGCAACGCCGGGGAAGAGCACGGCCGACTGCGGAAAGAACTGCTCGCTCCAGAGCGCGTAGTGCAGCCGCCCGCCGGTGGCCAGATAGTCGCGCCACGTGGCGCCGTACCGCGCCGTTTCTTCGAGCGACCGGACGATGCCGAATTCACGGCTCACGGCCAGGTACTGCCAGAGCATGGGCGCCAGCAGCGCCATGCTGAGGCCGATTCCGAGCAGGGTCACTGCCAGCGTGCGTCCAGGGGCGGAGCGCCAGTCGCAGCGACGCGCCGCCAGGGCTACCACGGTCGCGCCGGCCACAAACGCGAGCTGGTAGATCGAGACGAAGCCTACGAGCGCAATGGCCGCGCCGAGCCACACGCCGTCGCGCCGTCGCGCGTCACGCGCGACCCGGTCCACGGCGTACAGCACGAGCGGTACGAACTCGGCGTGCAAGGCTTGTAGATGCGCGAAGCGGGTCAGCAGATGGGCGTTGAATGCAAACGCCATCCCGGCCACGGCCCCGGCCACCGGATCGCCCGTCCAACCGGTCACCAGGCTCCACATGGCCCATGCGCTCAGGGCGAACCCAGCCATCGCGATCAGGTTGTAGGTCGTGGCGGCCGAGAGACCCGCGGCCTGCAGAGGAATGGCCATGGCTCCTGGCACGAGCAACGGCTCCGAGTAGGCCAACGTGCGGCGCTCCGGGTGGAACATCGGCGCGTCAAAGACCGAGAGCGGCGCGCGCGGCAACTCGTGCGCCACCCACGACATGATCCAGGTCGTGAGTGCCGTGTCGGCGTTGTCGAGTCGCGACAGGCCTGAGGGGTTGGAGGCGAGCGGCCACGTGTGCAGCACGGTCAGCAGTACGGCGCCGACGAGTGCGAGTGCGTGGCGGTGGGTCATGGCGTGTCCCGCACGATCGCGTAGAGCCGGTCGTCGCCTTCCCGTGCGAGCAGCCGCACGCGTCCCGTGGCGTCGAGTTGTGCAATGGCCTCGGCTGAGATGGCGCGTCCGTGCACGACCAAGTGCGTAGCGCCAAGATAGCCCAGTTCCTGCACGGCCGACGCCGACGGCAGCCGGCCCGCCACCGCCGCGTGCAGCCGGTAGCTCGCAGGTACGAAGCCGCTATAGCCGTTCATCATGGACTGGAAGTGTTCGGTCGACGCGAGCACGTACGGCCCGTTGGCCTGGATCGTGTCGAGTGTTGGGAACGGCATCTCGACCAGCACCGCGCCAGTCAGGGCCGCCACATGCCGGTAGATGGCCGGGACGCCCTCGAAACGCGTGAAGCTCATGGGTGCTCGGCTGGCCTCGACCGACACCAGCAGCGCCGCGACGACGGCGATACTGGTGGCGTGCGCCGGCCAGCGATGTTCCAGCCGTCGCACGCCCGCACCGGCCAGCACTGCCAGCGCCAACAGCCACAGCCATCCGAACCGCACGACCGCGCGAATCCCCTGCAGGATCGTGACGTGATCGTAGAGCCAGCGGTATCCGGGCAGCGCCGTACCGAACGACAGCGCCATGGCAACACACGCCAGCACCACCATGGCCCGCAGCCGTGGATCGCGCCACGCCGTCGCGGTGCTCAGGGCATAGATGGCCAGGGCCAGTACCGTGAGGCCGGGGAAGAGCGGCGTGCTGTCCTGGAAGAAGCGGTGACTCCAGAGCGCGTAGTGCAGACGCCCGCCAGTGGCCACGTAGTCGCGCCAGTGGCCGGAGTAGTAGGCCACCTCGTCGTACGGCCGCATGAGTCCCTGCGCCAGGCTGGCGTGGTAATACGGCAGCAGGAACGGCAGCAGCACGAGCCCGCACAGGGCGGCGGCGCCCCCTACCATCCCCCATCGCCGCACCGCACCGGCGCCCACCCACGCGCCGGGCGAGGCGGCCGCGGCCGCCGCCATCGCGATCGCGGTCATCACCAGCAGATAGTTTGACGTCAGCGACTGCAGCGCGCAGGCTGCCGCGAGCAGGGCGGCCGGGCGCCACGTCGGTCGCGCCATGAGCGCGTGCAGGGCCGCGAGGGCCAACGGCAAGAACTCCACGTGCAGTGCCTGCATGTGGCCGAAACGTACCAACGTGTGGGCGTTGAAGGCGTAGGCCAGCCCGGCGACGGTGCCCGCGCCCACACTGCCCGTCCAGCTCTCGGCCACGACGGCCATCGCCAACCCGCTCAACGTGAAGCCGGTGAGCGCGAGGAGGTTGTAGACGGTCACCGCCGACAGGCCCAACGCGAAGAACGGAATGCTCATGACGCCCTGCACCACCATGTGCTCCGAAAAGGCGAGCGTGCGCGGCTCAGGATAGAAGATGTTGGCGTCGAACAGGTGCAGGGGTGCCGCGGAGAGTTGATGGGCCACCCACGACAGGATCCACGCATTCAGCGCCGTGTCGGCGTTGTCCATGCGCGACCACGTGCTGAGTCCACTCGCCAGCGGCCACGTGTGGGCCACGGCGGCCGTGGCAAACAGCGCTAGTTGGGCCAGTCGACGATTTCGTAAAGCCACACGTCGTCCTGCTGCACTAGCGGCCGAAGGTATCGTTCGTACTCCTGCAATCTCGTGATCAATTTCTCGCGGCTGCGGCGGTCGTAGCCATTCAGGTGAAAGACCACGTACCGCGCGTTCAGCCGGCCGAGGATGCCGAACGACTCGCGCGTTGGAAACGAACTGAGCGGGACCACCGTGGCGCGCCAGTCGGCGGGGATGTGGTCGCTGTACCCGTTGATGAGCGGCTGCCAGTGCGCGGTCGAGCCCAACATGTAGATGGCGTGTCGCGGGAAATCCGGGCGCTGGTAGAAATAGGGAAACTCGGCCACGGCGCCGCGCGGCAGTCGCGCCAACATCCGGTAGGCTTCGGGCACCGGCGGCGCGTCACGTAGCGCCGTCAGCGGCGCACCGTTCAACTCGAGCGCCGCCAGCAGCACGAGGGCCACGGTCCAGCTCGTCGGGCGCCTGCGCGCGCGTAGCCACGGACCGAGCGCGGCGCTCGCGAGTACCGTGAGCGCCAGGGCCACCATGACGCCCATGCGGCCCGGCGCTCGCAAGAACGAGAACACCGGCACCGTTCGGTAGAAGGCCGTGTAGAGCCCCGCGTCAGGACCAAACGACGCCCAGAATGCGATCGCCGCGATGAGCCCGTAGAAGATCGCGACGTCGCGGGCAAGTCCCGTCGCCGGCCTCGCCGGCGGCGGGGTCGCCACCGTGGGACGGGCGATCGCCCGCCATGCGCCGATCACGCCGAGCGCAGCCAGCGCGATGCCCGGGAAGAGCACCTCCGAGAAACCCTCGATCGCCGGCAGCCACCAGCGATGGGCCCAGGCCGACGAGGCGAGCCACGCGCCGAGGTTGGCACTGTACGGACGCGCGTCGTCGAGCGTGCGGGCGAAGCCTTCCTGCTGCACCTCCAGGTAGGGCAGGAAGAACGGCGCCGTGAGGCCCACGGCAACCGCGGCGGCGAGCGCGATGAGCCCCCAGTAGGCTGGGGATCGCCAGAGCCGGCGCGACACGGCGAAGCAGACCGTGCCCAGACCCACCATCAGCGCGGCGAAGATGCCGTAGTACGCGCACGACAGGGCTTGCACCCACAGCACGAGACCAAGGGCGACAGCTCGCAGCGCCGTCGGCCGATCGACGAGGCGATGGAATGTCAGCAGCGAAAACGGCAACCCGAACGTCATGAGCAGCTGGATGTGCGCGGTGCGCGCGAAGATGTACGGACAAAAGGCGAAGAGCACCGCCGACACCGCGGCGGCCCCGCGGCTGCCCGACAGGTAGCGCACCAGGTAGTACGCCCCGGCGGCGGCCATCACGAAGGCAAACAGCACCACCGAGTTGTGCGCCAGATAGGGATTACCGGTGAGTCCCCACGCCGGCAGCGCGATGACGCCGGCGCCGATGTTGGCTTCCGAGTAGGCGAGCGTGAGTCTGGCCGGGTAGAAGATGTTCGCGTCGAATAGCCGGCTTGGATGCACGATGAGCGCGTCGGCCACCCACGCCACGTTCCAGATGCTGAGCTGTCCGTCGCCGGTATTCACCCGCCCGATGCGATCGATCTTCGGAATGAGCGGATAGGTGAGCGCCGCCGTGAGCAGCAGCGCACTGGTGAGGACGGCCGCTGCTTCAGCGAGCCCGCGATGGCGCATGCGGGTCGTATGGTACCATGGCGCCGCCACTCAGATGGTGGCGCCGCCGGCATGGACCGCCTCCTCGAACTCACCTACCGCGCCGAACGATCGCATTTCTGGTTTCGTGGCTTTCGCAGGTTCGTGTCACCGTGGCTGGCGCAGGCGGCCGGCGGCCGCACGGATCTGCGGCTCCTCGACTGCGGCTGCGGCACGGGCGCCAATCTAACCCTGCTGGGCCGGCACGGCCGAGCCTTTGGTTTCGACCTGACGATGCGGGGGCTCGAGTTTGCGCGTGCGAACGGCGTCGTGCGCGTGGCGCGGGCGAGCATCGGCGCCATGCCGTATCCAGACGCGACCTTCGATGTGGTCACGTCGTTCGACGTGCTCTACGGCCTGCCTGACGAGGTCGAAGTGGCGGCCGCCCGCGAACTGGCACGCGTGGTGAAGCCCGGTGGCGCCGTGCTCATCACGGTCGCCGCCTTCGAGGCGCTGCGTGGTGGCCATGGGGCACTCGGCCAGGAAGTGCGGCGCTACACCACCGGCAGTCTCACCACGCTGCTGCGCCGCGCCGGTCTCGAGGTGGAGCGCGTCTCCTACACCCACGCCACGCTCTTCCCGATCCTGTTCGCGGTGCGCACGTGGCAGCGCTGGCGGGGCGGCGGCCGAGCGGCCGTGAGCGAGACCGAGATTGGGGTGCCATCGATGCCGGTCAACGCCGTGTTGTCGGCGGCACTCACCGTGGAATCGTGGCTGCTGCGCGCCGTGAATCTGCCGGTGGGCAGTTCCGTCATCTGTCTGGCGAGAAAGCCCCGGTGAATCGCGGCCTCGGCATGTCCAGGCCCTTCACCGGCCGACTGGCCGTCGGCGCACTCATTGGAGCGACCGTCTGGATGTCGCAAGGCGTCATCGCCCTGGTGGATATCACGCGTGTCACACGAGTAGGCGCACTGCCTGGCTGGCCATGGCTGGCCGTGGCGGTGGTCACCGGCGCGGCGATGATGGCCGCCTTCCGCCTGTCGGTCTCGGCCTGGCCGCCGTTGGTGTCGTTGACGCTGCTCTGGTTGCCGTGGCTGCCGGGTCGGATACCCGGCGCCTTTCTGATGTGGGATGGCCCGCTCGAAGCGGTCGTGTGGCTCGGCGTGGCCGTTGGCGTGCTGTGGCTCAGTCGCGACCGGCTGTGGCCGAGACCTTGGCCATCGGTGTCTGTCGCGAGGGCCCCCGTCGTGGCCGGGTTGCTCTCGGCTTTGGTCTTCGCGGGATCGTGGGCCATGGTGAGAGGGCGCCTGCCGTCAGGCGACGAGCCTCACTATCTGGTGATTACGCAGAGCCTCGTCAACGACGGCGACCTGCGCATCGCGAACAACCACCGCGACCAGCAGTACCTGGCGTATGTCGACCGGGCACTCGCGCCCGATTTTCTGCAGCGCGGCGTCGATGGTCAGATCTACTCAATCCACGCGCCAGGCACGGCGGCGGCAGTGGCGCCCGGCTTCCTCGTGGCCGGATATTCAGGTGCCGTGTGCGTGGTGATCGTGCTGACGGCGCTCGGCATGGCGCTGGTATGGCAGGCCGCGTGGCTGCTCTCCAGGTCGCCACAGTCGGCGTGGGTCGCGTGGCTGGCCGCGACGACGTCTGCGCCGGTCACACTCCATGCCTTTACGATCTTCCCCGACCCGCTGGGTGGCGCAGCCGCGATGGTGGGAGTGCTTGCGCTCGTACAGCTGGAGGTGTCTCAGGCGCTCGCGCACCGCGGGTGGCGCTGGCTCGGCACGGGTGCCGCACTCGCCGCGCTGCCGTGGCTGCACACCCGGTTCGCCGTCGTGGCGGGCGTGTTGGGAGTGGCGCTGACGGTGCGGCTGCTCCGGCGCGCTGGGGGGAGGGCCGACCTCGCGCGGCTGCTGGCCGTGCCCGCCGTTGCGGCCGCGGGGTGGTTCACGTATTTCTGGCGGATCTACGGCACGCTCAACCCGGCGGCGCCCTACGGATCGCGTCCCGACGGCGGTCTGGCGTTTGTGCCGGCCGGGCTGACGGGGCTCTTCGCGGACCAGCAGTTCGGCATCGGTCCGAATGCCCCCGTCTTGCTTGCGGCCTTCGTGGCGTTGGTGATGCTCGCGCGCCACCGCCCACGCCTGGCGGGCGAGCTCCTGTTCACCGTCGTGTCCTGCCTGATCGTGGCGGCCAGCTACCCGATGTGGTGGGGTGGCGAGAGCGCCCCGGCCCGATTCGCGGTCGCGGTGCTGCCCCTGCAGGCCGTGGCGCTGGCGTGGGCCTGGAGCGTGGCTGGCCCGACGGGCCGCGCGGTGATCGGATCGCTGCTTGCCGTCTCAGCCGCCGTGACCGCCGCGCTGGTCGGCGTGGACCACGGCGCCTTCATGCGCAACGATCGCGACGGCTATTCGTTGTTGCTCGACTGGTTGTCGCGCACCGTCGATCTCACACTCGCGCTCCCGAGTGTGCACCGCGATGGGGCGGACACAGCGCTTGCCGACGTCGTCGTGTGGGTGGCGACCGGTACTTTCGTCGCGGCGATTGCGACGCTGTGCGCGCGCCTCGCCCGGCCGATGGCGGCGCGGTGCGTCCTGTGGAGTGCGGTGCCAGCGGGCGTCATGCTGGCGACGACCGTGAGCTGGGCCGGACGCGATCGCGAGGTGCTGACGCCGTCCACCTCCCAGGCCCGGTTCCTGGAACATTGGGACCCCGCCGCCGCGCCGGTCACCGCACAGCTCTCACCAGTGCGCGTGCTTGTGGCCAACGAAGTGCCGCGACGCCTCAACCTGGGCACGAACAATCGTGGTCCAGCCCTCTCGGCCGACGGGCCGCTGTTTCAGATGCCTGCCGTGCCCGCCGGTGACTACGACGTGTTGGTGGAGGGGCGCCCGCAGTTGTCTGGCGCGGTCGTCGTTCGGCTCGGCCGACAGGACGTGCCCATGGAGACGTGGATGCTCGACGGCCACCCAGCCGGATTCACCGGCCTCGTCTTGCGACTGCCGGTGGACGCCCACTCGATCGTGGTGTCTGGCGACGGGCCTGCGCGCGCGGCGATCCGGCGCCTGACCTTGAAGCCGCGCGTCCTCGTGCCGCGCGACCGGTCTTTGGCCGCGCGTCGTGCCGGCCGCTACGGCGGGGTGGTCGTGTTCGCGCTCGACGACAACGCCGATCTGGAACCGGGGGCCCAGTGGGTGAGGGGTGAGAGCGCCGCTTCGTTTGTCGTGCAGGCCGATGCCGGCGTGCGGCCAGTGGCGCGGGTGCGCGCCGGCCCCGTCGATACTGTCGTCACGCTGTCGGCCGGTGCGTGGCGTGCCGACCTGCCGATTGCGAAAGAGCAGAGCGTCGACGTCAGGCTGCCCGGTGAGGCGCTGGCGCCGGCGGTGCTTTCGATTGCGAGCGCTCGGGGATTCAGGCCTTCGGAACACACAGTGGGTAACGAAGACGTGCGATTTCTCGGCGTCTATGTGACGTGGCCCGATCCGCCCGCCGCTGCCGTGTCACAGCGCTAGAAGCGCACCGTGCCGCCGAAGTACAGGCCCTTGAAGGTCAGGGTGCCGCTGTCGTTCTTCGCGTCGTAGAACACGTCGATGCTGCGATAGCCGGCCTGCACGCCCACGTTCTTCTGCGGGTTGAACGTCGCGTAGATGTCGAAGTCCACGTAGCGACCCTTGTAGTCTTCCGACGCGCTCTCAGGGATCTTGAAGTAGCTGGCCTCGGCGTTGAGTGCCAGGTTCTTGGCCGCATACACCCGCGCCACGCCGCCAATGGTCGGCAGCGGGGCCACGGCCTTCGTGAACTCGTCGCCGATGGGGCTGTTGAGGCCGACGTTCACGTCGGTGTACTTCACGTCGAAGAGCACGCCCAGGAAGCCGCGCTCGCGATACAGGAAGTCGTACTCGTAGCCAAAGCGCCACGCCTTGAACTGAGCGGTCGTGGCCACCGGCAGACCCACGCGGTAGCGCAGGCCGTTGAACACGAACTCCCGCTTGACCTGGCTCTCGGCGTCGTAGGTCATGGGCAGGTAGTTGATGCGGAAGCGATGCTTCTTGGCCGGCCGCAGCACGATGCGCAGATCCTTCAGGGCCTGCTTTTCGATGCCCAGGTCGTTCACCAGGTCCACGTCAGTGCCCAGGATGCCGAGCGCTTCGCTGTTCACGATGGCGGTCGGGGTCGGGCTCCAGAAATTGAACGAGAGCTCGACGTGGTAGTCCTCGCCGATGGCCGTGGCTGCGGCGGGCACGCGGTACTGCGCCTGCGCCACGCCAGCCGACAGGCCCAGGGCAAGCAGAATGGCGAAGACGAGGCGGGGTAGCTGAAGCTTCTGCATGGATTCCGACCCTTGGCTTGGCAGACTGACGACAATACGACGGCCCGGCCCGCGGGGGAGGCATAGCCAAGCGTCAGTACGTGAACTATCGGCCGGAACCTTCCGGTTCTACAGGGGCTCGGTGCAGCAAGAGGTCGCCAGGGCGGCCCAGTCGGCGAGAGTCGGCTCGACTCCGAGCCAAGGGGCGAGGCTCGGATGGGGTCTAGCTCTCGGCCGGGACGGGGGCGCGGTCGGTCGAGAGCAAGCTCGACCACTTCAGCACCGCGGAGGTCAGGACGACCACCGCCAACACCATCAGAATGGCGGTGCAGATCGACAGAATGTAACCCTGCGTGCTCACGCCTGGCACCGTGCTCATCGTCCGCGGCCAGTAGTTGTCGCGAATGTTCAGGAAGCCGCCGTAGAACGTGTTGACGGCCAGGAAGAGAAATGGCGCGATGGTGACCCACGCGTAGCGCGCCTTCCCCTGGCTGATGATCACCGTCGTGGCCACGGCCAAGGCGACGCAGCCGAGTAACTGGTTGGCCACGCCGAACATCGGCCAGATCGTATCGATCTGCCCGGTATAGATGAAGTAACCCCAGGCGCCTACCAAGGACGCGGTGGCAATGAACGCCCCGGGGATCCAGTCCGGCCGCGCGAACGGGGCATAGATCTTCCCGAGTGCCTCCTGGATCAGGAATCGCCCGACCCGTGTCCCCGAGTCGATCGTGGTCAAGATGAAGAGCGCCTCGAACATGATCGCGAAGTGGTACCAGTAGGCCAACAGACCGTTCATCCCGGGCAGAGCGCTGAAAATCATCGCCATACCGACGGCCAGCGACACGGCGCCGCCGGTCCGGCCTTCCACCTTTTCGCCGACCGCGTCCTCGATGCGCTCCAGGTCCACGTGCTGCAGCTTCTCGCCTTGGAAACTCAGCTTCTCGTAGGCCGCTGGCGCCATGTTGATGGCGAAGTAGTCGCCCGGCGGCATCGCAGTGGCGGCGATGAGCGCCATGATGCCAACCACACCCTCGACCAGCATCGCGCCGTAGCCGATGGGCCGGATGTCCGTTTCCTTGTCGAGCATCTTCGACGTCGTGCCCGAGCTGATGAGGGCATGGAAGCCGGAGATGGCGCCGCACGCGATCGTGATGAAGGCGAAGGGGAAGAGCGGACCCGGGATGATCGGGCCGCCACCGGAGGTGAACTCCGTGAACGCCGGCATCTGCAGGTCGGGGTTCACGACCATCACGCCGAAG
>JANMDX010000364.1:0-37375 GCA_031376505.1 Acidobacteriota bacterium
GCGACACGGCCTGCCAGTCCTTCTGGTCGTGTTGCATCTCGGTCCAGATGAAGTCATAGCCGGCATTCGCCATCGCGCAGTACACGCTCGGGTCGGTGGCGCCAAAGAGCGTCGCGCCGGTGACCTTCCCGCCCTGCTTCAGCTTGATCATCGCGGGATTCCAGACCTTGGCGCCTGCTGGCGACGCCGTGGCGGCGCCAAACTTCCACGCCGCCGCGTCGAAAGCGCCTTGATTGGCCGCGCCGGCCGGCGCCGTCTGACGGGCTTTACTGTCCACGCCGGCGGGCGCGGCCAGCGGAAAGCTATTGGCTCCAGGGGCCGCATTGTTGGCGTACGGGTCGGCCGCGACCGGTTGCGCCGGCGAGGCCGGCGCTTGAGGCGCGGGGCTCTGTGCCTGCAGCGCAAACGTCCCGAGCGCAATAGCGCCACACACCCATACAGCCGCCCGTAGTTGCTTCATGACGCGCCCTCCCCTGTGGAGGCGGATGCTAGCACGTCGTCAGCGCAGCTGAGCAGCCATCTGCTGCTGCGCCCGTACGATGAGCAGCAGGCGCGCGCCGCCTCGTTCGGCCAGGACCTCCCCCCGCAGGTCCTCGCGAGCGAGCTGGCGGGTCACCAGCGTGGCCGTGCTGCCGTAGCCCGGCACGTCCTTCAGCACCTCGAGGACGACCAGCCGGCGTCCCTCGCGTTCGGCACGCTGCAAGAGCGGCAGCAGCTCGGACAACGCCGGCGCCCCGGCATAGGTGCCCGTGGGCATGCCGGCGCGCATCACGACGAAGCGCTCGCGAAAGAACTCGTCGAGTACGAGCCACGCATCGACGCGGCCAGTGGCGAGCAGGCAGGCCAACTCGTCGGTGCAGGCCACGATGTCGGTCGCGAGCACGTCTTGGCCGATCGCCTCGACGTCCAGCGTGGGACGCGCGGCTACCGAGCGGCGCTCTCCGCCGGACGGACCGAGCCACGCCTCGACGGTGACGGCGAGCACCACGGCTACCGCGACCACTGGTGCGAGCCGCCGCCAGACGCCTCGTGCCTGCGCGGCCACCGCAGCGAGATCCACGGCCAGAGCCGCCAGCATGAAGGTCACCGGCAGCAACAGATAGCGCTGGGTGATGCCGGACTCGATGACGCCGAACCACAGCACCCAGCCGATCCACAACGTGTGCAGCGCGCGTTCGTGCCCCGTCCACGCGCCGCCGAGTCCCGCTGATCGAACCAGCAGCAGCGCCAGAACCGTCCCCACGAGCACGGGTGATTCCGTGACGAGGTACGCGAACATGTCGAGCGGATACACGAAGCCGGACTCCACCACCCGTGCCCAGGCCGACCCGGCGTCGAGGCCCCCCGCAGAGAGCGCCACCATCCAGAACGCGGTCGCCGCCGTCAGCACTCCGAGCGCCGTGGCGACGAGGGCCCGGCGCGTGCGCGCGCCAACGACGGGCAGCGCAGCCAGCGCCATCACGGGCGCCACGCCCAGTTGACCCAGAGCGGCGGCCGTACCGCCCACGACGACCATTCCGGCCGAGGCGAATCGGGCCGTGCCCGACGTGATTACGCTGGCCGATGTGGCTGCGGCCGGCCACCGCACTGCCGCCAGCGCCGACGAAACGACGGCGCCCGCCAGCGCCGCCACTGGCAACGCACTCGGCAGGTCCAGCGGCGGACGCTCGAACAGGTTGAGCACCTGCCACAGGAAGAAGCGGCGCACCATCACGTCGCCATTCGAGGGCGGCGCCAGCGCGTGCACCGCGAAGATCGCCGCCTGCCCAGCGACGAGTCCGGTCACGACCCACGCGACGCGGCGCATCCACCGCCAGCGTTCGCCAGACCCCGCGAGCAGCAGCGCCACGCCGGGTACGGCGGCCAGCGTGAAGGCCAGTTCGTGCGTCCAGCGCGCCGCGCCAGCGGCCATGACGAGCGCCGCGACGCCGCGCCACGAGAGCTGCGGACGGGCCAGCAGCGCCAGAGTGGCCAGGTAACCCAGCAGGAACGGCGCATAGAACCTCGCCGTCGTCGCCGAGACCCAGAACGGCAGCGACACCGCCGCGGCCAACACCGCCAGCGCCGCGCCAGCGATCGACGTCATCCGGCGCAACTCGCGGAACAGCACCCAGAGCGAGAGGACGCCACAAGCCAGGCTGGTGGCGCGGAATACGGAAAGCGACTGCCCCGCCGCGAGCCCTGCCAGCCAGGAGCCGTACGAGTATGCGAGCCCACGGTCGTAGAGCAAGCCCGAGGGCAAGAGTGGCAGACCGTGTGCCTCAATGCCCCGAACCGCAAAGAGCGTGAACTCCTCGTCGGGCGAGTAGCCCGGCCGGAGCAGGTCGGGCCACAGAAGCACGAACGTGGATAGCCCAGCAGCCACGAGCAGCCATGACCACCGAGCGTGGGGTAGGACAGAACTGGAGCTGCCCTGGTTCTCGGTCACTCCTAGAACTGGGTGGGGCCGATCTGCGGGAATGGCTGCACTCCCATCATCTGGTGAAGCGTCGGAATCGTAAAAACACGGCCGTCAGTGTGCTGAATCACTGGGCCAAGCGCATCAGAGGCCCTGGTCCAACCCAGGCCGGCAAGAATCGCGAAGACCGGCACGCCGCCCAGCCGAGTCGCTTCTGTCCGGAGTGCACTGAATCGGGCGGCTTTGTCGCGAGCCGTGCCGCCGTCGTTCGCGCCTTTGCATTCGAGGATTGCTCTGAGCGTCCCGGTCGAGTCGAACACGACGAAATCCGGAGCAGGCTTGACGGTGAGGCTGAACCTCCTAGCGATCTCTTCCTGATTGTTCGAACCAGTTCGAATGTATGGAATCTGGCCGCTGTCGAAGAGTTCCATGACAGCATCCTCGAGCAGGTTGCCGCGCTTCGTGCTGGTCGCATCCAGTAGCTGCCGGAACGCGCCGCCGTAGAGGCGCTGGTGCAGAAAGACTGACAACGGCACGCCATCCTCGCAATAGTGACGCACCGTAGCCCAACCCCGCTCCGAATCTGGCTTCGCTGTCTTCAGGCGAAGATCTGGAGATTGGGGCGCCTTGAACAACTCGCCGCGCATCGCCAGATCGATTGTCCTGGCGCAAATGGACGCCGCTCCTCGACGGAGTTTGCCGCCGGCTTCCATTCGCTTGACGGTAGAGGTGGTCAGGCCTTTTCCTTCGGCATCCGCGAGCACCGTCGATGCAGCGAACTCCTGTGCCGTGAAACCCAACAGCAATCGAAAGACTGAGAGGGTCGAAGGTGCAGCCTCGAGAGTTCCAGCGATGTCCTCCGGGCCGGTTCGCTGGAAGCCCCCCGTTAACTCAACCGCCTGTCCGTACGCCGCCTGAAACGGCTCCAGCTCGTATTCTTCCCGCCAGTGGACAAAGGCAAAGTCGGGCGCGAGAGTGGGGACGTAAAACTGTCGGGCGATTTCAGCGAAGATCGCAGGCCTCGATGCCGTCCCAAAATTCTCAGGGATTTGGCGAATCAGTGCGACCCGCCGGTCCCAACTTGGCGCACTTACCACTTGAGCCACGACGTCGGCGACGGTCATCTCTGAACCTCGCTAGCGCCTGCGGGCCAAGCGGTCTGGCAACGCCGCCACATACCGCTCGTCGAGTTCTGAAGCAATCCAGCGTCGCCCAACAATCTCAGCAGCGACGGCTGTCGTGCACGTGCCTCCGAAAGGGTCGACCACCAGCTGGCCTTCGCGCGTCAGCAGATGGATGAAGAAACTCGGCAGCGCGAGGGGAAAGCGCGCGGGGTGCAGTGTCGGGTTGGGACTGAACTCGGGCTCCAGGGACAGCAAGGTCGAAGGCCGAACCATGTCTGGCCCCGCTTGTACGCGACGGCGACCCTGACCTGAAGGCTCGTTCACCCGCACGTAGTTCTGCGGTAATTTTTTTCGACGCTCGCGGTCCTTGGCGTTCCAGCGTGCAGGCCGCAGACACTGCTCCGGGAAGAACTGCCAATCACTGGTCTTGGCAAACTGGAAGCAGTACTCGACGGCATCCTTCAAGAATCGGTCGAACCTCCCAGGAGGAGGGGACGGCTTGCCCCAGATGAAGTCCTCACAAAACAGGAAGCCCTGTTCCCTCAGCCAAAACACCAGCTCGTACTGGAGCGTTCCCCGTTCGCTGCCCCGTCTTTTCGATCGGTAGTTGAGGACGAAGCTGCCATTGGGTTTGAGCACCCGATGGATCTCCGTCGTCACCTCTAAGAAAAAACCTTGGTACCACGCGCGGTCGTAGCGTTCGCCGTTACCGTATTTGGGCTGGCCGTCGTACGGCGGTGAAGTGATCACTAGCTCGACGCTGTCGTCGGCCAGCGTACGAAGGACGGTCAAGCAGTCCTCGACGTAGAGGGCGCCGAGGTCGGTAACCAGCCTCGGGCGAATACTCGGTGTCCGAGCGACCCGACGGATTGCGGTAACCGCAGCGATCTTCATCTCAGGTCCCAGGTGGATTATCCATCGTCGGGGCTAGGATTCCAATCCGCCTAGTCGGCCAGGCCCTCGGCCTTGCGCTCTTCCAAGGTGATCGTGCCGGCGGCCGCTTTGCGCGACGCTTCGAGCGACAGGATGCCCGCGTGCGGCGTGATGTGCTTGGCGATGATCGTCGACGTGCCGTTGATACGCAGCTTGCCCATCAGGAACGCAAACTGATCCTCGAGGCTCTTGCCGATGGCGGCGCGCACGCCGCCCGGCAGGTTCCAGGCGTGGCTCTTGAATGGGCCGATCGCCTTCTTGCGCGCCTTGTAGAGGAACTGCTCGTCGGTGTCGGACGCCTTCTTCTCTTCCTGCGCGTGCTCGCGAATCCAGGCGTACATCTCGGTCTTGAGCGCGGCCGGAAACTCAGCGTGGTCGTAGACCATGTTCTGGAAGTTCGTGGCCAGGTGAATCTCGCAGGCGCCGGCGCGCGGAAATGCCTCGAAGGCCTCGGCGTTGAGCGTGGACGCGCCGTGCTGCACGGCGCCGCCCAGCCCGTAGCTCACGCGGGCCACGCGTGACAGTTCCTCGAGCGTGACCAGGTCGATCTTCACGTCCATGCGGACCTTGCCGTCGGGGCCGACGAAGCCGCCGTGGGCTGTACCGGTCTGCACGCTGATCTTGCTGATGCCGATGAAGTCCTTGCCCTTCTTGGCGAGGGCGGCGTTGAAGCCCTGCATGTAGGCGTGCAGCTCGTGGATGTCGGAGTTCTTGCCGCCCACCTCGCCGATTTCGCCGCCCACCGACACGGTGACGTCCTTGGGCTCGTTGCGGCGGATGAACGCCGCGAAGTCGGCCGCCAGCTCGCAATTCACTTCCTGCTGCTCGGCCAGCGTCGGCTTGTCGAGATCGACGAGCGTCGAGGTATCGATGTCGATGTTGTAGAAGCCGGCGGCGACTTCTTCGCGGATCAGTGCGCGCAGTGTGTCGAGTTCCTTGCCGCGATCGGGCGACGCCCACTTCTTGAGACTCACCTGCACGTGGTCGCCCTGCAGGAAGAGCGGGCCGCGGAAACCCTCGCGCAGCGCGGCGGCGGCCATGACGGCCGCGTACTCGTGCGGCCGCTGCTCGGTGTAGCCGATCTCGGACCGCGCGATCTCGAGGATGAACGCGCCGGCGTCGAGACCCTTGGCGGCGCGGAACACGGCGCGGCCCGTGTCGTAGGCCATCATGCGCACGTTGATGGCCGGCACGGTGAAGCCGCTCACGTCGCCGCGCCCCATCGCGAGGTACAGGTCGTGGATCGAGGCGAAGCGGATGCCCTGGTGAGCCGCGAGATGCAGGATGACCCAGCGCGCTAGGCCCTTTACCTCGGGCGTGGCGCCAAACGCGGCGGTGTGCGCCAGGCGGTCGACGAGGTCTGCGGCCGGGGCCCTGGACACGGTGATCGAATCGCCGCTGATGATGGCGGTGCCAGCAAGCGCGGCGGAAAGTTCGGCAACGGAGGTGAACACCATGTCTCGGGTCCTTTTGGGGGCCCGCGCTCGAGATCGCACCTCATGGCGCCTCGTCGCTACAGGCCAGCTGGCGATTTTAGCACTGGCCAATCCACGCGCTCGACCTGCGGGCTGGCGGTGGCGGCCTCGACCATCGCCTCGACCGGCAGGTCCCGCTCGGCCAATTCCACGTCCGAGCGCTTGGCGCGCGTCAAAGGATGCCGGGGCGTGAAGAGGGTGCAGCAGTCTTCGTCCGGCAGGATAGAGATTGGGTAGGTGCCGATGGCTCTGGCGTCGGCCGTGATGTCCTCTTTCGACATGGCCAAGAGCGGCCGCAGGGTGAGCAGGTCGGTGGCCGCGCCGGTCACGGCGAGGTTGGCCAGCGTCTGCGATGCCACCTGGCCCACGACGTCCCCGGTCACGAGCGCCTGTGCATGCACCTGGTGCGCGAGTCTTGTGGCGATGCGCAACATGAGCCGGCGGTAGACAAGGACGCGCAGGGGCCCAGGCACCGACACGGTGACCTGCCGCTGCAGCTCGCCAAACGGGATCAACATCAGGTGCGCGCCGAGCTGATACGGCGCCAGCACGCGCACGAGCTCCCGCACCTTGTCGATCGAGGCATGCGACGTGAACGGGTGCCCGTGAAAGTGCACAAACGTCGCGTGGCAGCCACGGCGCATCATCCGCCACGCCGCCACCGGCGAGTCGATGCCGCCCGACAGCAGTGCCAGCACACGGCCGCCGGTGCCGGTTGGCAGACCACCGACGCCGGGTTCCTTGCCGTAGTAGTAATAGGCGGCCTTCGGCACGATCTCGACCCACACGGTGAAGGCCGGGTTCGAGAGGTCGACCTTCCAACCGGTCAGACCCTGCACCAGGCCCCCGAGGTGGCGCTCGAGGACGGGCGACGTCACGGGAAACTGCTTGTGGGCGCGTCGCACCTCGACGCGGAAACCCGGCACCACGCGGTGGCGCGGCAGGTCGCGCAGCACGGCCTCGGTGATGGCGTCGACATCCGGTTCGACGCGACGCGCCAACGCGAAGTTCGCCAGGCCACAGACCTTGGTCAATCGTCGGCGCACTTCGTCGACGTCCACCGACTCGCCCAGGGGAACCTCCAGACAGCTCATGCGAAACCGCAGCTCGGCCACGTCCAGTCCGGCCAGCGCGTGGCGCACGTTACGCGCCAGGTGGCGGATGAACCACGGGCGGTTCTGGCCCTTGAGCGAGAGCTCTTGATGGTGCGCGAGGACGACTCTCATGAAACCTGTCAGCGGCTGGGTTCTAGCGGCTAGCCGCTAGTGGCGTCCAGACAACTCTGGCGTGTCGAGCACGGCCCGCGCGGCGCGGTGGCCGCTGACCACGGCGCTTTCGATGGTGGCCGGAAGGCCGGTGTCGGTCCAGTCACCCGCCAGGAACAAGCCCCGAAGGTCCGTGCGCGTCGACGGACGCGGTGGCTGCCCGGCAGCGAGCGAGAAGGTTGCCCAGCGATCGCGCACGGCGGTACCTCGAGCGAGCCGCGCGTGCGCTACGCTCGGTACGGCGCCGGCCAATTCCGTGTGGGCCAACGCCACCAGTGCGTCGTTGGCCAGGTCGACGACCCCAGCCGCGCCACTGCAGACGAGCGACACGTGGGTGGCGTGGTCTGGTGCGACGAGGCGCTTCTCGAACGCCCACTGGAACGATCGTCCGGGCAGTCCAAGCAGCGGCGTATCGAGCACCGGGCGGTCGAACCAGAGATTCACGGTCACGATCGGCGACGCGTTCGTCCCGGCGGCGTGCCGGGTAGTGTCGGCAAGGGTCGCCGGCACCTCAGCGAAGAGTCCTGGGAACGCGTGCCAGGGCACGGCCGAGATCACGCAGGTTGCCTGGAGGTGCTCGTCGCGGATGCGCACGCCGTCGACGCGTCCATCACGCGTCACGACCTGGCATGCCGCGCCTGCCCTGACCGCGCCACCGCGGCGCTCGATGAAGGACACGGCGGGTGCGACAAAGACATGTGTCAGCGACTGGGCGGGCAGCACGAGCGCAGCGTCGTCTGGCCCGGGCCCCAGCATGCGCCGAAGCACCTCGACGAACGTGCCGGCAGTCGCGAGGTCGATCGGCTGGTTGAGGGCCGCCACGGCGAGCGGCTCCCACAGCAGCTCCACGAGGCGGTCGGCCTGCCCCCACCGGCGCAGCCACTCGCGCACGGTCATCGACGCAGCCTCGCGCTGGCTGTGCGCATCGAGCGCGCGCGCCATGCCCAGCACCGACAACCGGTCCGGCCACGACAGGACCGGCCATGCCAGCACGCCTGCTACAAGCTGCAGGGGCGAGGGCAGTGCCGGGCACCGCAGTTCCGACGCGCGCCCGGCGGTGTCGATCATGGGCACGGCCAGCGACGACTGCACGTGCAGCCGGTCGCGCGCACCGATCCGCGACAGGTAGGCGAGCGTGTCGTGATAACAGCCAAGCAGCACGTGCTGTCCGTTGTCCACCCAGTCGCCCGACGTCTTGTCGCGCGTGGCGAAGGTGCGACCGCCAAGCACGGGACGCGCCTCGACGACCACCACGCGGGCACCCGCGTCGGCGAGAGCGCACGCCGCGCTCAGACCCGCGCACCCGGCGCCAACGACTACGACATCGACGGCCGTCACGGCGTGCGGGCCGGTACGAGCGCTTCGACGCCCGAGCGCATCAGAGTACGCGCCCAGGTCGAGGCGGCGATCCAGACACGCGCGGGCCGGGGCACGCGCACCACCTCGGAGAAGACGTCGAACCGCCGCCGCTCGATGCGCTGCAGGATGCCGAAGTAGATGGCGCCCATGATCTCGGCGGCCACCAGGTGCCGGGCCTCGCCGCGCGGCCGTGCCGCGGCGGCACGGGCGTAGTACTCGCGGGCCCGGCGGCACTGCAGGTCGAGAAGCGACGCCACCGCCGAGGTGATCTCGCCTTTCGCCAGCGCCTCCTCTGTGCATCCGGCGCGCTGCATTTCGTCTTGCGGCAGGTAGATGCGTCCGTTGGCCAGGTCGGTCTTCACGTCGCGGACGATGTTGGTGAGCTGCAACGCAAGGCCGAGATTCATGGCGTACTCGCGCCCGCCGGGATGGCGACACCCGAAGATGTTGAGGCAGATGATCCCCACCGTGGACGCGACGCGCCAGCAGTACTCGCGCAGGTCGTCGAAGGTGGCGTAGCGCTGCCGCGTCAGATCCATCTCGACGCCGTCGACAAGATCCTCGAAGGCACGGCGAGGCAGGGCAAAGGCCGTCGCCACCGGCTGCAGTGCGAGCCCCTGAGGCGAGAGCGGCGTCCCGCCGTCGAACACGCGGCCGATCTCGGCACGCCAGAACGCGAGCTGCGTCGCGGCCTCTGCGGGAGTGGCCGCCTCATCCACCGCATCGTCGATCGCGCGGCAGGCGTCCCAGACCGAGACGATGGCATCGCGCTGGGCGGCAGGCAGCACCAGGAACGAGTAGTAGAAGGAGGTATCGCGGCTCACAGCAGCGTCCTCCACCCTATCACCAGCGCGTCGGCCATCCCCAGTGTGGGACGCCTGGCGACCGGGTCGAACCGGCCCTGTTCGAGACGCTCGAGCACTCGCGCGCCGCCGTGCCAGGTGGCCCTGAGTTCCCATCGCAGGCGGCCGCTTACGTGGTCGAGCAGCGGACGCCCTTCGTTGAAGAGGGCCCGAGTGCGCTCCCCACACGCCGACAGCGCGCGCCGCCACTCGTGTGGCGTCGACGCCATGTCGGACGTGAGGTCGTCGAGCCGGGCACCGGCCGCCGCCCACTCCGCTTCGGGCACGTAGAGCCGGCCACGGTGCCAGTCGACCGCGAAGTCCTGCCAGAAGTTCGTGAGCTGCAGGGCCGTGCAGATCGCGTCGGACCAGCGATCGAGCCGTTCGTCGTCGTAGCCAAAGAGGCGCAGCACGAGCCGGCCGACGGGATTGGCCGAATGGTGGCAGTAGTCGTCGACGGCGTCCCAGGTGGCGTAGCGCGTGACGGCCACGTCCTGCCGAAATGCGGACAGCAATGCCTCGAACAGCCACACGGGCAGGTGACGCGTGCGGATGGTGTGGCCGAGCGCGCGAAAGATCGCGTCGTGGGTCTCGGCAGCGCCTGTCGCCGGATCGAGCCTGCCGCCAGGCGCCACATCGGCGCTGTCTGAGGTACCCACGGCCGCGTGCAGACGGTCAAGCCACTCATCGAGCAGCCGCAAGCGCTCGCGGGTCGTGTAGCCGTCTTCGTCGGCGAAGTCGTCGGCAGTGCGGGCAAACGCATAGACGGCCGCGACGTGCGGTCGAATGGCGCTCGGCACCAGCCACGACGCCACCGGGAAGTTCTCGTAGTGCGAGGCCGCCAGCGAAAGGCAGGTCCGGTAGTCGCTCGCCAGGCCCGAGTCGACGCTGGTCACCAGATCTGCTCGGGCACACTGGCTCGGTGGTTCGCGGCGCGAGCCATGACGAACAACAGGTCCGACAAGCGGTTGAGATACACGAGCACGACCGGATCGGCCTCGCCCTCGCCAATCGACAGCGCGGCCGCCTCGGCGCGACGGCACACCGTGCGCGCGACGTGCAGCGCAGCGCCGGCCGGAGACCCACCCGGAAGGATGAAATGCCTGAGCGGCGGCAGTTCGGCCTCCAGGCCGTCAATCCAGCCTTCGAGCCGGGCCACATCGCCGTCGCCGAGTGTGGCCTTCGTGACGCGCTCCGCGATCTTGCGGCGCGGGTCGGCCAGGAGGGCTCCGAGGGCAAACAGATCGCGCTGAATGTGTGTGACCCGGTCGCTCAAGTCGGCGTCGAGACCCGCCGCCCGGGCCGCGCCCAGGTGGGCGTTCAGCTCGTCGACCGTGCCGTAGGCCATGACCCGGGGATGCGTCTTGGCGACACGAGTGCCGTCGAATAGACTCGTGGTCCCGTCGTCGCCGGTCTTCGTGTAGATCTTCACTCCCCGAATTATGACGCGCCCGCGCGGATCACGCGCCCGAAAACCGACAGTGCCGCCACCCGCCGAGCGCGCGCGCTTCCGCCGCGTGCTGCTGCGGTGGTACGACCGCCACGGCCGCGACCTGCCCTGGCGCACGACCGACGACCCGTATCACATCCTCGTGTCGGAAGTCATGCTGCAGCAGACGCAGGTCGATCGCGTGTTGCCCAAGTATCACGAGTGGCTGGGCAAGTATCCGTCGTTCGAGGCACTCGCCGAGGCGGACGAGACGGAGGTGTCGGCCACATGGCGGCCGCTCGGCTACAACGTTCGTCCCAAGCGGCTGCACTCGATTGCGCGCGAGGCCGTCACGAGCTACGGTGGCCAGCTGCCGTCTGACCGCGAGACGCTGCTGTCGTTCAAGGGCATCGGCGCGTACACCGCCGGCGCGATCATGAGTTTCGCGTTTCGCAAGCGTGCCGCCATCCTCGACACCAACGTCGCGCGCGTGCTGTTCCGGGTGTTCATCGGCACGGGCGAGCCCAAGGCGCCTGCCACGCTCAAGCACCTGTGGGCCGTTTCGGCCACGCTCGTGCCGCGCGCTCGTGCGTTTGACTTCAATCAGGCATTGATGGACTTCGGCGCCATGGCCTGCACGGCGCGGAAGCCCGCATGCCTCGTCTGCCCGATGGCGAAGTTCTGCCGGTCGTACCCGTGGACGCCCGCACCTACTCCGTCTCGAGTTCGACTCCGCCGACCCAGCCGGCAACCAGGTTGAACAAGCCGGCGCCGATGAGCGTCGTCACGAAGCCCAGGCAGCCGTAGACGAGCGGCACCAGGATCACGGCCGCAGCGCCAAAGAGCATCCCGACCATTCCGGCATCGCCGCCCCCGATCGCGCCACCAACGACCGAGACGGCGGAGATAATGCCGCCGATGATGAGACCAATCAGCGCATAGAGCGCCCCGGTGATCTTCGCCACCGACATCGGTCCGATTCGCTTCACGACCATGGGACACTCCTTCAGGGCGCGCGGGATGCGCGGCGGTCGGAATGCTACTACGCGGCCTGGAGCAGGAGGCGTGGGTTTCGGCGCCGTCAGCCGTTGCCGGGCGAGCCGGTCAATCGAGCGATGAGACCGGCGTCCGCCTCGGGAAACGGCAGGCGTGCCAGATCTTCGCGGACGACCCACTGGACGTCCTGCCCGATCAGGCCTCGGGCCTCGCCCGTGTACGTACAGCGGTAGAAGTGCAGTTCGACGCTGCGTTCAGGATAGGTGTGCGTGACGGCGTATTCGAGCGCGCCCACCTCAGCCACGATGTCGAGTTCCTCGCGCAGCTCGCGCGCCAGCGCCTCGGCGTGCGTCTCGTGCGGATCGCACTTGCCGCCAGGGAATTCCCAGTGACCTGCCAGGTGCGTGCCGGCGGGTCGCAAGCTGAGAAGAAAGCGGCCGTGACGTTCGATCACGGCCGCCACCACCACGATGGGCATGTCTGGGTCCGAGCGAGCCGCCGTCTTGACCGGCGCCGGGGTCAGCGACGCCCGCGCGTGACGCGGATCGTCACCGTGAAGACGCCTTCGTTGTCGCTGGTCTGATCATCGTTCACGGCCAGGAACAGCACGCCGTCGCCGGGCACCGGCAAGGGTTGCGTCTGATCGCCGATGGCAAACGCAGGACCGTTGCCGATGCGACCGATGAGAGCGCCTGCCAGCAGCGTGGGCGCGGGCGCGTTGGGTGCGTAGCGGCCCCGGAGCGACCCTGCGGGACCAGCCTTGTCTTCCGCATCGTCCGACAGCCGGACCTGGCCTTCGGTGGAAAACTGCATGCGGTCGGTGCGGCGCAGGGTGAAGTTGGTCGACACCCAGCCCGCGTTGGCGGGCACGCGCACCGCCCCGGCCGGCAAGGGCGCCTCGGGCGCGGCCGGCGGCGGCGCGGGCGTTTGCGGGCGAAGCGACGCCGGGAAGTTGCCGAAATACAGACGGCGCACCTCGCTGAAGCGGGCGCGGCGCTCGGCGCCGTCACTGGGTTTGAAGGACAGGACGCGTGGCTCGTCTTCCTTCCCCGAGCCCTCCCCGCCTTCGATGTTGAGCAGCCGCCCGCGGATCACCTCGCCGCTGCGCAGCACGAGCACATGATCGCCGCCACGCGCGGCCTCAATCTCCCCTGCTGGCAGATTGTCGGCGTTGCCAGCCACCTCGACTACGGCGGCGTCGCCGAGCGGAATGATGCGCTGATCGGCAAGCGTCACCCGGAGATAGAGCGCGTTGTTGTTACGGTTCCACGCCTCGAAGCGGCCCGACACACGCGTGCCGTCGCGCTTCAGCACGGTGGCTTGTTCCTGCGCGCCGGCGACGCCGGCCGTGGCCAGGGCAATCGCTGCGGTCCACGTCGTCAGTCGTCGATTCATGATCCCTCTCCGTTCGGGGGGAGCGCGTAGACCGTCGCCGACGCGGGCCCCTCTTTGCAGTCTACCGTAACCACGGTGCCTGGCTCGACGAAGTCGCGGTGCACATACGCCAGCGCCACCGTGCCGCGCGCCCGCGGCGACCACGCGGCACTGGTCACCCGCCCGATCTCGCCGCGGTCGGCGCGCACCGCGGCCCGCGCCGCCACCGTCGATGACGTCCCAATCCGCAGGCCGACGAGCTTGCGGGCGACGCGCCCGCCGCCGCGGTGCACGATGCGCACGATCACCTCCTGGCCTACGTAGCAGCCCTTGGTGAACGAGATGGCGCGATCCTCGATCCCCGCTTCGAGCGGGATCGTGTCGGCGTCCATGTCCACGAGGACCTCGGCGCGGCCAGCCTCGATGCGCGCAAACTCCACGACCTCCGGCGCGACCGGCGTGGCGCCAGCCAGCCGGAGCCGCGACACCCATAGATCGCGCGCCTCGACCGGCACGCGAATCACAAAGCCTGGTGCGCCGTAGTGATCGAGCCGCATCACTCGGCCAAGGGGCCCGAGCGACGCATGCGCGAACTCCGGCCAGCCCTGAAGGGCCTCGGCCGTGAGGCGGTCGGCCATCGGGCGCGAGCCGACCGAGGCGCGCGATACCACGCCCGCGGCGTGTGGGCCGTGCACGCCCACCATGCCCCACATCTGGCCTTCGTCGGTCAGCAACACGTCTTCGGCGAAAATCGCGGCGCCAAGCTGGCGGTGCACCGCCTCGCCAAGAGCGGCGGGCACCTCCAGCGTGATCGCGTCTTCCTCGGCAAGCACGATCACGTCGGTCGTCATGCGCCCTTGCGGCGTCAGCCACGCCGCATAGCAGCCCTGACCCGCGGCAAGCGACTCCACGTCGTTGGTCAACAGTCCCTGCAACCACGCGGCTCGTTCGGTACCGGTCACTCGCACCACCGAACGTCCGATGCGCGGAACGAGCGCCGCCCCGTGCCGCAGGAGGTCGAAATCAGTCAGCTCCATCAACGGTGCTACCCTTTGAGCGTGGAGCCACGCGTGCAAGTCACAAGTGCAAATTGTATCCGCCCGCTGGCCGTTCTGGTGCTGCTGGCCATGTGGGCACCCATTGCGGTCCGTGCCCAGGCGCCGGCGGCGACGGTGCCTTCGTTGGCAGGTGGCGAGAGCTATGTCGTGTTCCTGGCTGGACGGGCCGTCGGGCGTGAAGAGCTCCTGCTCACGCGCCAGGCCGACGGTTGGGTGCTGCGCGGCTCGTCACGGCTCGGCCCGCCGGTCGCCACCGTCGTGCGCCACGTCGAAATTCGCTATGACGCGGAGTGGCGACCACGATCGCTCGAGCTCGACGCGTCGATCCAGGGAAAAGACGTGGCCCTCAAGACGGCGTTTGCCGACGGCAAGGCCGCCAACGTCCTGACCGAGGGCGACCAGACCACTGAGAAGAGCGACGCGGTGTCGCCTGATCCCGTGGTGCTGCCCAACGTGTTCTTTGGCAGCTACGCCGCCCTGGCCGCCCGCCTCGAGAAAGCGACGGTCGGCTCCGAGATCAAGGCCTACATTGCCCCGCAGGCCGAGATTCCGGTCGTCGTCACCGCGGTGGCCGACGAGCGCATCGAGACGCCGAAACGAACGTTCGGGGCGAAGCGCTACACGCTGACGTTCAAGAATCCCGGCGGCGAACTCACGGCCAGCGTGTGGGCCGAGGCGGCCTCGGGCGCATTCGTGCGCCTGAGCGTGCCAGCGCAGACGCTCGAAGTGGCTCGCGACGACGTGGCCTCGGCGGCCTCGCGCATGGCGGCGTTCTCGATTCCCGGCGACGAGTCGGTGCGCGTACCGGCCAACGGCTTCAACCTGGCGGCGTCGGTCACCAAGCCGAGCAACAGCGCAGCCAGGCTGCCGGCCGTGGTGATCATTGGCGGCGCCGGTCCGGCCGACCGCGACGGCACCGTCGCTGGCATTCCGGTTCTTGGACAGATCGCCAGCGGGCTCGTCGACGCGGGGTACCTGGTGGTGCGCTACGACAAACGCGGGATCGGCCAAAGCGGGGGACGCGAGGAGACCGCGACGCTGGCTGACTACGCCGACGATGCGCGTGCGGTCGTGACCTATCTGCGCAAGTCCCGCAAGGATGTGGATCCGAAGCGCATCGCGGTGCTGGGCCACAGCGAGGGCGCCTGGGTGGCACTGCTCCTGGCCGCCGCGGAGCGTGACGTGGCGGCAGTCGTCTCGGTCGCGGGCGCGTCGGGCACTGGCGGGTCGCTGGTGCTCGAACAGCAGCAGCACTTGCTCGACGGGCTCAAGGTGGCCGACGACGAGAAGAAGACGAAAGCCGACCTGCAGAGGCGCATCAACGACGCGGCGACCGGCAAAGGCTCCTGGGACGGAGTGCCCGGTGAGTTGCGCGCCCAAGCCGACACGCCTTGGTTCGCAAGCTACCTGGCCTTCGATCCCGCCAGGATCATGAAGGACGTGCGCCAGCCAATGCTCATCGTGCAAGGAGCACTCGACATGCAGGTGCCCGCCCGCCACGCCGACGTGCTGGCCGAACTGGCTCGCGGGCGCAAGCGGCAGGCGCGTGTCGATGTCGTCAAGGTGCCAGGGGTCAATCACCTGCTCGTGCCGGCCACGACCGG
Organism: Acidobacteriota bacterium; assembly: GCA_031376505.1. Taxonomy (GTDB): domain Bacteria; phylum Acidobacteriota; class Vicinamibacteria; order Vicinamibacterales; family UBA2999; genus CADEFD01. Next base: position 15,858 of record JANMDX010000364.1, read on the forward strand.
AGAAGTCAGCGAATACGGCTCGCTTGGCAACTCGCCCGTCAGCAGCCAGGCGACGACCGCCGTGGCCGAATGGCTGACGAAGGCGATGGCCGCCAGCTCCAGATAACGCGTCCCATGAAGCATCTCGGGGCGGATGAGGTGAAGCGGGCGGTAAATGCCGCTGGGCGCGCCCTCAGCGCGGTGCTGGATACCCGGCAAAAACCGATTGTGCCCGACATGCTCAACTCGGCAGGTAGCGTCAGCGCCGAGTGGTACATCGAGACGCTGTGGCACTACCTGGCCAAGCGCGACCTGCTCAGGGGCGTGCGTAGCTTTGACGTGGAGTTCAACCAGCCCGCGCGACCGTCAGACCAACGTCTGCATTTTTCGTTGCCCCATCCCGACGCCGACGATCTCGTGATGGACTTCCACGTCATGCGCGCGCCCGAGGGCAATTCGAAGACCCGGGCCGTGCCGGTCGCTCATATCGCGATCCATCGCGGCACGCACCGGCGACGGCACGGCGTAGCGCCGGATCCGCCGTCGCATCCGTACGGGATCGAGATCCGCCGGCGCAATCTGAACATGCATCGTGAGGTGTCGTGGTACACGCTCGTGTCGGTGACCATGGACGTAGCCCGCCGGGGCGCGCAGTTTGCCGACCCGCGCATCGACACGACCGACCGCGACCTGCTGTACATCGTGCCCCGGTTCTCGTTCACGCCGCTCGGGGTGGCCGCTGCCCAGGACAACCTGTTCATCTATCCCGAGTTCGGGCTCGAACAACCGTGGACCCCGGGCAAAACCTCGGCCTCGGCACGCGTCACCTACTGGGCGGTGGCCAATGAGGCGCCCTGGCCAATTGCTGAAAGTATGGTGACGGTAGTGCGCACCAGCCTCATCGACGGAGTGCGCCGGCCGGTGGACGAGCACGGCCGTGTCCCACGCCGGCGCTGACAAGCGGCCTTCGGCCGCATCGGTACGCCACCGCCCACGAGGGCCTGCGCCGTCGCGCTACGAGCGCTGCCAGAGTTCGTCAACCGTGTCGCGCAGGCGTACCGCGGCGTCGGCGTAGCTCTCGTCCTCTTTCACGGTGAACGGCGCGCCGACCCGGATGCGCACCCGGTGGCCGCTCCAGGGCCACACGAGGCGCCAGTTCATCCCGCGCGTGCGCGGCCACACTTCAAAGAGTCCCCGCAGCGACACCGGCACGATGGGCACACCCAGCTGCTTGGCCAGAATCGGGGCGCCCTTCTTGAAGCGTTTCACGCTGCCGTCAATCGAGCGCTCCCCTTCGGGAAAGAGCAGCAGCACTTTGCCGTACGTGAGACCGAACGCACCGGCGCGCATGGCCGGCACGAGCGACGCGTCCGGGTTCACCGGCACGAGGTTGATCTGACGAGCTACCCACGCCATGAATGGCGTGTCGAAGTACTCGGCGGCGCCCACGACGAACAGCTGCCGGAACGTCGCAAGCGGCAGCACACCGCAGAACAGGAACGGGTCAAGGAAGCCTTGGTGATTAGGGCAGAGGAGGAACGGGCCATTGGTCGGCAGGTGCTCGAGCCCCTCGACGTCCACCCGCGCGAGCAGGAACCGCATCGCGCGGCAGATGAGCCATTCGAGCGGCGCGACCACCCGGCGCTTCCGCAGCAACGGCTCGAGTCCAGGGTCGGATACGGGCGGCAGATCGCGCAAGATGGTGTCCCACGCGGCGTCCACGTTGGCCGTGCCGCCGGCGCCGGCCGGCGGGCGCACGGCCTCCACGAGGTGACGCACCGTGGAGATCTCGTGCACGGCGGCCTCGCCGACCGTGAGTCCGAAGCGCTGCTCGAGCTCGGTGAGCAGCTCGACGCGCTCCATGCTGTCGAGTCCGAGATCGAGCTCGAGGTTGGCGTCTGGCCGCACGATCACGTCCGGCTTGGTGCGGCGGCTCACCAGCGCGAGCGCCGCGCCCACGTGCGCGTCGTCCTGCCATTCCTGCTCGGCCGCGCTCGCCGGGCGCTCGGCCTCCACCTGTCTGGCCGCTTCGCGGTCCCTCAGACGCCGCTGGATCTCGTGGCGGCGCAGTTTCCCGGTGGTGGTGCGCGGCAGCGGGTCGAGCCACACGTCGTAGCCGAGCACGCGCTTGTGCGCGGGCAACCCTGCGCCCAGGCTCTCCATCTCGAAGCGCAACAGGTCGCCGGCATTGGAAATACGGCGCTGCCTGAGCGTATCGGCATCGGGCACGACCACTGCATGCAGCCGCTCGGTCGTGGGCTCGTCGGGCCGCGTGACGCCCATCACGCACAGTTCCTTGATGACCGGCGACTTCAGGTAGTGCTTCTCGATCTCGTCGGGATAGATGTTCTTGCCCGACGCCAGCACGATGATCTCTTTCTTCCGCCCGGTGATGGTGAGCCGGCCGGCGGCGTCGACGCGTCCCAGGTCGCCGGTCAGGAACCAGCCATCGCGCATCACCTCGGCCGTGGCGTCGGGACGGTTGTAGTACCCCTGCATCACGATCGGACCGCGAATGGCAATCTCGCCGTCTTCCGCGTCGCCTTCGCGAGGCAGCAGCTTGAGCTCGTTGCCAGGGAGGATCCTGCCGACCGTATCGATATGCGCCTCGTGCGGCTCGTTGATGGTGGCCGCACCTGACGTCTCGGTCAGTCCGTAGGCCTGGATAATCGAAAATCCCAATCCGTACAGATCCCTTCCCACCGCCGGATCGAACTTCGAACCGCCCGTCACGAGCAGGCGCATTTGGCCGCCGAGCACGTTGTGCACGCGCGCAAACACCCGGGGCCCAAGGTTGATGCCCACGGCGCGCAGGCGCAGGTTCACGGCGATGAGCGTGCGGAACACCTTCTTTCGAAGCCAGCCGCCCTTCTCGACCTCGGCGGTGACCTTCTGATGGATCAGGTAGAAGAACTGCGGCACGCACGCGAAGATCGTGATGCGACGTTCGGACAGCGCCTTGAGCAGATCGGTCGTATTGAGCGTTTCCAGGTAGACGACGCGCGCCCCCACGGCAAACGGCAGGAGCAGGTTGGCCATCTGCGCGAGCGAGTGGAAGAGCGGAAGAATGCCGAGCACCGCGTCACGCTCCGACACATCGACGACGGCAAACGCTGATTCGCGTTCGCCGGCCAAGTTGCCGTGCGTCAGCACGACGCCCTTCGGGTCGGAGGTGGTGCCCGAGGTGTAGAGAATCACCGCCGCGTCATCGCGACCGGCCGGACTCGGCGGCAGCGGCGCAGGGGGCACGGGCGCGCGCAGCATCGCATCCACCGAGGCCCGCTGGTCGCCGGGCACCTCGTACATCCGCACCAGCGGCAGGCCGGTACCCGCCACGGCGTGCTCCGCCACCGGCACGAGGCGCGTGCCGGCCACGAGCAGGCGCGCGCCCGAGGCCGCGAGCACGGTCGTGACCTGGGCGGCCGAGTAGTTGGTGTCTAGCGGCACGGCAATGGCGCCAAGACGCAGCATCGCGAGGTAGACGGCGCACCAGCGCGCGTCGTTGTCGGCCAGGATCGCGCAGCGGTCGCCCGCGGCGACGCCCTGGCCTGCCAGCCAGACCGCGATGGCTTCCGACATGCTCTTCAGGTCGCGATAGGTCACCTGGTCGAGCCGGGCCGCGCGCTGGATCTCGACGGCGACATTGGCGGGAAAGCGGTTCGCGGCCGCGTCGAAGACGTCCCAGAAGTTGTGCACGCGGAGGAGATTGTAGGCCAGTCTGCGGGCACGGCCACTATCGACGTGGGCGGCGGCGAGGCCTGGTGGCGGCGATGACCGCAAAGCCGCCTCGACGCCACACGACGTCTACCGAGAACCCGGCGTCGCGCAGCAAGGCCGTCTCGAGGTCGAGCGTAAAGTAGGTATCTTCGCCCGCCCAGGCGCGCAGGAACTTGGCGGCTCCCGCTCGGCCGTGGGCGACCGCCAGATGCCGCCGCCATTCGGCGTGATCGCGCTGCTGCAGGCGCGGGTCGGCATGCAGCAGGCAGTCGGCGTCAATCAGCATTCCCCCGGGTCTCAGGGCGCGGTGTGCACGCGCAAACACCGCGCGCTTCACCTCGGGCGCCACGACATGGTGCAGGGCAAACGAGGCCGTGACGACATCGCACGCGGGAATCGGCGAGGATTCGAAGTTGCCGACCACCGCCGTGAGCCGCGCGCCCAGCCGCCGCCGGGCCATTTCGAGCATCGCCCGGTCGTTGTCGATGCCAACGACACGCACTCCCCGAAGCCTCGCCACGCAGCGCGCGGCCAGCGCACCGGACCCTGTGCCGAGGTCCACGAGCGTGCGGGCTGGCCGATCGAGCGCGTCGAGCGCACCGGCCGCAGCGTCGAGAATGTCGGCGTAGTGCGGGATGAACGTGAGGATTTGCTGGTCGTACTCATTCGTCCTGATCCCGAGATGCTCGGCGACGCTCATGGCCCTGTCCCCGTCTCGCGCCGCCCGCGCTCTTCCCGACGCAGCGGCCTCGTGGTCTCGCTCAGAACTGAATGCGCGCGCCCCACTGAATCTGGCGCGCGTCGCGCGCCGTCGTGTAGGTGGCGAAACTGCCCGACGTGATCGCGCCACTCGGGTTCTCGAAGTTCACGCCGTTCAGCAGGTTGTAGGCCTCGAGGAACACTTCGAAGCGCGTCCGTGAACGGATCTGAAACTGCTTGGTGGCCCGCAGATCCACCACCCGGTCAGCCGACGTGCGAGTCAGCTGGTCCATGGTGATCGGCGCGAGATTGCGCGACTGCCGGAACGCGTTGATGATCGCCAGGTTGGTGTCGCTCTTCGTGCCGCCAGAGTTCTTCTGCAGCCCGGCGGGGCGATCCTGGTTGTTGCCGTCGCGGTCAAGGTCGACACCCGCTGTAACATCCCACGGATTGCCGTTTCTGAGCGACACGATGGTGGCCAACTGGATTCCGAGCGGCAGCGGCGCAATCACCGACACCGAGAGCGACTGGCGGCGGTCGTTCTCGTCGAGCCCGCAGTCGTCGTTCCCGAACGTGTTCCAGGGATCGGTGTTGAAGCTGGCGTTGTCGTTGGTGTTCTGCGAGATGGCTTTGGCCAGCGTGTACGACACCTGCCAGGTCGACCCCTTGAAACGCCGGCGCAGCTGCGCCTGGAGCGCGTCGTAGTTGGAATTGGTCAGTGAGTTGATGAGCGTGACCGAGGAGAACTGCGGATAGGGCCGCGGGTTGGTGGCCAGAGGCCCACGAGCAGGCAGGTTGGCATCACGTCCGGTCTGCAGATCCTTCTGCACCTGGTGAATCAGGTCGACTTCCAGTGAGGTCTCCCACGGCAGCATCCTGGCCACGCCCAGGGTGGCGCTCACGACATACGGCAGGTTGAGGTCGTCGCCCGGCAGGTACAAGGCTCGGCCGCCAGCCGTACGGATGTAGTCTTCGAGCGTGCGGCCGCCGAGCGCCGCCGTCTGGTTCGGATAGAACTGCAGCAGGTTCGGATCGCTGATCTCGGCCGTGAACTGGTTGCTCACGACGTCGCCCCGGACGTTGAACCATGGCCGATTTCGCCCGGAATACAGCCCGTAGCCGCCGCGCAGGACCGTGCGGCCATCGCCCCGGGCGTCCCACGCGAACCCGAATCTCGGCTGGATGTTGTTGAGATCGTTGCCGCGATCGGCCTCGACGAGATTCTCGAGGCCCTTGAACTGGGGGTTCGCCAGCAGGTTGGCGATGAGGTCCGGGCTGCGCAGGTTGCTGTCGAAGTCGTAGCGCAAGCCGAGGTTGAGCGTGACATTTCCCAGGCGCACGTCGTCCTGCACGAAGAAGCCCCACTCGGTGTTCTTGTAATTCCTGGTCGCGGGCCCGCTGCCGATGGTGAACCTGGTTGGCCAGGTGCTGCGATCGGCGGTGTCAAAGGGCCGGTCGGTGTTGAACTGCCATACTCCGGCGCCGTAGTAGTCGGCCAGGTAGTCGAGGTTCTCCATCGCCATGCGCACGCCGGCTTTCGTGGAGTGCCGGCCCGTGGACCAGAAGAACGTGTCATTCAGCGTGAAGCGCTTACGCGGGAAGCCTTGTGGCAGATTGGGCGAGCGACCCGAGGTGAACGAGGGCCGGATGATCTGCGTGTCGGGCGTGAGCTGGAAGCGCTGCGTGTCCTGGTCCATGTACTGCACGACCATGCTGTTCAGTGCGGATGCGCCAAGCGTCCAGTTCCAGCTCGTCGACAGGTCGGAGAAATCGAGGGCGGTGTTCTCGGCGAGCTGGTAGTTCTCGATGATGTCGTCGTTGTCGTACAGATAGCGGGTGCTGAATGAGTGCCGCGAGCTGGCCGTGTAGTCGACCTTCGCCTGTCCCAGTTTGGCCCGCGTGCCGTTGTCGTAGACACCGTTGAACTGGTTCGCGAAGGGATTCGCGGCCGGCAGCGCGATGATGCGCGCCGAGTTCTGGCGGTTGTACTCGAGGGTGCCAAACAGAAACGCCTTGTTCCGCACCAGGGGACCGCCCGCCGCGACGCTGAAGCGCGCCGAGTCGAAGGCGGGCTTGGACCGCGCGAAGGAATTTTTTGCGTTGAGGGAATCGTCGCGTCCGAAGTACGACAGCCGTCCCCTGAGATCGTTGGTGCCGGAGCGGGTCACGACGTTGACGACCGCCGTGCCCGCGCGCGAAAACTCCGCGTCGAACTGATTGCGCAACACCCGGAATTCCTGCACGGCGTCCTGGCTCACGTTCACGATGGCAAAACCGTAGATCGGATGGTCCATGATGCCGCCGTCGATCTGCATCGAGTACATGCTGCGCACGTTCGTGCCGCCAAACGAGGTCGAGATGCCGAACCGGCCGTCCGCCGTCCTGGCCGGACCGCCGCCGGGAAGCAGCTGCGCGAGCCCGACGAACCCGCGGTTGAGCACCGGCAGCTCCGACAGTTGCTCCTGGCTCACGACGGCCGACAGATCGGACTTGGTGGTCTCGATCTCGATGGCCGAGCGTCCCACCACCTGAATGCTCTCTTCGATCGCGCCGATCGACAGCGACACCTTCAGATCCGCGACCTGGCCGACGGTGAGGACGACTTTCTTGGTATCGGCGCCGAAGCCCGTGAGACTCGAGGCAACCGTGTAGGGCCCAGGCTGCAGGGCCGGCGCGCGAAACCCGCCCTGCTCGTCGGTGACGACCAGGCGTTCGACCCCGGTCGAGTCATTCGTGATCGTCACTGTCACGCCGGGCAGCGCGCTCCCGGAGGAGTCCGTCACGGCCCCTCGGAGCTCGGCGGTCTGGGCCAACACGGCGTGCGGCAGCAGCAAGAGCACGGCCACGAACATGGTCACTATCCGAGGAGCTGAAATCGATACGGGCATGGAATCCTCCGAGCGACGGGAGCTGTCGACGATCAATTCGCCTGGCGAATCACCAGGCTCTTGCCGCGGTAGTCGGCGGGGTTGACGCCGGTCAGCGTCTGCTTCTTCCGGCCGCTCTTGCTCATGAACGTCACTTCGACGGTGACCGGCTCGACCTTGGCGAGACCGAAATGGACCGGCCCGGCGCTCTGTGCGTTGTAGCCGCCGCCGGTCGGCACCTGACGCGAGGCGAGAATCTTGCCCGACCGGTCGAACACCCGCACCTCGGCGCCGAAGCGCGTCTGGTGGCCCTTCGCATCGAGCACCATGACACTCAGGCTCCGCTTCTTCGCCTCCTCTGGAAGGGCGTTGCGGAACACGAAGTGGCCGCCTTTCGGGCCATACCCATCGGTGACCGTCAGGTCCACCGCGCCGTCGCGGTCGTAGTCCACAAACTGCACGCCGTGGTCGGCGACGTTGAGCGGGCTGTCTTTCGACAGCACGTTGACGAAGCCCGCTGCGCCGTCATTGCGGAAGAGCGCGTTGAGCGGCGTCTGCGCGCCCACGGGCCCCTCGTAGGAAATCACCGACAGGTCGAGATCGCCGTCGTTGTCGTAGTCGCCCCAATCGCCGCTCACGGCATGATTCTCGACGCCCACGCCGACGGCCTTTGCCACCTCGGTGAATGTGCCGTTGTTGTTGTTGCGGTAGAGCAGGTTGTGCCCGTAGTTGGGCGCGAAGATGTCGAGATCGCCGTCGTTGTCGTAGTCGCCAATCGCGCAGCCCACGCCCCCTTCGTCCTTGGTGCGCGCCGGCCCTTGCATGCCGAGCGCGGCCGCGACGTCGACAAACGCAGTGCCGTCGTTACGCCACATGGCGTCGGTGGCGCCCGATTGGTTGGCCAAGTACAGATCGAGGTCGCCGTCGTTGTCCAGGTCGAGCCAACAGGCGCCCACGGTGGGCCGCGCGTCGGTCGGACCGGCACCGGCAAACACCTGTGTGAACTTTCCCCCGGTGTTCTGGAACAGCCTGTTCTCGCCGACGCGGTTGGCCGAGTACACGTCGAGATCGCCGTCGTTGTCGTAGTCGACCCAGTTGGTCTGGCGCGCCGAGCGGCCGGGAATCGTGAGGCCGATCTCAGCCGCGACGTCGACAAACGTCTTGCCGCCGTCGTTGCGCAGCACCACGGTGAGCTTGTCGGTGGGCGTCGACCCGCCGAGCAGGTCGAGGTCGCCGTCGCCGTCGAAATCGCCCCAGCTCAAGCCACGCAGTTCGTGGCTGCCGGCCTGGGGCATACCCACCTGGGCGCCCACGCTGACGAGCACGCCCGTGTCATTGCGGTACAGGCGCACTTCCCCGCTGCCGAGGGACACAGCCAGGTCGAGGTCGCCGTCGTTGTCGAAATCGCCCCAGGCGTTCGAATAGGAGTTGACCACGCCGAGCAGGTCCGGCTGCACCGACGTGAACGCCGGCGCCCCGGTCTGTGCGAGTAGCGTCGCGGCAAGGGCTGTGACCATCAGGGGGAGGCAGAGTGCCGGGCCGGTAAGCGATCGCAATGTCATGACTTCAGCTCCGTCTGCTCCAAGAGGTGGACCTCGACCTGAGCTGTTCTCTCGTCCGCCAGGACACTGCGCGCCGGCCGAGAGCTGCTCGCCGTGATGGTGGCACAGGAACCAGCCCGCTGGCTATTCGTAGCGCAGGGCTTCGATGGGGTCGAGACGCGACGCTCGCAGGGCCGGCACGAACGCGCTGACGAGGCCCACCGCCATCAGGATGCCCGAACACACGAGCAGCAGCTCGGCCGACAACAGCAGGTGGATGTCGGCAGACCGCGTCCGGTCGTCGAGCAGCTCCGACAGGAACGGCTGCGGGCTGATGAGCAGCACGAGCCCCCACGACACGAGTACTCCCACCGCGCCGCCCGCAAACGCCGTGGCCACGCCCTCGAGCAGGAACTGCAGCAGGATGGCACCCCGGCGCGCGCCGAGCGCCTTGCGGATGCCGATCTCGCGCGTACGTTCGGTGACCGACACGAACATGATGTTCATCACGCCGATACCGCCAATGGCGAGTGTGAGCACGCCGATGAAACCGAGCACCAGTTTCAGACCAAGCGTGATCCCCTGAGTGATCTTGGCGGTCTGCGTGGAGCCAAACAGGCGCAACGCTCTTTCGTCTGCCGGATCAAAGCCCAGGCGCTTGCCGAGCGCCTCCCGGACATGCCGGGTCGCCTGCTCTTCCTTCGAGGCATCCACCGCTTGATAAACCATGACCGACGTGTACTCGGTGTTCCAGAGCTGGCCTGCGGTCGTGTACGGGATGAACACCGATTCTTTGTCGGAGCCCATGTAGTTCGAGAGCTGGACCTTCTCGCGCTGCACGCCAATCACCTCAAATGCCATGCCGCCGATTCGCAGGCGCTGCCCCACCGGCTGCACGTTGCTGAAGAGCTTGCGGGCCACCTCGCTGCCGATGAACACGACGCGCCGCTGAAGCCGCACGTCGTCGTCGTCGGGAAAGCGGCCTGCCTCCACCCACTGGCTGCGCATCACGGCGTACTCGGGCGCCACGCCGCGCACGCGGTACGACCCCTGTCTGGTGCCCCACGCCATCGGGAACTCGCGGATGAACTCCGGGCTCACGAACTTCACAAACGGCAGCCCGCGCACCGATAGCACATCGGCCTCGGTAAGCTGAATCCGCTTGCCAGCGCGTTCGCCACCAGCCTGCGCCGAGGTCTGGCCCGGCCAGGCAATCACCACGCCGTCGCCGAACGCTCCGCGAAATCCCCGCTCGAGCGCCGCCTGGAACCCGTTGCCATACGAGAGCAGCATCACGACCGACACGATGCCCCACGAGATGCCAAGCATCGACAGGCCCGCGCGCACGCGGTTGCGTAACAGACCGGTGGCCGCTTCGCGCACGATGTCGCCGAGCACGGCTCGGCCAGCGGAGCGCCGCGCCGGCGAGCCCACCACGGTGGGCGTCGTGGACAGGCTGAACGCCATGACCTACATCTCGTAGCGCAGGGCTTCGACCGGCGGCAGTTTCGACGCCCGTCTGGCTGGATAGGTTGACGTGACGACGCCAATGACCACGAGCACGGCCAACGCGATCGTGCCCGACTGCCACGTCATGATCAGGCCCTGGAATCGCTCCGGCATCGGCAACGTGTTCACCGCCGTGCACAGGGCCGCCGCGAGTACGAATCCGATGCCGCCACTGAACATGGTCAGAAAGAAGCCTTCCAGGAAGAACTGCCGCTGGATGGCCTGGCTGGTAGCGCCGAGCGCCTTGCGCACGCCGATTTCGCGGGTCCGCTCGCGCACCGCCACGAACATGATGTTCATCACGCCGATACCGCCAAGCGCGAGCGTGATCACGCCGACGACTGAGAAGAACTCGCGCATCTGGTCGATCATACGGCCGAACATCAGCGACTCGAGCGACGTGTCCCACACGCTCAACGCGTCGCGGTCGTCGGCCTCGAAGCCGTGCCGACGGGCCAGCACATGGCGTATGTCTTTCTCGAGCGGCCAGTCGATGTCGCTGATCCGCCCGGTGCGTGCGTCGAGCACCCCTTCAAGCCCGGCCACCACGTAGGGCTTCGGCGCCACGATGATCTGCGACAGCGTGCCAGCCGGCACTCCTGTTCGAGGGAAGTCGCGCGCCATGGCCGCAAACGGCACGAACACCTTGTCGTTGTCAGGACCGCTGTAGTTGCTGTCCTGGTCCTTCTTGCGGATCTTGCCAACGACTGTGTACGGGAACCCATTGATCTGCACGGTCTCGCCGAGACCCTCGCGCGCGCCGAAGAGCTGTTGCCAGGCATCGGCGCCGATGATGGCCACACGCCGGACCTGCTCTTCGTCGGGCCATCCAAAGACCCGCCCACGCTCCACGTCGATGGTGCGGATGTCCTGATACTGCGGCTCGATGCCGTGCACGCCCAGGGCCGCCGCGTTGTAGCGGCTCTTCACCTGCACGCCGCCGCGATTGATCTCGGGGCTGACCATGGCGGCCAGCGACGACTCCGCCGCGATGGCGCGCGCGTCGTCGAGGGTAAGGAAAACCTGCCGGCCGGCGCGTGCACCGCCAGCCTGTGTGGTGGTGCGTCCGCCCCACACGATGGCGATGTTCTTGCCGAGCTCTTCGAGCACGGTCTGGTTCCCGCGCTGAAAGCCTTCGCCGGTCGCCGACAGCACCACGACCGCAATCACGCCCCACAAAATGCCAAACATCGTGAGCACGCTGCGCAGGCGGTTCGCCCGCAGGTTGTCGAGCGCTTGAGTGATGGCTTCGCGCATCGCGTCAGCCCGGGAGCACGACTTTGTCGCCCTGCTTCAGCCCCTCGCGCACTTCGGTCCGGGTGCCGTTACCGATGCCGAGCTTCACGGACACCTTGCGTCGTCCCCCCTCGGCACCAGGGTCGGCCACCTCCACGGTGGCGTTCTTCTGCACGTCGTAGGTCACCGCCGCTTCCGGCACGATGAGCGCGTTGGGCTTCTCCTCCAGGATGATCTCGGCGTTGGCCGTCATATTCGCCTTCAGTTCCCGGCCGGGGTTGTCGATCGACACCTCGACCTCGAACGTCGTGACGTTGTCTTTCTCGACGCCAATCGGTGAGATCTGTGTGACCTTCCCGCCGAACACCTTGTCACGGAAGCTCTGGGTGGTGATGCGCGCCGGCATGCCAAGTCGCACGAAGCCGATGTCGGCTTCATCGACCTTGCCGCGCACGAACACCTGGTCGATATCGCCGAGCGTCATCACCAGGGTAGCGTTGGCACCGAGGTTGAGGATCGACGACACGGGACTGCCGATCTCGAGGTCGCGCGTCAGCACGGTGCCATGGATGGGCGCCTTGATGGTGGCGTTGGCCAGTTCTTCCTCTGCTCGCTCGGCGGCAGCCTGCGCCTGCGCCACTTGCGCGCGGGCCTCTTCGATCTTCGCGCGGCTGACGAGCAACTGCGATCCGGCGGCGCGCTGACGGTTGAGCGCCTGCTCGTGCAGGTTGCGCGACTGGTCGAGTGCCTCCTGCGAGATGAGCTTCTGGTCCGACAGCGATTGCGCGCGCGCGCGCGCCGACTGCGCAAACGCGACGTCTGGCGCCTCCGCCTCGATCTCGTTCTTGCGCGCCTGAGCTTCGGCAGCGGTCAGCGCGGCGCGGGCAGCTGCCAGATTGGCCCGGGCCTCGCGCAAGCGTGCGTTCAGGTTCTCTTTGTCGAGTTCCGCCAACACCTGGCCGGCCACCACCCTCATGTCCACGTCCACGGCCAGCCGCTCGATGATGCCGTTGGCCTTCGACTTGATCTCCACCTTGGTGATGGGCTCGACCTTGCCGGTGGCCACCACCGACCGGGCCATCGTGCCCAGTTCTACGGTGGCGAGCCGCGACGAGTCGATGAGGTTCGACGCGCCCTTCAGGGTGGACATGTAGGCGCCGGCGCCGGCCAAGGCCAGCACGGCGACGCCGAGCGTGAGTCTCGTGGGACGGGTCATGGTCGGGTCCTCGGCGAGCGTATTCGCCACATACAGTTACGGGTCTTCACGAAGCGGAGTTCCGCGACGGCGCGACCCGCGTCCGGGCCTGTTAGAATTGCGCGCGATGTGGATGCTCGAGTCGACGCCTGAATCTCCAGAAACCCTGCTGTTCCGGGTGATGCCGGGAGCCATCAAGACCGTGGGACGCGCACCCAGGGCCGACTTCGTGGTGGATGTCCCGCTCGTGTCGCGCCTGCACTGTCGCCTGACCCTGGGCGTGGACGGACTGCTCGTCGAGGACCTGGGCAGCACGAACGGCACGTTCGTCAATGGTGAACGGGTCACGAAACTCGTGATGAGGAGCGGCGACGCGCTTCGGGTGGGACGAATGGAGTTCGCGGTGCGGCAAGCCTCGCCGGATGCCTTGGCCTGATTCGGCGAATTCGGTCGCCAAGGTGCTTGGTGAGGCGGAGCCGGCTCTCGAGACGCCAGGCGCTGAAGGCGGGGCGTGAACTCTCGGCTAACGCGCCGCCCACTCCTGCAGGAACGGGTTCGTCATGCGCTCGCGCCCAATCGTGGTGTCGGGTCCGTGCCCGGGGCGCACGCGAGCGTCGTCGCCAAACGGCAGCAGCACCTCGGTGATCGCGCGCATCAGCACCTCGTAGTTGCCACCGGGCAGGTCGGTGCGTCCGATGGAGCCGGCAAAGAGCGTGTCGCCCACGAACAGGTCCATGCCGAACTCTCCGCGCCGTCCCACCTGCAGGCACACGTTGCCCGGACAGTGGCCTGGCGTGTGGTGCACCAAGACGTCGTAGTCGCCGAAGGTGATGGGGCCGGGTAGCTCGTAGTAGCGATCCACTGGCGGGGGTTGCTCGAGGTGATAGCCGAACATCTGGCCCTGTTCGACCGCCCGGCTGTAGATGAACGTATCGTCGGGGTGCAGCCAGACCGTCGCGCCCAGCGCTCGCTTGGCGGCGGCCACGCCCGACACGTGGTCGACATGCGCGTGCGTCAGCAGGATGCCGGTCACTTCAAGCTGCGCACGCTCGATGTACGCGAGCAGCTCCTGCACCTCGTCGCCCGGATCGATGTAGATCGCCTGACGGGTGCGGTCGCAACTCACGACGAAGCCGTTCTTCATGAAGGGAGGCGCGGCCGCCGACTCGATGATCATCTCGTCACTTCCTGGGTGGCTGCGAGGGGCGAATTTCGATCCGGCTCGGCAGGCTTCGCGAGGGGTGCGACAGCAGGTCGACGATGACCTGCGCGACATCCTCGGGGTGCAGCTTCCAATCGGCGCCGGATTCGGGCGCACGGCCGTTGAAGCCAGTGGCCACCGATCCGGGACACACGTAACTGACGCGGATGCCGTCGTAGCGCAGTTCCTGCATCAGCGCCTCGCTGAACGCGTCGACGCCGGCCTTGGTCGCGCAGTAAGCCGCGCCTCCAGCAAACGGGTTCTTCCCCGCCAGACTGCTCACGTTGATGATCCACCCGCCGCCGCGGGCCTTGAGCGGCTCGATGGCGGCCTGGCAGCAGTGGAAGATGCCGGTGAGGTTGGTGTCGATGAGGCGGTGCCACTCCTCTTCCGCCAGGGCGGCAATTGGCGCTCCCACGCCGACGCCGGCGCTGTTCACGAGCACATCGAGGCCGCCGTAGCGTTGCACCACAGTAGCCACGGCCCGGAGGACCGACGCGCGGTCGCGGACGTCGCAGGCCAGGCCCACGACGCGGGTGGCGTCGTCGAACTCGGCCGCCAGCGCCTTCTCGGCTCGTTGCGCGCTGTCGTCAGTCGTCCCGGTCACGACCACCGAATCGCCGCGGGCGAGCAGCGCCTGCGCCACGGCATAGCCGATACCGCGTGTGCCGCCGGTCACGAATGCAATCGCCATGTATCCCTTCAATTCTGCGCCGATCGAGTCGCTGTTTGCCCACCCGCCCGGCGAGATCTTATGCACCAGCAGCGTCCCCGGTCCCCGTGGGTCCCGGCACGTCGGAGCGAAGCTGAGCTGGATGGATGGGCACGCCGGCCCGACCGCGTTATCGCCTACCGCTAGAATACCTCCGTGGCTACTCTCGTCGTGCTCGGCGCAGGCGATCTCGGCGGTGCGGTGACGCGCCAGGCCGTCGCGCGCGCCGTCACCCGACGTGTGGTGCTCATCGACGACGCGGCAGACGTGGCCCGCGGGAAAGCACTCGACATCCGGCAGGCCGCGGCAATCGACGGAGTGGCCGTAGAGGTCGTGGGCACCGACGATCTGAGCGCGGTGGTGGGCGCATCGGCGGTGGTCCTGGCCGATCGCCATGCCGCCCCGGCAGGCGAGTATCACGGAGACGAAGCGTTGCGGTTGCTCGCGCGAGTGCGCTCCCTGAACCCGCGGGCGCTGCTGGTCTGCGCCGGCGCGTCCCAGTTCGACGTCGTCGAGCGGATGGTGCACGAACGCGGAGCCGACTTGGCCCTCATCGTCGGTTCGGCGCCAGAGGCGTTGCGAGGCGGCGTCGTCGCGCTGGCGGCCCTGGCCTCGCGCTCGGCGCCGCGCGACATCTCGTTGATGCTGCTCGGGCGGCCGCCGCACCGGGCGCTCGTCGTGTGGAACGATGCGTCAATCGCGGGACGGCGTGCCACCGACGTGCTGGACCCGCCGGCCCTGACCAGACTCGAGGGCCAACTGCCCTACCTTTGGCCGCCCGGGCCGCTCGCGCTGGGGGCAGCTGCGGTATTGGTGGTCGAACTCGCGATGGCCCACGCGCCAGGCACGCCAGCTTTGTTTGTGGTACCGAGGTCCGCCACGGGCGTGCGCGCCCACGGCGTGACTGTGGCCACCTCGGTGCGGGCCGACGGCGTCACCCCCATCTGGCCGGACCTGTCGCCGCGCGACCGCACGCGGTTTGAATCGGCGCTCGCCGGGTAGGCGCCGCCGCCGAGCGGGTGCCTCGCCGGGGCATACCCCCGGGTCACGCACCCGCGGCCGGCGCACTTGCTAGTGCACTGGGGCGGCGTTGTGAAGCGACAGACCGCCGGCGAAGTCGGCCAGGCGGTCGCGCAGGATGAGACGGCCACGATGCAGCCGCGACTTGAGGGTCTGGTCCTTTACCTTGAGCCGGCGGCTCGCTTCTTCGGTTGAGAACCCGCGCAAGTCGCGCAGAATCACAGGATCGCGGTAGATGGTCGGAAGCTCGGCTACGGCAACGCGAAGCGCATCGCGCATCTGGCGGCGGTGCACGAGCTCATCGCCCAGATTCGACCAGTCGGCCGGTTCCATCGTCCGCGAGGGCGGCTCGTCGTGCCCGCCCATCGGCTCATCCGACACCTCGTGCATCCGCGTGGACTTGGTCGCGCGCAGGCGCGACATCGCGGTATTGAACGTGATGCGGTAGATCCAGGACGACAGCGCGGCGTCGCCACGGAAGGCGTCGATTTTGTCGCGCACCTTGAGCAGCACGTCTTGCACCACTTCCTCGGCGTCTTCCCGATTGCGGGTGTAGCGAAGTGCCAGCTGATACATCTTCGTGCCGTAGCAGCGGGCCAGGTCGTTCACGGCGGTGTCGTCGCCGGCCTGAAGGCGTTCAATGAGTGCGGAGTCGGTCTGCGCGTTGGTCACGGGAACCTCGTTGGGTGTTTGCCGGATAGAACCCCGGCCGCACTCCACTATTCCCGTGCCAGTCGTCGATGCGGTGCCGGGCCTAGATGGGCCTCAAGGCGCCCCACACGGCCGCCAACAGGTAGAGCGGCGCGACGACCCCCACGGCCAGCAGTGCCGCCAGCCCCGCGGTGGCGAGAGGCCGGCGCCGGTCGACGACCGGCGCCTGCAACTCATCCCGCCAGGTCGAAGACTCCTGCACCTTGAGAACGACACGCGCCCCCACCAGGATGGTCGCCGCCAGCGCCGTGACGAGGGCCAGCGTGTAGAGCTCGATGTTGCTGTCGAACAGACGGCGCCACAGGCCGGCCAGGCGCCAGGCATTCACCGCCTGGAAGCCGATCCACACGAGCCCCAGCAGCGCGATGCCTTCTGCAGTGTGTTGCGCGGCCTCTGCACTGCGCGCGTCGGCGGCACCAGTCGGCGTCACCGTGCGGTGGACAAGTAGCGCGACGACCGCGCCGAAGATCAGTCCCAAGGCCAGCTGCAGCCCAAACGGCAAATAGACGAGCTCCGGCGACTTGTATGCGAACTGGATCGGGTTCCCGTCTTCGAAGCGGATGGGCACGAGCAGCGGAATCCGGTCGTAGGCGTCGTGCAGGTACCAGAAGGTGGCCGTCGCGATGAGGGCGCTCATCCAGCCGGCAACCCGAGTGGGCTCGGTGCAGCGGAGTGGGTGTGTGGTCATAGGGGTGATGGGTCGAACGTCGTGGCGCGACGCTCGAACACATCACCGAAAATTTGCACGAAGCGTGCCTCTACGTCGTGCATCACCAAACCCCCGCCAATTTCATTTTTCAGCGAAGTTACGCCATATTCCGCGATCCCACAGGGCACAATTAGCCGATAATACTCAAGGTCTGCCCAGACATTGAAGGCGAAGCCGTGGCTCGTGATCCACCGCGAAATTCGCACCCCGATGGCGCCGATCTTCGCGGGTCCGGCGTCGGCGACCTCGGCTCCAAGCAGCTCAGCAGTCGCATCGGCCACCCCACGCTGGGCATCCGCCTTGGGTACGCGGACCCAGGCGCCGGTCTTACTCGGAATTCGCCCAGCGGAGACGCCGTAGGAGGCGCACACCCGGATCATCACCTCTTCCAGGTCGCGGACGTAGCGGTGCACATCGCGGCGATCGGGGTCGAGATCGATGATCGGGTAGCCCACGAGCTGCCCAGGGCCGTGGTAGGTCACGTCGCCGCCCCGGCCAGTCTCGAACACGGCCACGCCGAGTTCCGCGAGCCGGGCATCGTCCGCCAGAATGTGGCCGCGGCCGCCGTCGCCCTTCACGCCAAGGGTCAGCACGTGCGGATGCTGCAACAGCAGGAGCGTGTCGGGAATCCCGCCCGCTTTGCGCTGGTCCACGAGCGCCCGCTGCAGCACCAGCGCCTCGTCGTACGGCACGACGCCCAGCCGCCGCACGTGCAGTTCGCGCATCGGGCGGCTAGACCTGCGCCGGGTCGAAGTTCTCGAGCGAGCCTTTGAGATCGGCCATGAACTGGTCGGCCACCGCGCCGTCCACAAGGCGATGGTCGTAGCCGAGCGTCAGGTATCCCATGGTGCGAATGCCGATCATGTCGTCGATGACGATGGGACGCTTCTCGATCGTGCCGACCGCCAGGATGGCCACCTGGGGCTGGTTGATGACGGGCAGGCCGAACTGCGCACCAAAGGTGCCCGGATTGGTCAAGGTGAACGTGCCGCCCTGTACTTCGTCGGGATTCAGCTTCTTGGCGCGCGCGCGGTCGGCGACGTCCCGGATGGCACGCGATAGACCGAGGAGATTCTTCTCGCTGGCGGCTTTCACCACGGGCACGATGAGCCCGTGGTCGAGCGCCACGGCGATCCCGAGGTTCACCGAGGCCCGGTAGATCACGTTGGCGCCGTCGATGGAGGCATTGAGGACGGGGTGGCGCCGCAGGCAGTCCACGGCGGCTTTGGCGATGAACGAGGTGAAGGTCAGCTTCGCACCCTGCCGCTCGTACTCGTCCTTCTTCGCCTTGCGCATCTGGTCCACGCGGCTGAAATTGACCTCGAACACCGAGTAGACGTGTGCCGAGGTGTGCTTGCTGAACACCATGTGCTCGGCAATCTTCTTGCGCATCACCGACATCGGCTCGACCCGGTCACCCACGAGTGGCGCCACCGGTCTCGCCATAGCCGAGTCAGGCGTAGCCTGAGAGGCGACGGCGGACGTTCTCGCCGAAGCCGCGGGCAGCGCAGCCGGCGCGGGGGAGGCGGAACCCTGGTCGATGAACTCGAGGATGTCGTGCTTGGTCACGCGGCCGCCGGCGCCAGAACCGGCGATCCCGCCGATGTCCACGCCGTGCTCCTTGGCGATTCGGCGCACGAGCGGCGACGAACGCTGACCACGGCCGTCAGCGGTCGGCTCGGCGACAGCTGGCGGCACCTGCGCCGCGGCTGGCGTCTCGGGCTGGCCCACGGCGGCCTCGGGCATCGGCGTCGTGGCTGCGTCCGGTCTCGCCGAAGCCGCGTCAGCGGCGGAGGCGGACGCCTTCTCGCCGGCCGCGCCAATCGTGGCCACGACGCTGTTGACGGGCACCGTCTCGCCCTCTTTCACGGCAATGTCGAGCAGCACCCCCGCGACTGGCGACGGAATCTCCGCGTCCACTTTGTCGGTGGAAATCTCAAACAGCGGCTCGTCGCGATCGACGGTGTCGCCGACTTTCTTGATCCAGCGGACAATGGTGCCCTCGGCAATCGACTCGCCCATCTGGGGCATGACTACGGGTGTGGACATGTCGCTTCCTTCAGCAGCTCACGAGACGGTCAGGTCGATCGGACGATCGCAACATCATCAGATGTGGATTGCGGCTCCATGGGCCGCATGGGCCGCCTCTCCCATGGCTTCCGACATCGTCGGGTGGGCGTGGATCGTCTTCACCAGTTCCTCGACCGTGCACTCGAGCCGCAGCGCCAGCACGGCTTCAGCGCTGAGTTCGGTGGCGCGCGGGCCAATGATGTGCACGCCGAGCACCTCGTCGTACTTCTTCTCGGCCACGATCTTCACGAAGCCATCGACCTCGCCCGCCATGCGTGCGCGCGCCAGCGCGCGGAACGGGAAGGTGCCGATGCGCACGTCGTGACCAGCGGCCTTGGCCTGCGCCTCGGTCAGCCCCACGCTGCCGATCTCGGGCTCGGTGTAGGTGCAGCGCGGCACGTGGTCGTAGTTGATGGGCGAGACGTCGTGGCCCGCGATGCGCTCGGCCAGCAGGATGCCCTCCATCGACGACACATGCGCGAGCTGATAGTGCGGCCCGCCCATCGTAATGACGTCGCCGATGGCCGAGATGCCGGGCACGTTCGTGCGAAAGAGCGAGTCGACGACGACGTAGCTGCGCTCCAGTTTCAGGCCCGCGGCTTCCGCGCCGAGACCCTCGGTAACGGGCCCGCGGCCCGTGGCGACCAGCAATATCTCGACGTTCAGCGACTCGACCTTGCCGCCCTGCCCCGAGCTTGCTGAAGGGTCCGCCTTCTGCATCGTGAGGTCCACGCCCGTGGCGGTGGCCTTCGCGCTCGTCACCCTGGTGCCCGTGAACGCCTTGATCCCACGCTTTTTGAACGTGCGCTCGAGCTCGTTCGACACGGCCTCGTCTTCGAGCGGGACGAGCTTCGGCATCAGCTCGATGATCGTCACGTCGCTGCCGTAGCTCTTGAAGATCGACGCAAACTCCACGCCCACCGCACCACTGCCCATGATGGCGATCGACTTGGGGACGTGCGGCAGGTGGATGGCGTGGTCGCTGAAGATGATCCGCGTGCCGTCGACCTCGATGCCGGGCACCGAGCGCGCCGCCGACCCGGTGGCCACGATCACTTCCTTACGGGCCGTAAGGGTCTCGGTTCCGCCCTCGTGGAGCCTGACCTCGAGCGACCTGCCGCTCGTGAGCCGCGCCGAGCCCTTGAGCCAGGCGATCTTATGTTTCTTGAACAGTGACTCGATGCCGCCCGTAAGCCCGGCGATCATCTTGTCTTTGCGGGCGTGCACGGCGGGCATGTCTATGCCCACCTTGCTGCCATCGACCCCGGTGAGGCCCCATTCCTTGGCCGATTGCGCGACCTTGAGCGCGTGAGCGTGCTCGAGCAGCGCTTTGGTGGGAATGCACCCCCAGATCAAACAGGTGCCGCCCAGCGTCTTCTGGCGCTCAACGACCGCCACCGTCAATCCCAGCTGCGCGGCGCGAATCGCCGCCACATAGCCGCCAGTGCCGGCGCCTACCACCACCACGTCGTATTCGCTCGCCACGCCTCGGTCCTCCTGCGTCGCGCCGTAGCGGCAAAGCCGCGACGACGGACAGCCTCTCACTGTCGCTTGGAAGCAGGCGCTCCGTCAACCTGACGTGACTGCTCCGCCGCAGCCGACGAGGGGCTTGGTTCTCGATGAAGCCACACCACCGTGCGTCACGCGCGCACCACCTCCAAGTGGCGCCCGCTCGCAGCGACGAGTCGTTCGATGTCGTCAGGGTCCGAGGTGATGATCTGATCGCCATCGTCCGCCAGCAACACGAGTGCGGCATCAATGACGTCGCGCCCTTTGGCCGCGGCCAGGAGCTCGCCGGCGGCGCGCCCGAGGTCCTGGTCGAGCGGACGGACATCCGCGCCCGAAAGCGCCTGCGCAAGCAACGCGTGTCGCGCTCCCCGACCACGCCATACCCGGCCAACGACGCCGCCGTGCGACCGCGGCACGTCCCCGGCGATCTGTGCTGCCTTGAGCCGGCGCCACATCGCGCGGTCGTTCCGGTCCAGGGCGATCCAGGCACCGGCGTCGAGGATGAGGCTCATGCGGCGCCGCGGCGGTGGCGCGTCTTCGGCCCGGACCTGGGGCCTCGCACCACTCGCGCGGACGCGCGATCGGCGCGAGCCTGCGCCGTCAGTTCCTCCGGAGTCATGAATCCGAACTCGGCTTCGTAGGACGCCACCGCATCCGCCAGGGCACGCAGTCGACGCTCCTTGCCGGCTCGCTCAGCCAGTGCCAGATTGACCCAGGCACTGAGGGACGCGGCGCGTCCGGCCGAGACGGCCTCGTTGCCAGCCTCCAGCAGGTGCGGGTCGACGGTGACCGTCAGCCGCTCTTTGGGAATCCTCATACTTCGATACTACTAGCCTTTGAACA
>JANMDX010000399.1:0-55748 GCA_031376505.1 Acidobacteriota bacterium
CCGGTCGGCTTTTGCGCCGACACCCGGCTGGGCGAGCCGTAGCCCGCCTCGTAGGTGGCACGCGTGACGTCGCTCCCCGCGCGCAGGGCGCGGCGAAACTGCTCGGCGCGGCAGGCGGCGTGGAACTCGCGCGGCGACACGCCGGTATGCGCCGTGAACACGCGCTGCAGGTGCGACGGGCTGAGGGCGACGTGCTCGGCCACGTCGGCAAGCGCCACCGGCTCGGTCGCGTGCGCCCGCAGATACGTGGCCGCTCGCGCCACGGCCTTGACCGCGGCGTTCACGGGACGGGCACCACGCGGCCCGCAGCGCAGACACGCGCGAAAGCCAGCCTGCTCGGCGTCCTGTGGCTGATCGAAGAACCGCACGTGCTCGCGGCGTGGGCGCCGGCTCGGGCAGGTCGGGCGGCAGAAGATGCCGGTGCTCTGCACGGCATAGACGAATCGGCCGTCGGCCTCGACGGCCCTGATCTGCACCTGGGCCCAGCGAAGGTCGTCGGTCGGAGGAGGCGGCATGGCGATACGGGAAGGCGTGTCGGTCTGAATCATCATGGCACGAGCGTAGCGGCGCGTGCCGCACGGGCGCGATCCGCGCCTTGCGCTCGAACTTTCCTGGTCAGACGCCGCAGGCGGCGGCTCCGCACGAACTCACCGCGCCTGGGCAGGCTCGACACCCAGTTCCCGGGACGCATCGACCTGCGTCCAGAGCAACGCACCGACGACCAGCAGCACGACCATCGGAATGAACGGCGCGTCGTAACTGCCCGTACGGTCCACGATGTAGCCAAACAGCACGGAGCCCACCAGTCCCCCGACCTGCGAGGCCGTGTTCATCAAGCCGACCATCGCGCCCGCGCGTGGTCCGCCGATATCGAGGCAGACGCCGAACACGCCCGACTGTTGAAAGGTGATCGACCCGTAGGTCAAGGCGAGAAACACCACGGTGAGCACCTGATGCTGCGTGAGCATGGCAGCCACGGTGAATACTGCCGCGGCCGTGAGCGCGGTCGTGCCGATGAGCCGCCGGC
This sequence comes from Acidobacteriota bacterium, assembly GCA_031376505.1. Lineage (GTDB taxonomy): Bacteria > Acidobacteriota > Vicinamibacteria > Vicinamibacterales > UBA2999 > CADEFD01. The sequence goes on from JANMDX010000399.1 coordinate 1,028, forward strand.
CGCGCCGGGGACCAAGGCGTCGGGTCAGCGCATCGCTGGCGGCACCCCCGGCAAGATTCGCGCCCACCGCAACGGCGAACGGCAAGGCCGAGAGCAGCAAGCTGGCCTCGCTGAACCCGCGGCCCTTGACCAGGAACGTGTGGAACCACGTCTGGAAGAAGTTGTAGACGTAGATGTAGCAGAAGGCCAGCCCCAGAAGCGCCCAGACCGTTTGTGAACCCGAGGCCGCGCGCCACGGGAAGACATGACTCGCCGCGACCGCAGCCACGGGCGGGTCCGCGAGTGCGGAGGCATCCACGGCCGACGCACGCCGCCCCCGCATCTCTTCCAGCGAGTCGCGAAACCACGCATACCAGACCGCCGCCCAGACGAGGCCGGCGACACCGAACACGAAGAACGACATGCGCCAGCCGTAGCGCATCTGGATCGGCACCACGAGCAGCGGCGCGATAGCGCCGCCCACCTGACTGGCGGCCAGATTCACGCCCGACATCGTGGCCCGCTGCCGCGGCGGGAACCACCGCGCCACAACCACCGAGGCATTCGGAAAGGCCCCTGCTTCGCCCGCGCCAAACAGGAACCGGGTGAGGAGCAGGGGGTAGAAGCTCGTCATCGCGCCGGTGAGCGCCGTGAAGGCCGACCACCACACCACGATGCGCGTAAGCACTCGCCGCGGACCGATGCGGTCGCCCATGGTGCCGGTGGGAATCTCGAAAATGCAGTAAGCGAAGGTGAAGATGCCGGTCACCCAGCCCCAGCCAACGGGTCCGATGCCCAGGTCCGCCTGGATGCGCGGCCCCGCCACCGACATGCACACGCGATCGAGATACGTGATGGCAAACAACAAGACGAGCAGCCCCACCACACCGCGACGGTCGCTCGAAGCCCGTGCCATCGTGGCGGATTGTGTCACGGTGGCGACCTGACGTCCCTGCGACTACGCCGCCACGACCTTCGCGACGGTCTTGTCGATCAGGCGGAGGAACGCGTCGATCGTCGCCTCGAGATCGGCCTCCGGCGTGTCTTCCTCCTGGCAGTGCGACAAGCCGTTGGTGGACGTGGCAAACATCATCACCGCGGGCATGATGCGACCCATCTCGGCGGCGTCATGCAGCGGCCCAGACGGCAGGCGGGGCGCGTGGCCGGTCGCCTCCTGCACGACGTCGGCGCACAGGTCGATAAGTTGCGGATCGAAACGGCACGGATCGAACGGCGTTCGCACGCAGCGATGCGCTGATGGCGTTACGCGGCATGGGCGCTTCGCGCGCGGTGCTGGGGCAGGCGGCGAGCGTCGCCGAGCCTTACCGCGACGACTTCGTGCGGAGCCGCGGCGAGATCCTGCGGAACTTCATGAAATCGATGCCTAGGCTCAGCGGCGGAGTCCGCGAGCGACTACCGAAGCCGATTTCCGCCGCGGTCGACGAAGCTGCCGAGGCCACTCTTGCTCACGCCGCCCGTGAGGGTGCTCCCTGCGGCAGACACGGTCGCACCGCCGTTTACTGACACGGCACTGCCACGACCCTCGATGACGCTGTTCTCGATTGAGACGGTGGCACCGCCTCCAGCCTGCACGCCGATCCCAGTAGTCACGATGTGGCTATTCGTGATGACGACGGTACAGCCACCTTGGGCCGACACGGCGGTGCCGCTCGTCTCGATCACCTGGTTGTCGATGCGCAACGACTCCCCACCGCCGCACTGGTAGGCCTGCGACCTGCGAGCGCGGCCGGCATCGGCGCCGGCATCAGCGCCCGAAGCCTGGGTGACGCGCACCCCGGCATTCCCGCCGACGGTCACGGTCTGACCGTCGTTGGTCACGGTGACCGAGCCCTTGCGGGAGCCGATGTCAACGGTTTCACCATCTGCGGTCACGGTGAGCTTGCCGGCGCGCGTGCCGCCGACGGTGACGTTCTGGCCGTCGGCCGAGACGCTGACGCTCTGTCGTTCTGTGCCGACGTCGACGCCTCTTCCTCCGGCGGCCACAACCCCGCTGGCTGTGACACGGGCCGTACCCCGATCGGTTTCGACGGTGACGACACCCCGGTCCCCGCGGGTCGCCACTGCGACACTCGCGTCCTGCGGCGTCTGCGCATTGCCCGTCCGGGCGGTGACGCTCGCTTGGCCATTGCTCACCGTTGCCGACTGCCCCCCCGGCCTCTGAGCGGCGGCAACCGTGACGGTACCGCCACCCTGGGCAGCCACGCCGTCGACGCTCACGACGAGCGACTTGCCCTGCGCCGCATCGGCCGCCGTGACCATGATGAGCTGTCCGGTGGACTTCACACGCACGGTGAAGACGCCCGCCTTGTCGTCGGTAGCGACGACCTCGACCTCGGGGTTGTTCGCCAGCATCAAGCGGGCGGCGGTCAGTTCGTCTTTGGCGCCACCCGTTGACGAGCACCCGACCATGCCGATTGATACGAGCGTCACGGCTGCGATCAGGAGATGGAACGGCATGTGCCCTTGAATCTGTCGTGTCATGAAAGCCCCCTCACTCGTCGAAACAGCAGACGCACCATTGACGCGGGTGGGGGACCCGCGCTCGACTGACGGCGACCGTCGGTGAGCCGCCTCGAACCTTGCCCATGACTACAGGGCACCGGCCAAGAGAACCGATGATCTCTGGCAGACATTCTGCTCACTGTTGCACGATTCCTGAGTCGGCACAAGCGACGACAACCTGGCCCTTGGGAAGCGTGACCGGACCCGTGGAGCGCGAGTGAGCCGGAAGGAGACGGCGCGGCGCGACGACACGCCACGCATGAGCGGCCGCTGCTACGATGACGGCACCATGCGACGTCACGTGCTCCGCTTCTTTGCGGTCTTACTCGCGCTCGGCGTCGTCGCCGCCATCGTCGTGGCCATCGGCGCGCGGGTCATGGTGGGCCGCAGCCTGCCCACGGTGGACGGTAGCCTGACGCTGGCCGGCCTCGCCGCGCCCGTGACCGTGGCCCGCGACGAGCTTGGCATTCCGACCATCACCGCGCAATCGAGGGTCGACCTCGCACGGTCGGTAGGCTTCGTGCACGCGCAGGAGCGGTTCTTTCAAATGGACCTTCAACGCCGCCAACCCGCTGGCGAGCTGTCGGCGCTGGTGGGTGCGGCCGCGCTCACCGCTGATCGCGCCGCGCGCGTGCATCGGTTCCGCCACATCGCGAGCCTGGCGCTCGCCGCGGCGCCGGAAGACTACCGGGCGGAACTCGAGGCCTACGCCGGAGGTGTCAACGCGGGCCTCGCCGCGCTCACCGCGCCGCCCTTCGAGTATCTGATGCTGCGCGCCACGCCAGAACCGTGGCGGCCGGAAGACTCGATGCTGACGCTGATTGCGATGCACGTGACGCTGCAAGGCTCGCAGTGGGAATACGAAGACACGCTCGGCACGCTCGCCGATCTCATGCCCGCGGCGATGTTCGAGTTCCTGGCGGGGCGCGCCAGCGACTGGGAGAGCCCGATTGTGGGCCCGCCGCAGCCGGTGCCGCCGATTCCCGGCGTCGACGTATATGACGTGCGCCGCCTGCCTGCCAGAGCCGCGCGCTTCGCGATGCCGGCGGCGCCGGTGACATCCAAGGCGCCCACGCGCGTGGCAGCCGCGACGTTTGACGGAACGCTCCCGTGGTGGGCGCGCTTGCCGCGCGAGGAAGAAGCCACGCTCGGCAGCAACAACTGGGCGGTGTCTGGTGCGCGGTCGACCACCGGCAGCGCGATTGTCGCAAACGACATGCATCTGCGCCTGGCCGTGCCCAACATCTGGTATCGCGCCACGTTCGTGATTCCTGACGACGCGCGTCCGGGAGCCACGCGGCAGCTCTCGGGCGTGACCTTGCCGGGCGGCCCGCAGATGGCCGTGGGCAGCAACGGCGACATCGCCTGGGGCTTCACCAACTCGGCCGGCGACTGGTCCGACGTCGTCATCATCGACCCGGTGCCTGGTGATGCCACGAAGTACCAGACGCCCGACGGACCGCGCGCCTTCGATGTGCACTCCGAGACCATCGCGGTCAAGGGCGCGGCAGCGGTGACGCTGCCGGTGCGATGGACGATCTGGGGCCCCGTGGTGGGCCGCGACCATCGCGGGCGCGAACGCGCCGTCAAGTGGGTCGCGCACGACCCTCAGGTACTCGCCACCGACCCCGCCCGCATCGCCCTGGCGCGCGACGTCGACGACGCGATGCGGCTCGCCGTGGGCGCCTCGCTGGCCGCACAGAACCTCGTCGTGGGCGATCGGCATGGGCGCATCGCGTGGACGATCTACGGGGCCATTCCGCGGCGCGTTGGCTTCCGCGGCGACGTGCCCACCTCATGGGCCGACGGCACGCGGCGGTGGGACGGCTATCTCGGCTACGACGAGCATCCGCGCGTCGTCGATCCACCCGACGGGCGCCTCTGGACCGCGAATGCTCGAGTGGTCAACGGCGAGATGCTCGACCGGATCGGCGATGGCGGGTACACCGACGGCATCCGCGCGTGGATGATTCGCGAGGGACTGCAGCGGCTCGACCGCGCCGACGAGCGCGCGCTCTTCAACGTGCAACTCGACAACCGGTCGGTGTTTCTCGACCGGTGGCGCACGATCTTCCTCGAGACGCTCACCGCCGAGGCCGCGCGCGCCAACCCGGCACGCGCCGAGGCTCGCGCGCTGGTCGACGCGTCGTGGACGGGACATGCTGCCGCCGAGTCGGCCGCCTACCGCATCGTCCGTACATTCCGGGTCACGGCATCGCGCATGGCCCTGGACGCCGCCACCAGCGAGGTGCGTCGCCAGGCGCCCGCCTTCGACTACACCACGATCCGCCGGCTCGAAGGTCCACTGTGGCGGCTGGTGCACGAACGCCCCGCGCACCTTCTCGATCCCGCGTTTGCCTCCTGGGACGCGTTTCTGCTCGCGGCCGTCGATCGCACCCTGGCGACGCTGGCTGCGCAGGGCCCGGTCCTTGGCGCGCGTACCTGGGGCGAGCAGAACGCTGCCGACATCGCCCATCCACTGAGCGCAGCTGTGCCGCTGCTAAGCCGCTGGCTCAACATGCCGCGGGATCCGCTGCCAGGCGACGTGTACACGCCGCGCGTGCTGGCGCCCCGCTCCGGCGCCTCCGAGCGATTCGTCGCGTCGCCGGGACACGAAGCCTCGGCCATTCTGCATATGCCCGGCGGCCAGAGCGGACACCCGCTCTCGCCGCACTACGCCGACCAGCAGCGCGCGTGGCTTGCGGGCGAGCCATTGCCCCTGCTGCCTGGCGCGGCAGTGCACATTTTGACGCTAACTCTGCGTTAACGGCCCGAGCGCGGCCGCATGGGCGGGGTCTGCTGCTATTTGAGCGTGGTAGCCTGCGGCTCTTCCCTGAAAAAGAGTCGCATGTACCCGGTTCAATTCGCGCTGCTCGGTGTCGAAGCCATCGTCATGGCTTCGCTCGTGCTCGGGCTCTTTCGGAGCCGCACGTTGCTGGGGCTCTCGCCGCTGTACATCGTGATGGGGGGCTTCCAGTATCTGGAAGCCTCGCTCAACCTGCGCGTGGACGTGGCGCCCGGGTGGGCGATCTACCCCGCCTCGACCGTGATGTTCACCGCCACGCTGCTGGCCGTGCTGCTCGTCTACATTAAGGAGGAGACGCGGGAGGCCCGCAAGCTCGTCTACGGTCTAGTGCTGGCCAACGCTGGATTGTCGCTCGTGTCGATGATCGTCAGCGAGCACGTGCGCATCCCGGGCAGCGACGTGCCTGCCGGGTTGACCACCAGCTCGATGCAAGGCAATGCCTGGGTCGCACTCGTGGGCACGGTGCTGCTCTTCCTCGACTCGATCGGTATCATTTTGGTGTACGAATTCGTGAGTCGCTACACGCGAAGCATGTTCGCGCGCACATCTGTCGCGCTCATCGCCATCGGCGCGTTCGACAGCGTGTTTTTCACGCTGGCGGTGCAACAAGGCCGGCCCGAACTGCCGGCGCTGATGGTGGCGGCGATTGCCGGCAAGTCGGCGACGATGCTGCTCTATGCGGCCGCGCTCACGGTCTACCTGCGGCGCTTCGAGCCCGAGACCGCGACGGTGGGCAGTGGGGACGTGGCGGATGTCTTCCAGACGTTGACCTACCGCCAGCTCTACGAACAGGCACGCACGCGGATGACCCGCGATGCACTCACCGGACTCTACAACCGAGGCTACTTCGACGAGACCCTGCCGCGTGCGGTGGCCCAGGCGGCACGCTACCAGCATCCACTGAGCGTGCTGCTGGTCGACACCGACCACTTCAAGGAGATTAACGACACCCACAGCCACATGGTGGGCGACCGGGTACTGCGACTGGTGGCGGAGATGCTCGCCGAAGATGCGCGCGCCGCCGACACGGTGTGCCGCTACGGGGGCGACGAGTTCGTGGTGATCCTGTCGAGCGCCGACGCGGCCAGCGCCGCAGCATTTGCCGAGCGCTTCCGGCGCCGCCTGCGCGATCGCGCCAGCGTGGCTCTGCCGGGCGGCACGGTGAGCATCACCGCCACGGTCGGCATCGCGACCTTTCTCGAGGACCACACGGCGCATTCCGCAGAGGATCTGCTGCGTCTGGCCGACAGCCGCCTGTACATCGGCAAGCGCGCGGGACGCGACCGCGTCGTGTGGCGCGACCGGCCGGCGCACGCGGGGTAGCGGCACTCCGGTTACAATGCGCGAGTCGCGGCCGGCGACCGCCCTCCCGGCCTCTTGGAAGGAGCGTTGTCATGCGCACTCGGCGTCTTGCCACAGTCATCTTCCTCGGGTTGCTTCAGGCCTCGTGGACATCCGCGCAAGCGCCGGCCGCCAGCGGCTATCGGCTGCCGCCGAAGGTGATCGTCGACATCCTCGACGCGCCGCCGCCCCCCGACGTCTACTTGAGCCCCGCCCGCGACGTCGTGGCCGTGCTGGACCTGGCACCCATGCCGACCATCGCGGAGCTGTCGCGGCCCATGCTGCGGCTGGCCGGGCTTCGGATCGACCCGAAGACCAACGGCCGCCACCGCACCCGCACCGCGCGGGGACTCACGCTGAAGGCCGTTGCCGACGGTGCGACGCGCACGGTGACGCTACCGCCGAACCCGGCGCTGACATGGATCGGCTTCTCTGCCGATGGCACGCGCTTCGCGTTTGCGCACACGCGCGACTCGAGCATCGAGCTGTGGCTTGGCGACTCGGTCTCTGGCCGTGCGCGACTGATCGACGGCCTCGCCTTGAACGGCGTGTTCGGCGCACCGTGCACGTGGGTGGGCACCGGCGGCACGCTGCTGTGCTCGACGACCGTGGCTGGGCGCGCCGCCGCGCCCGAAGCGCCACGAGTGCCACTCGGTCCGAACGTGCAGGAACACCGTGGCGGCGTCGCGCCGGTGCGCACCTATCAGGACCTGCTGACGTCCGAGCATGACGAAGCGTTGTTTGAATACTTCGGGACGAGTCAGCTCACGATGGTCAACGCGGCAACGGGCAGAAGCACGCCCTTCGGCCGTCCCGGCCTGTATTCCCAGGCGCTGCCGTCGCCCGACGGCCAGTACGCGCTCGTCACCACCGTGACGCGGCCGTTCTCGCGCCTGGTGCCGCACGGCGACTTCGGCAAACGCATCGCGGTGTGGGACCGCGTGGGCGCCATCGCCAAGACCCTCGCCTCGCTGCCCGTGGCCGACGCCGTGCCAAACGGCGGCGTGTTGCCGGGTCCCCGTGCCGTCCGGTGGCACCCGACGGCGCCGGCCACCCTCGCGTGGGCGGAGGCCCTCGATGGCGGCAATCCGAAGACCGACGTGCCGCGGCGCGACCTCGTCGTGACGCTCGCGGCGCCGTTTACCGCCGCGCCGACAGAATTGACCCGCACCGAGTACCGCTTCGGCGGCGCGGCCTGGACCGAGAAAGGCCTCGCGCTCATCACCGAGAACGACCGCACGACACGGCGCACGCGCACGTGGGTGCTCGATGGTGGCGGCGCGGCCCCACGCAAAGTGTGGGACCGCAGCGCCGAAGATGCCTACAGCAACCCGGGCACGCCGCTGCGCAAGGCCACGGCGTCGGGCGCCGAGGCCGTCGTGCAAACGGGCGAGACGATCTTCCTGGCGGGCAACGGCGCCTCGCCTCAGGGCGATCGGCCCTTCCTCGACAAACTGAATCTCACCACGTTGCGCGCCGAACGCGCTTATCAGATGGCCGAAGGCTACGAGCCCGTGCTCGGCCTGCTCGCCGACGACGGGTCGCGCGTGCTCACGCGCTTTGAGACGCGCGCCACGCCGCCGGCCACGCTCGTGCGATCGACGACCGACGGGCGGCGCGTCACGATCACGACGTCGACCGATCCCGCGCCGCAGATCTCGTCGGCGCAGAAGCAGCTCATTACCTACAGCCGGCCGGATGGCGTGCAGTTGTCGGCCACGCTCTACACACCGGCCGGCTGGACACCCGCACAGGGCCGCCTGCCCCTGCTCTTCTGGGCGTATCCGCGCGAGTTCGTCGATCCCAACGCGGCCGGGCAAGTCACCGGATCGCCCCAGCGCTTCACGTCAATCAGCGGCGCCTCGCACCTGCTGTTGCTCACGCAGGGCTACGCCATTCTCGACGACCCGTCGATGCCCATCGTGGGCGCCGGCGAGACGGCCAACGACACCTACGTGGAGCAGCTCGTGGCCAGCGCCAAGGCCGCGGTCGACAAGGTGGTGGCGATGGGCGTGGCCGACCCCAACAGGCTCATCGCCGGCGGCCACAGCTACGGTGCGTTCATGACCGCGAACCTGCTGGCGCATTCCGATCTGTTTCGCGCGGGCATCGCCCGGAGCGGCGCGTACAACCGCACGCTCACGCCTTTCGGCTTCCAGAACGAGCAGCGTACGTTCTGGGAGGTGCCGCAGATCTACGCGCGCATGTCGCCCTTCAACAATGCGCACCTTGTCAAAGAACCCGTGCTGCTGATTCACGGCGAAGCCGACGACAACAGCGGCACCTTCCCGGTCCAGTCGGAGCGCTTCTATGTGGCGCTCAAGGGACACGGCGCCACGGTGCGCTACGTCACGCTGCCGAGCGAAGCCCACGGCTATGCCGCGCGTGAGTCGGTGCTGCATACGGTGGCCGAGATGCTCGACTGGGCCAACGAATGGACCCGGCCGGTCGCCGCGCCAACGGCCCAGCCGCCGAAGTAGATGGCAGGAGCGCCGCCCCGGTGACTGAACCGGTCAGGATTCGCCGGGCCACGGTGGCCGATGCCGTCGACGTGGCCACCATCGGCGCGCGCACGTTTCACGAGACGTTCGCCGCCGACAATCGGCCCGAGGACATGGCCGCATATCTCGCCGCTTCCTTCGGCGTGCCGCAACAGACCGAGGAGTTGCTGAGCGCCGACTACGTGACGCTGTTGGCCTCTTCGGGCGCCACGCTGGTCGCGTTCGCGCAGGTGCGGCGCAAGACGCCGCCCGCATGCATAGAAGGGCCCGCGCCGGTCGAGCTCCATCGCTTCTATGTGGACCGACAGTGGCACGGACTCGGCGTGGCCGCGACGTTGATGGCGGCCAGCGTTGATGCCATTCGCGCGCTCGGTGGACGCACCGCGTGGCTGAGCGTGTGGGAGCGCAACCCGCGCGCACGTGCGTTCTACGCGAAGTGCGGCTTCCGGCAGACGGGCACGGCGGAGTTCTGGGTGGGGCCCGACTGCCAGACCGATCACATCCTGGAGCGCGCGATCGAGTGATCGGCCGTGACCTGCACGTGACAGAGTGGGCGGCATGTCCACGTTCCGTATGTACTCCGACCTGGCCGAGTGGTGGCCGCTGCTCTCTCCGGCATCCGAGTACGAGGAAGAGGCGGCAGATCTGCTGCCCGAGTTGCTCGGTGCGCCCGATGCACCACCTCGGACGCTGCTCGAACTGGGCGCGGGCGGCGGCAGTCTCGCGTGGCATCTCAAGGCGCACCTCGCCCTGACGCTCACCGACCTGTCGCCCGCGATGGTCGCCGTGAGCCGCACGGTGAATCCTGACTGTGAGCACGTGGTCGGCGACATGCGCACGATCGATCTCGGCCGTACGTTCGACCTCGTGCTCATCCACGACGCGATCATGTACGCGACGACCCCCGCGGACGCCCGCGCGGCGCTCGCGACCGCGGCACGGCACTGCCGGCCGGGTGGCGCAGTGATGGTGATTCCCGACAGCGTGGCCGAGACGCTGGAACCCGATACCCACACGGGCGGCCACGACGCAGCGGATGGGCGCGGGCTACGCTACCTCGAGTGGTCGTGGGATCCCGATCCGGCCGATGACACGTTCGAGACGGTGTATGCCTTCGTGTTGCGGCTCGCGGACGGCACGATTGAGGCGACCCACGAAGTGCATCAGAACGGCATCTTCCCGCGCGCGTCGTGGCTGGCATGGCTGGCCCAGGCCGGCATCGACGCCACGTCGCGGGTCGACCAGTGGGGCCGCGACGTATTCATTGGCCGCAGGCGCGCGTCGTGACGCGCCGCTCAACCGCGCCGGTCGCCGGGTCAGGGAGTCGCTAGGCGGCGGCCGCGGCCGGCAATGACGAATGCGAGCGATCCGAGCGCCAAGCAGGCGCCAAAGCCGATCCACTCGTCGCGCGTCAACCCGGTGAGCAACCACAGGATCACGGGCACCGCCAGGAACGGCGCCACGCCGGCCAGCGGCACACGCGGTCCCACATCGCCACGCGACCTGCCGACGGCCCGCAGACGCCAGGCCGCAATCGCACAGCCCAGGTACAGGGCCAGTGCCGAGACGTTGGCCAGAATGGCCAGGCGCTCGAACGTGCCTGACACGGCCAGCGCCAGGGCCAGTAGCGATTGCACGGCAATGGCGACGTGAGGCGTGCGGTGGGTGGGATGCACCGCCGCGAGCGCCTTCGGCAGAAAGCCATCGCCCGCCAGCGCGAACACGATGCGCGGCACCGAGAGCGTCATGCCGCCCAGATAGCCGAACATCGACACGGCGGCGCCGCCAAGCAACAGCGTGCGCGCCCACGGACCAAATCCTGCGCCCGCCGCATCGGCCAGTGGCGTCGAGGCGCCAGGCAGCGCCGCGCCGAGAATGCCCTGCGCCGACACCTGCAGGGCAAGGTAGAGCAGCACGATGCTCAGCATGGCAAGCGCGATGGCTCGCGGCACAGTGCGGGCCGAGTCGCGTACTTCGCCGCTTGGCACGAGCGCCACCTCGACGCCGGCAAACGCGAAGACGAGCAGCAGCGACGTGCGAGCCACATCCGCGGCGGACGGCCACGTGGTGACCGTCAAGTTCGCGCCCTGGACGAAGAACAGACCGCCGACGGCCACAAGGCCGAGCGGCAGGAGCTTTGCCACCGTCGCAAACGAATTGAGGCGGGCACCAAGCGCGACCCCGCGGATGTTCACAAGCGCCCAGAATGCAAACGTCACCACGAGCACGAACGAGGGCCTGGCACCACGACCAAGCGAGGGTGCGAGCTGGCCGACGCTGCCAGCAAACACGGTCGCCACGGCAGCTGTGGCAAACAGGCCGAGCATCCACAACAGCACGCCCGAGAGGAATCCCGCATAGGGCCCGAGCGCGACGCCGATGTAGGCATACGGCCCGCCGGTAAGCGACACGCGGCTGCCGGCATCGGCAATACACAGCACGATCAGACCCATCGCCACCGCGCACACGAGATACGCCACGGGTGCCGCGGCGCCGAGGGCACCGGCGACGTTGGCCGGCAGCCGGAAGATACCCCCGCCCACGGTAATGTTGATGATGGCGGCGGCCAGGCCGAACGTGCCCATCACGCGCAGGAGCGGCTCGGAGGTCGCGGACGCGGACGACGATGGAGCGAGTGACATGCGGCGCCAGCTTAGCAGCCGCGCGGCGCCTGATGACAGGCAATCGCTGCGCGCCTGCGGCCCCTCGAGGCCCCGCTCAGCGGCGCTCTCGGGGCAACCCATGCCTGACTTGACGAGAGACGCGTGTAAGGCCCTGCGCCGGCCGCGCGAGCGATGCTATCGTGACAGCACATGCCACCCCTGACGAGAGACGCCTGCGAGGCTCGTGATCGCGCCGATGCGCTCGCGCCGATGCGCGCCCTGTTTGCGCTCGCCGCCGCCGACGCGCGCGGCGACATCTACCTGGACGGCAACTCGCTCGGGCCGCTGCCCAGGGCCACGGTCGCCCGGGTGCAGCAGGTCGTAGCGCAGGAATGGGGCGGCGACCTCATCCGCAGTTGGAACACCGCCGGGTGGATCACGTTGTCACAGCACATCGGCGACAAGATCGCGCGCCTCGTGGGCGTGGGCGCCGGCGAACTTGTGGTGGCCGACTCCACGTCGGTCAATCTGTACAAGGTGCTGGCCGCGGCCATGACCCTCGTGACGGCCGACGCGCCGCGCCGACGCGTGATCCTGTCAGAGCGCACGAACTTCCCCACCGACCTCTATATTGCCGACACGGCCGCGCGCGAGCGCGGCTACTCGCTGCGCCTGGTCGATGCCAACGCGCTGCAGGACGCCCTCGACGGCGACACCGCCGTGGTGATGCTCACCCAGGTGAACTACCGCACCGGGCGAATGCACGACATGGCGGGCGTGACGCGCGCCGCGCATGCGGCCGGCGCCCTCATGGTGTGGGACCTGGCGCACTCGGCTGGCGCGATGCCGGTCACGCTCAGCGGCGACGGGTCAGAGGGCAGCGCCGCGGACTTCGCCGTGGGCTGCGGCTACAAGTACCTGAACGGCGGCCCTGGCGCCCCGGCCTTCGTCTGGGCCCATCCGGCGCATACGCGGCGTATGGACGCGGAAGGCTGGCGGCAGCCGCTGGCGGGCTGGTTGGGGCACGCCGCGCCGTTTGCGTTCACGACCGACTACCGGCCGGGCGCGGGCATCGCCCGGTTCGTCTGCGGCACGCCGCCGATTGTGTCGCTGGCGGCGCTCGAGTGTGGTGTGGACACGCTGCTGGCGGCCGACGCCGCAGGCGGCATGGCCGCCGTGCGGGCCAAGTCGGTGGAGTTGACCGAACTCTTCATCCAGCTCGTCGACGCGCGGTGCTCGGGGTCCGGGCTGTCGATGGTCACGCCACGCGACCCCGCGATGAGAGGCAGCCAGGTGAGCGTGGCCCACGGCACGGGTGGCTACGCGATGATGCAGGCGCTCATCGCGCGGGGCGTCATTGGCGACTTCCGGGCGCCCGACATCTTGCGCTTTGGGTTCACGCCGCTCTACACGCGTTTCGTGGACGTGTGGGACGCCGTGGACCGGCTGACGCAGGTGCTGCACTCGGGCGAGTGGCGCGAGGCCCGATTCGCCGCCCGCGCCGCCGTCACCTAGTGACCCGGAACCGAAGTTCGGTGACAAATGATCCAGGCGCGACGCCCGGATCGCCAGGCGCGACGACCGAAAATATTGGCCATATTTGAAAGAGGAGCAACGCCGTCAGGGGCGATGGACCGTCGGTCGAATGCCGCCGGGGCTTGCACCCACGGGCTGCCAGCTTCGTGCTCGAGTGCGTTCACGCGCTGCTCGACGCAAAGAGCCGGCGGGCCGCGGCAAAGAGAGGCGAGCGGGCATCGGCCAGGTCGAGGATGACGTCAAAGTGATTCCGGCCGGGGATCTCGAGCGATTGGCACGGCGTGCCGGTGGCCGCCAGGCGCGCGGCAAACGCATGACTCTGGCGCTTGAACTCGGCCGTCTCGATCTCGCCCCAGGCCACGACCGCCGGGCAGAAGCAGCAGCCGGGCGCGAGCAGATCGAGCGCGGCGGCCGTGGCCGCGTCCAGCCCGAGCGCGTCATTGACCGAGGTGCCAATGAGCGGCGTGACATCGTACACACCCGACACCGGCACGATGCCGCGGATGGGCACCGGCGACCGGTCGGCGCACGCCGCCGCCAGGTACGCACCGGCGGAGCTGCCGGCGACCACCACGTTGGCGGGATCGAATTTCAGTTCGTCAGCGCGGTCGTGCAGCCACGCCAGTGCGGCACGGCATTCCACGACGATCTGAGGCAAGCGGGCGTGCGGCGCCAGCGTGTAGCCCACGACCGCGTGCGCAAGTCCCGCCGCGTGCCACGCAGGCGCGAGAAACGCCGACTCCTGCTTCGACAGCTCCTGCCAGTAGCCGCCGTGGATATAGACGAGCAGACCCGGACGGGCGGAGGGAGACGGCGCGGGGAAGAAGTCGAGCGCGGCCCGTGGCGCCGTGGCGTATTGCAGGTCGCGCCGCACCGGCACGCTCGCGTGCGCCCGGGCGCTCTCGGCGACATACCGCGCGATGAACGGCGCGTAGTTGCCGCCAATTGCCGAACTGGGCGAGTACTCGCGCTCGCGCGTCGTCTGATCGTGCGGCCAGGACGGAGGGGTCGTCATCGTACCTCTGGTCGCCTCAGAGCGCGCCTGGCTTGACCTGCCACGCGCGCAGAATGTCGACTTCGTCGGCGGCGCTGGTCGCCTTCTTGAAGCGCGCGCCCGAACGGCCCGTCACGCGCCGTTCGCACTCCGCCCACGTCGCGTGGCGCATCGGTGTGCCGTCCACGACACTCAGGTACGAGTAGGCGGGGCCCTTCGACTTGCCCTTGGACAGGGCGCTGCCTGCCGACGACGGGCTGCGCGCCGGTACGCTCGTGTCGTCAGGCAGGTCCAGAATCGGAATGCCGTATTCCGCCAGTGGGCCGTCGTAGAGCGACTCGCGGCCCTGCACGGCGTACGCATCGGCAATCTCGTCCACGCGCTCGTTGCCGGGAATGCCGGTATGGCCGCGCACGTAGTGCCACGCGATCGAACGCGGCGGGCGCGCGGACGTCAGCCCCGACAGCGCCTCCCACAAGTCGCGGTTCATCACCTCGCCACCCGTGGCCGTCTTCCACCCGCGCCGCCGCCAGTTGTGCACCCACTGCTCGATCCCCTGAATCACGTAGGTGGAGTCCGTGTAGACGGCAAGTGGCCCGCTCGTGTCCTGAAGGCGCGTGAGCGCCTGGATGGCACCCGTCAGCTCCATCTTGTTGTTGGTGGTCAGCGCCGCGCCGCCGCCCAGTTCCGTCACGTGTCCATCGGGCGTCACGATCACCACCCCCCAGCCACCTGGGCCGGGGTTGCGTTTCGAGGCTCCGTCGGTGAAGACCACAATAGGCTGCTCGCTCATCACTGGCACCAGTGTGCCCGGTTTTCGCGCGTGATTCCAGGCTCCTCAAGTTTGCCGAAGAGGCGTCGATTAGCCAGGAGTCTCCGGGACCCGCCGTGCCATCACCTCCCATCGCGCTCTCGCTCTCTGATTCGCCCGCCTTTCGCCGCGCTGAGGCGCTGCTCGCACTCAGTGAACGTCTGCTCGACCTGATGGCGGCGCACGCGCCCGACGACACAGCGCTCAAAGCCCATGAGTTCCGGGCACGTCTCGATCGCCTCCGGCACACATTGCGGGCCGAGCGGGACGCCCGCAAGCTGGCGGACCTGAGCGACGAGATCGCCAAGGAGTGCGGCACGTTCCTCGACCTGACGCGGACCTATCGCACGGACCGCGAGGCCGAGCTCATCGACGTCGTGAACGTGCTGCGCGAGGTGGTCGAGGCCGTGCGGGGCGACTCGCTGCACTTCGAGAACGAACTCGTCCGTTCGACGACGGCGATGGGGCGGATGGTGGAGATCGAGGACATCCGCGAGCTGAAGCGGGCGCTCTCCCGCGAGGTGCTGACCCTGCGCCAGACCGTCGCCGAACGGCAGTCGCGGGAAGCCCGGCACTATGAGACGCTGACCTCGCGCGTGCAGTCACTCGAGCGGTCGCTGGTCACGGCGAAGGCCGAGGCCACGACCGACGCGCTCACGCAGTTGCTCAACCGGGGGTCGTTTGATGCCGCCGTGCGCGAGTGGGTCACGCAGGCGTCGCAGCAGGGCGCGACGTTTGCACTGGCCATGGTCGACCTCGACGACTTCAAGCGCATCAACGACACCTACGGACATCCTGTAGGCGACCGCGTGATCATCGCCATGGCGCACTTGCTGCGCGGCATGATCGCCGACGGCGAGGTGGTGTCGCGCTACGGCGGCGAGGAGTTCGCGCTACTGCTGAACGCGGCCACGGCGGGCAAGGCCCGCGACCGCCTCACGGCACTGCTCCAGCGCCTGCCGGCGTCCTACGAATACGAACAGGACAACGAGAAACGGTCCGTCACCTTCACCTTCAGCGGCGGCGTCACCAGCTATGTTTCGGCCGATACCCCCGAGTCGATCGTGAAGCGGGCCGACGAGGCGCTCTACGATGCCAAACGCCGTGGGAAGAAACGCGTCGAGACCCGGCCGCAGTCGTTCCTGCGGGGACTGATGGGCTGACTCCGGGGGGCCGTGTGCGGCAGGCGCGGCGACACCCCTGGGAAACCGCACTGGTTTCAAGCGCTGTGCTGGCACAATGCGCGAGTGTCAACATGACGATCTCGCCTTCCAGCATCGTTGGTTGGCCTTGGGTTAACTGCGCTGCTGGCGCTGCCGTTCGCGGTGATTGGCAGCGTCCTGGCGTATCAAGCGGCCCGCACCGTTGTCTTGGCGAAGTCGATGCAGGCCTTGCCCACGGTGCCAGCCACGCTGCAGCACGTGGCCCTCGAAGATCGGAGTTCGAACACCAAGATGGTCGTGGCGGCCTACACCTACGCCATCGATGGACGGCCCTGATTCGGGGCCAGCCGGCGTCGGGTGACGTGCTGCTGAACGTCGATCTGTTGCTCTCCGAGGACCTGCCCGACTCGTCCCGCGGTTCTGGTGAGTGGTGCACCTGGCAGCTGGTGGCGGAAGCGGCACTCGCCGGGGCCGACTTCGAGGCAGAGTTCGAAGTGCCCGTCTTCAAGCGTTGACTGCTCTCGACGCACTCACGAGTCAGCGTGGGGGAAACTCCCGGGCGCCCTTCGACTCCAGGAGTCGGATCATGGCAAGGTCGCCGCGGCTGATTGCATGCGCGAGTGGCATCTCGTCGGTGTATCCAACGTTCGGGTCGACGCCAGCACCGAGTAGCAGGCCGACCGTGTCGATGTTTCCAAGGTCCACGGCTACAAGGAGCGCGGCCCGGGCTCCGGGGCCCTTCGTGCGAAGGCCGCGGGCGAGCATCGCGGGAACGACCTCCACGTTCGCGGCGCTGGCGGCAAGTTCCGCGGCGTAGACCCGCTGCACGGACGTCGTGTGCTGGGTCCCACCCGCCAGGTGCGACCACGAGGCGTTTGGGTCCGCGCCAGCATCGAGCATCGCAACGACGATATCCACGGGTGGGGTTCGTTCCGTCGTGGCAGACGGGAGCTTCATCAAGGCCAGCTCCCACGGTGTCCTCTCCCCCCGACCAGGGGTTGCGATCACGGCGGTAAGGTCCACCCCTCCGGCCAGCAGGGCTCGCACTCTGGCTGCGTCCCCGGCCTCGACCGCGGCAGCCAGCGCGGTCTCGTTGGCGCCGCCCCGCGTCACTGAGACGACGCGTGCGGTGCAAGCGCAGCCGAGCAGTGCCAGCGCCGCGACTGCGACCGCGATGCCCCTCACGACCGCGCTCCGGCGCTCTTGAGGGCGGCCAGCACGCCCTCGTGCACCCGACGGCAATTGTCGCTCCGGTCTCGGGCAAGCCCTTCGGTGGCAATGGCGAAGGCGGTTTTTCCCGATCGGTTCACGCCGTCCGGTCTGGCTCCAGCCCGGAGCAACAGCGCGACGATCTCGGATTCCGTTCCGTAGCAGGTGTCGGCGGCGAGGACGAGAGGCGCGTCGAGCGACTCGACCCCGACGGCGTCCGGGTCGGCGTGCCCCCTCAGAAGCTCGCGCACGAGCCCGATGGCGCCCTTCGAGGCGGCCTGACTGAGGGGCGGCGGCGCATGAGAAGACGCGCGGTTCGGATTGGCGTGCGCATCGATGAGTGCGGCGACCACGGCCTCGAAGCGTTCGGGCGTTGGTGCCTCCGGCGACAGGGTGCGTCCCGGCCCGGGGAGATTCTCCTGCCAGCCGCGCAGAGCGGCCTCGAGCGACGTCTCTTCCCAGCCTCCGCCGACCGCATCGACCAGCGCACCGGCTTGGAGCAGCAGCCGGACGACGTCGGCGTGGCCGCGCTCCGACGCCAGGTGCAGCGCGGTTTCTCCAGTGGCGGCGGCGCGTGTGGCCGTCGCCCCTGATGCCAGGAGTGCGTTGACCGCCTCGGCGTGACCAAACGATGCGGCGCGCATCAGGGCCGTCTGACCGTCGGTGGCGTCGGGGACGTCAACCCCGGCCCCCGCGGCAAGGGCCCGACGCACGGCCACCGTGTCTCCGCGCCGGGCCGCCGTCAGCAGCTGCTCCACGGCGGGCGTCACGGCCCGCCGCGGCAGGTAGACCCTGGTCAGGTAGATGTAGGGGATCGCGCCGACGATGATCAGGATCACCGGGACCCTGGCGATTCTTCCTATGCGGTCGAGCGGCGCGAGGACCCGATCGATCGTCATTCACAAGTCTCCGTGGGGTTCCGCGGGTCGTCCGGCACGGTGCCAGCGTCGAACGGAGCTTACCCCACGCGACTCTGGTGTCCCGAGTCGGAGATTCGCTCCACGGATCTCCGACTCGGGACACTACTAGGAGGACTGCGCCTGGCACACTAGTCGAGCGCGTCGCGGGCGCCGAGCACGAGCGCCATGGCCTCGGCGGTGGTGCCGGCCATCGCCGTGAGGTGTCCCATCTTGCGTCCAGGGCGCGGATCCGACTTGCCGTACAAATGCAGCTTCACGTCTGGCACCGCGAGCGCCGTCGCCCACTTCGGCTCGCCGTGCTGCCAGACGTCGCCGAGCAGGTTGGCCATCGCGGCCGGTCGCAGCAGCGTCGTGGCGCCGAGCGGCAGGCCGCACATCGCTCGTACTTGCTGTTCGAACTGGCTGGTCAGGCACGCATCGACAGTCAGGTGGCCCGAGTTGTGCGGACGCGGCGCGATCTCGTTCACGAGGACGCGGCCGTCGATTGTGAGGAAGAACTCCACACACAGCACGCCAACGTAGGCCAGCTCTTCCATGATCGACTCGGTGATGGCCACGGCCTCGGTCACCGCGGCCTCTGGCATGCGAGCCGGCGCAATCGACACGTCGAGAATGTGGTGACGATGGGAATTCTCAATCGCGCCGTAGTGCGCAAACGCGCCGTCGAGGCCGCGCGCAGCCACCACTGAGAACTCGAGCGCGAAGTCGACCACGCGTTCGAGCACGGCCGGTTGATGGCCAACGAGCGCCCACACGCGCTCCAGTTCAGCCGGTGACGCCAGGCGATGCTGCCCTTTGCCGTCGTAGCCGAAGCTGGCGGTCTTCAGAATCGCCGGCAGGCCGATGCGCTCTACTGCCGCCACCAGTTCGTCGAGTGAGCCGACCGCTTCGAAGGGCGTAACGGGAAAGCCCTTCAGGGCCAGGAACGCCTTCTCGCGCCCGCGTTGCTGCGTCACGTGCAAGGCGTGACCCGAAGGGCGCACCGGCACGAACTCCGCCGCGGCATCGGCGGCCGCCGTCGAGACATTCTCGAACTCGAACGTGATCACGTCGACCCCGCTCGCAAACACGCGGATGGCGTCGAGGTCGTCGTAGTCGGCCTCGATCTCGAGATCGGCGACCTGGCCGGTCGGCGTGTCGACGCCGGGCGACAGCGTGTGCACGCGGAAGCCCATGCGCCGGGCCGCAATGGCGAACATGCGGCCGAGTTGACCGCTGCCGAGCACGCCCAGCGTGGCGCCGGGCAATACGATGCGGTTCACGGCAAGGAGTCTTCGCGAACCTGGCGGGTCTGGTCGTCGCGGAACGCGCGCAGTCTGGCCCGCAGGTCGGTACGCGTGGTGGCAAGGATCGAGATGGCCAACAGGGCCGCGTTCTTGGCGCCCGGCTTGCCGATGGCGAGCGTGGCCACGGGTACGCCCGCCGGCATCTGCACGATCGAGAGCAGCGAGTCGAGCCCCTGCAGGGCGGCACTCTGCACCGGCACGCCGAGCACCGGCAGGAGGGTGTGCGCGGCGACCATGCCGGGCAAGTGCGCGGCCCCGCCCGCCCCGGCGATGATCACCTGGATGCCCCGGGCTTCGGCCCCCTGGGCGAATTCGGCCATCCACACCGGGGTGCGATGCGCCGACACGATGTGCTTCTCGTAAGGCACGCCGAAGTCGACGAGTACGGTCACGGCATGAGACATCGTGTCCCAGTCGGATTTCGATCCCATGATGACGGCGACGAGTGGCTCAGGCACGGTGGGTCTCGCTCGGCAGGAAGGGGGAAGTTTATCAAGAATCGCGGCGTCGGGGCAGCGCTAGACTGGCAGCATGCGCATTCCCGTCCACGCTGTTCTCGGCCTCAGTCTGGTCCTGGCCGCCGCATCGGGCCCAGGCCCGCTCCACGCGCAAGCGCTGGGCTCCCGGCTGGTCGTGCCGTACACGGAGTTCACGCTGGCCAATGGGCTGCACGTGATTCTGCACCGCGACGCGAGTGCCCCGATCGTCGCCGTGAACGTCTGGTACCACGTGGGCTCGGGCAGCGAGAAGCCCGGACGCACCGGCTTGGCACACCTGTTCGAGCACCTGATGTTCGAGGGTTCCAAGCACGTGCCCGAGGGCGCCTTCGACACCTGGCTCGAGGGCGCGGGTGCCGACAATAACGGCTCGACGACCACCGACCGCACCAACTACTACATCGATGGACCGGCCAACGCGCTCGAGTTGATGCTCTTTCTCGAATCGGACCGGATGGCCTACCTGCTCGACACGATGACGCCAGAGCGCGTGAACGGCCAGCGCGACGTGGTCAAGAATGAGCGGCGCCAGAGCTACGAGAATCGACCCTACGGCATGCCCGAGCTCGAGCTCGACAGCATGTTGTTCCCCACGGGCCATCCCTATAGCTGGTCGACCATCGGCTCGATGGAAGACCTGACCGCGGCCAGCCACGAAGACGTGCAGCAGTTCTTCCGCACCTTCTACGCGCCCAACAACGCCAGTCTGGTGATCGCCGGAGACATCGAGGTGGAGACCACCAGGGCGCTCGTGCGGAAGTGGTTCGACGAGGTGCCGCGTGGGAAGCCGGTGCCGCCCGTGGCGCCGCCGGCCGCGATGCTCACCGACGTCACGCGCAAGACCATGACCGACAAGGTGCAGTTGCCGCGCCTGTATCTCGGCTGGCTGACACCCGCCGCCTATCGGCCGGGCGACGCGGCGCTCGACGTGGTCGCCTCGGTGCTCGGCGGGGGCAAGAACTCGCGGCTCTACAAGCGGCTCGTCTACGACCTGCAGATCGCGCAAGACGTCACCGCCTATCAGCAGTCGCAAGGCCTCGGCAGCGTGTTCATGATCCAGGTCACCGCGCGGCCGGGCAAGAGCCTCGACGAGATTCAGACGATCGTCGATGAAGAGATCGAGCGGCTCGCGGCGACGCCGCCGGCGGCGCGTGAACTGGAGCGCGTGCGAAACTCGATCGAGGCCACGTTCCTGCGACGAGCCGAACGCGTCGGCGGCTTCTACGGCAAGGCCGATCAGATGAACGCGTACTACACGAACACCGGCACGCCTGACTTCTTCGAGGAGGACCTGGCCCGCTACCGCGCCCTCGACGCGGCCGACGTCTCGTCGGCGGCCGGCGCGTTCCTGCCGCATGACCGCCGCGTGGAGCTCGTGGTGATGCCGGGGGAGAAGCGATGAGCGCGCGGGCCACGACCCCCGCGACCTGGCGTCTCACTGTGCTGGCGCTGGCGCTCGCGGTCGTGTCGTCCTCCGCGCGTCAGGCACCGGATCGCTCGCACCCGCCCGTCCTGGGACCCGCCCCGGTGCTGCGACTGCCCGCGGTGCAGAAGCTCACCCTCGCAAGCGGCCTGCGCGTGTGGGTGCTCGAACAACACGAAGTGCCGCTTGTGCAGGCGAACCTCGTCGTGCTCTCGGGCGCGTCGGCCGACGTCCCTGGCCAGTTCGGCGTGGCGAGCATGACCGCGGCGATGCTCGATGAGGGCGCGGCCGGACAGGCGGCGCTCGCCGTGGCCGATGCGGTCGAGTTTCTCGGCGCGCAGTTGTCCACGTCCGCCGGATTCGATGCGTCGGTCGTACGGATGTCGACGCCGGCGGCGAGGCTTCGCGAAGCACTCGACCTGCTGGCCGACGTGGCCTTCGCTCCCGACTTCCCCGCCGACGATTTCGAACGTCTGCGCACCGAGCGCCTGACGGGACTGCTGCAGGCGCGCGATGACGCCGGAGCCCTGGCGGGCATCGCGTACCCGAGGCTGCTCTTCGGACCCGAGCATCGCTACGGCACGAGCGCCGGCGGTACCGAGTCGTCTCTGAAGACGCTCGGTGTGAATGAACTGCGCGCGTATCACCGCAGCCACTACCGTCCCGACAACGCCGTGTTGATCGTGGTGGGCGACGTGACCCCGGCGGCGCTGACCCCGCTTCTCGAGCCGCGCTTCGGCACATGGAAGGCTGACGGCCCGGCGGCTGCGCCGTTTCCGGTGCGCGCGTCGCCACAGCCCGGCAAGCGCCAGATCTACCTGATCGACAAGCCCGGAGCGGCCCAGTCGCAAATCCGCATCGGGCTCGTCGGCGTGTCGCGCGCCACGCCCGATTACATCGCGCTCGACGTACTCAACACGATTCTCGGCGGGGCGTTCACCTCGCGTCTGAACCAGAACCTGCGAGAGAAGAACGGCTACACCTACGGCGCCACGTCGCGTTTCGACATGCGGCGTTCGGCAGGACCGTTCGTGGCCGGCGCCGGCGTGCAGACCGACAAGACGGCGGAGGCACTGAAGGAGTTCTTCAACGAGCTGAATGGCATGCTCGCGCCGGTGCCCGTCGCGGAACTCGAGAAGTCGAAGAACTACGCAGCGCTCAGTTTTGGCGGCGAGTTCGAGACGACCGGGCAGCTCGCGGCCAAGCTTGAAGAGATCGCGGTCTACGGACTGCCTGACGACATCTTCACCAGGTATGTGGGCGGAGTGCGGGCCGTGACGTCGGCCGAGCTTGCCCGCGTGGCCGCGCAGTACCTGCGACTCGACCGCATGGTGGTGGTGATCGTCGGCGATCGGGCGAAGATCGAGGCCCCGGTCCGCGCCGCTGGCCTTGGTCCCGTCACCGTGGTGCCGATGGCCGACATCCTGAGATAGCCGGCCGCTCAGCCACCGCCGCCTGCTCCGCAACGACGACTAGGCCGACTGCGCGAAGCGCCGACGATAGGCCACCGGCGACGTGCCCACGCGCTGGCGGAAATGAAAACGCAGCGTTTCAGGCGTGGCAAACCCGCTCAGCTCAGCCACCCGGTCAATCGACGCCGCCGAGGTCTCGAGCAGGCGCTGCGCCGCAAGCACGCGCTGATGCGTGAGCCACTGGTGCGGCGTGGTGCCGGCCTGCGCTTCGAACCGCCGCGCGAGCGTGCGCAACGACATCCGGCCCTTGCGCGCGAGGTGCCCGGTCGTGAGCGCCTGATCGAGCCGCGCGGTCGCCCACTCCATGAGCGGCCCAAGCGACCCCTCAGACGGCGCCATGGCCGCGGCCACGAACTGCGACTGGCCGCCCTCGCGGTGCGGCGCCACCACCATCCGGCGCGCGACCTGGTTCGCGATGTCCGACCCGTAGTCGTGCCGCACGATGTGCAGGCTCAGGTCGATGCCCGCCGCGCTGCCGGCCGCGGTGTAGACCTGGCCGTCTTCCACGTACAGCACCGACGGCTCGACCTGCACGAGTGGGTAGCGGCGGGCCAGCGTCGGCGCGTGCAGCCAGTGCGTGGTGGCGCGCTTGCCGTCGAGCAAGCCGGCCGCGGCCAGCACGAACGCGCCCGAGCACACCGACAAGAGACGCGCGCCTCGGGCGTGGGCGGCGCGCAGCGCCTTGAGCATCGCGGGCGGGGGCACCTCGTGGATGTCGCGCCAGTTGGGAATCACGATCGTGCCGGCCCTGGCGAGCATCTTCACCGAGTGGGTGGGATGCACCCGCACGCCGCCGGTGGCGCGCAGAGGCGCCGGGTCGAAGCTGACAACGGCCAGGTCGTACCACGGCACGCCCAACTCCGGCCGCCGCAACCCGAACACCTCGGCGACGATGCCGAACTCGAAGAGCGCGAGTCCATCGCAGATGAGCACGGCCACCAGCCGATTCGGCAGAGCGCCGCCGCGAGTGGGCACGAGCGTGGGCGTGGGCGCGGGCACGGGCGGACGAGAGAGCAGTGGCATGGCAGAATCTTAACGCATGGCGCCTTCTCTGCCTTTACGGTGCAGCACGAGCGCGGCGTTGAGACCTGCTCGTGCGCAAGCACCCTCGCGGCCGGTCGCTACCGGGCGGCCGGGCGCGACGGAAGGCGGCGCACCAGGTAGAACTCGCGGGTCGCCTGCCACGTGGCCTCGCCGAGGGGAATGGCGCGGATCACCTCGTCGCCAGAGCCAGGGGTGTTCGTGAGCGCGAATCGGGTGGTGGCTTTCGACGTCACGTAGGGCACGTCGGAGCGCCGGTCGGCGCCAGGCGGCAGGTTCTCGGGGTGGGCGTAGAGTCGCCAGCCGTTGAGCGCATAGCCCGCGTCGATCTCCCAGGCCGGAATGCCTGACGCTTCGAGATCGCGCGCCGCCGCGGCGCAGGCACGATTGAAGGCGAGCATGTCGCGGGTGCCAGTGACGTCGATCCCGGCCAGCACGACCATCGACGCGGCGGCCGCCCAACGGGCGGTGCGGCGTGCGTCGAGCGCGCGAGCCGCGGCCACCACCAGGGCCGGCGCCAGAGCCACGTAGTAGCGGTCGTTGTAGAGCCAGAGCACGTCGATCGCCGCCAGATGGAGGACCCCGTAGGTCACGATCACCGCGTCCGGCCGGCCCCAGCTCGAACGGCGCACCCAGCCCTGAATCGCGACGACCACGAGCGCGCCGAGCGTGAGCAGGCCAAGCGTGTTCACAAACGGCCGCACGGAACGCGTCCAGACCGGCGTCGGCAACGTGCCGTCGATCATGCTGCGCGCCGTGAACTCGCGCAGGCTCCAGGTCTGATCCTGCGACAGTGCGTCTGGGATAGCGCTCGTCGTCAGCCAGCACATCACGGCCAGGAGGGCGGCCACTGTCGCCACGGCGGGCACGCGCCGGCGGTGACTGAAGGCGAACACCAGGAGCAGCGGCGCGAACGGGAACGAGGCCTGCACGAGGGCTTCGAGCGTCCAGCCAGCGTAGCTCGCCATCGGCACGGTGAACCACCACTGCAGGTAGCCAGCACGGATCTCGGCCCAGTCAAGGGGGCCGAGCACGCGGGGCAGGCCGAGCTGCAGTATTAGCATGACGGCAATGGGCACGGCCAGTGCAGGCACACTCGTGCGAACGATGTGGCGCCAGTCAGCCCGCCACGCCAGGGCCGGCAGCACGGTCAGCGGCAGCAGGATGCCGATGGGCCGGACGGCATACGCGGCGATCGCGAACGCCCCGCCCGCCCACAACAGCCTGGGTTGGTCGCGGCGCACGGCGCGCACATAGCAGTGGAGCGCCCACGTCGACAGACTGACAAACGGCACTTCCGTCATGAACGAGAACGTGAGCGCAAAGTAGACGGGGTGAAGCGCCAGCGCAACGCCACCGAGCAGGCTGGTGCTGCGCCGGCAGTCGATTTCGCGCAGGGTCAGATACACCGCCCAGCACCCGAGCACCGCGAGCACGGTCGTCGAGACCCTGAGCGCAACGAAGGAGAATCCCAGAACACCGGCAAACGGTGCGGCCCACAGAATCTGGGCGACAGGGTAGACCGCGCTGAACGGGAGCACGCTGAGGGAACCGGTGGCGAGCAGGTGCTCGACGCTCCAGGCGTAGACCCAGTCGTCGATGAGCGGCGTGCTGGACCAGGGCGCCACCACGGCCCACGCCGCGACGAAGACCGACACGAGGATTGCGAAGGCCAGCCAGTCGCGCGCGCGGCCGGACGGTGTTGATGCGGTGGTCACCATCGAGACATGAACCTGCGGGCAGAGTAACCGCGATCCGGTTCGGGGCCGCTCCAGACCTTGGCCCCGCAGGGAGGCGGATGGCAGGATATTGACGGACTCTGGCATTCCTGCCACTCGACGCGAGCGCGTGCAAGAGAGACACTGACCCGCATGTCAGATCTCCGCTATCCCGTCGGACCCCTCGCCCCCCCCTCGCCTTTCACGGCTGCGCCTCGCGCGGCCGCCATCACGACCCTTGCGGAGGCACCGGCCCGCTTCCGGCTGGCCTGCGCAGGCTTGAGCGACGCGCAACTCGATACGCCGTATCGGCCCGAGGGCTGGACGGTGCGTCAGGTGGTCCATCACGTGGCCGACAGCCATATCAATGCCTACCTGCGCACGAAGTTCGCGCTCAGCGACGACAATCCCACGATCCGGCCATATCCCGAAGCCCTCTGGGCCGAGATGGCCGATGGCCGGTCGGCGCCGGTGTCGATGTCGCTCACCCTGCTCGACGCGCTGCACGGCCGGTGGGTGATGCTGCTGAAGTCGCTGGCGCCCGAACTGTTCGCGCGCACGTTGATGCACCCGGAGCGCGGCCCGATGTCCATCGACGACGTGCTGGCGATGTACGAATGGCATTCGCGACATCACACGGCGCACATCACGCACTTGCGCACGCGCGAGGGCTGGTAGCCGCGACCCGATAGCCTATCTGGCGGCCTGGCGGGTCTAGAATCGACGGCGATGGCTCGGGTGGTGCTCGCGTGCTGGGGTCGTACGGCGACCTGTTCCCGTACCTGGCCATCGCCACCGAGTTGCGCGAACGCGGCCACGTCCCGGTCGCCGTGTCCTGCCCGTGCTACCAGGAGCTGGTCGAGCAGCAGGGCGTCACGTGTGCGCCACTCAGGCCCGACGCGCGGCCCGATGATCGCGCGCTGCTGGCCCGGATCATGGACCCACGGCGCGGCACCGAGGCGATCGTCAGGCAACTGCTCGTTCCCGCGCTGCGGCGGAGCTTCGAGGACCTCCCGGCTGTGGTGAAGAGCGCCGAGGTCTTACAGGGACCTGAATCCAACCATGCCGCGATCCGCTGACGCCGTGCTGTGTGAGTCGTGCGTCGAGTCGTTCGAGGCGGCTCTGGCCTCGGAGTCCGGCGGCGCTGCGCGCGTCGAGCTCTGCGCCAATCTCGACATGGGCGGCACCACGCCGCCCGCGACGCTCGTCGCCCGCTGCGTTGCCTCGCTCGGCATTCCTGTCTTCGTCATGGTGCGTCCGCGCGGCGGCGACTTCGTCTACACCGACGACGAGGCACGCGCGATGGAATGTGCCGTGCGCGCCATGGCGGCGGCAGGTGCGCACGGCCTGGTCTTTGGCGCGCTCACGACCGGCGGAACGATCGATGCACCGCTCATGCGCCGGCTGATCGAGGCCGCGCGGCCTCTACCCGTGACGTGCCACAAGGCCTTCGACGACACGTGCAATCTGTTCGACGCGCTCGATGCCCTCGTGGCCCTCGGTGTGGATCGCGTGCTCACATCGGGCGGCGCGCCCACGGCCGCGCAAGGCGCGGACATGATCGCCGCACTCGTGCGCCAGGCCGGCAACGCGCTCGTGGTGATGGCCGGCGGCGGCGTGCGTGCCCACAACGTAGCCGATCTCGTCCGCGCCACGGGCGTGCGCGAAGTGCACGCGCGCCTGCTGCCCGAGGGGGCGCCGGCTGACGTCGACGCCCAGTCCTGGGCCGAGACGGTCGCCGCGTTCGTGCGCGCACTGCCGCGCGGGCGCTAGCGGAACACGCTCTTGGCCACGAACCACATGTTGGCGGGCCGTTCGGCCAGACGGCGCATGTACCACGGGAACCAGTAGGCGCCGTAGGCAATCAGCACGCGCAGGTTCTTCCGCTCGTGTGCCAGGCGGCGCTGCTCGCCACGCTGGATGCCATAGAGCATGTGAATCTCGTAGTCGGTGGCCGCGAGTCCCAGACCATCGCCGTGCCGCTCAATGGCGTTGATGATCGTCGTGTCGTGCGTGCCGAACACGGCGCGCGAGCCCGTGGCACGGGCGCCCGGCGCGAGCATCAGCTTCGCCACGGTCAGATAATTCGCATCGACGTCGGCCTTTGCCGGCATCGCCACCGACGGCGGCTCGTTGTAGGCGCCCTTCACCAGCCGGATCCCGATGCCCTGGGCGATCATCCGGGCCGCGTCGTCCTTGGTGCGATGCAGGTAGGCCTGCAGCGCGACGCCTACCTGTGGCACCTCGGCTCGCAGGCGGGTCATGAAATCCAGCGTCACATCGACATACGACGACTGCTCCATGTCCATCCAGAAATAGCTGCCGGCCGCGTGCGCGCGACGTGCAATGGCCAGCGCATTGGCAAAAGCCGCGTCGGGGTCCATGTCGAGCCCAAGTTGCGTCGGTTTGACCGACGGCTCGCAGGCCATGCCGCGACGCTGCACCTCGGCGATGACGTCCAGGTAGTGGTCCGTGACGCCCGTGGCCTCGGCCATATCAGCGACGTTCTCGCCCAGCCGTGTGAACAGGGCGCCCACGCCGAGACCGGCCTGCGTGGACGCGGCCACGAGCATGTCGTCAGACGTCTCGCCGGGCATGAACGCCGACACGGCGCGGCGCACGAAAGGCGCCTTGACGCCGTGTTCGCGAAGCCAACGGCTGTCGGAAGCTTTCAGAAGAAGGGAACGCGCAAGACTCATGACGCTCCACGATACGATGAGTGCCGTGATCGGCGCGACGGAAACCATCAGGCGCACGGGCCCGGGCCGGTGATACCGCACGTCGCAGTGGTGGGCGCGGGAGCCGCGGGACTCGTAGCCGCGATTGCCGCGCGCGAGGCCGGCGCGCGCGTCACGCTGCTTGAAAGCACCGCCGACGGTGGGCGCAAGATCCTCATCAGCGGCGGTGGACGGTGCAACGTGCTGCCGAGCGAATCGGCGCCAGAGCACTTCGTGAGCGGCTCGCCGCGCACGCTCGTGCGCGCGCTGCTTGGCGGCTGGCCGCTACGCGAGCAGCGCACGTTTTTCGAGCAACGGGTCGGGGTGCCGCTGGCACTCGAGGCCGAAAGCGGCAAGCTCTTCCCCGCGTCCAACCGGGCCAGGGACGTGCGGGACGGCCTGATCGCTCTCGCCATCGCTCGCGGCGTGGTGATGCGGTTCCGGTCGCCGGTGGTGCGGCTGCACTCGGCCGAGGGCGCCTGGACGCTCGAGACTCCGGGCGGCCCGGTGCTGGCCGATCGCGTCGTGCTGGCCACGGGCGGACTCTCGGTGCCGTCAACCGGCAGTGACGGCGCCGGGCTGGCCTTTGCGCGCGCGCTGGGCCATGTGGCGCACCCCACCTACGCGGCGCTCACCCCACTTCGCGCGGACCCTGCGGTCCACGTGGGCCTGGCGGGGGTGTCGCTCGACGTGACGATCGAGGCCGTGTCTGCGCGCGAGCGCGCCCGGGCTCACGGCGGCTTTCTGTTCACCCACCGGGGCTACAGCGGACCGTCGGTGCTCGATGTGTCGCATGTGGCCGTACGCAGCCAGTGGGCCGGCGCCAGTCGCGCGACCGTCCGCGTGTGCTGGACAGCCGTCGACCGGGCGGGCTGGACGAGCCGGTTCGCATCGGCCCGCGGACTCGTCGTGACCGCCGTCTCGGCCCATGTGCCACAGCGGCTCGCCGAGGCGCTCGTGCGCGAGTCGGGGATTGACGCCACCCGGGTGTGCGCGCAGCTTCGGCGCGACGAGCGGGAGCGCCTGCTCGATCGTCTCACGGCCTACGAGCTGCCCTGGACCGGCGACGAGGGCTACCGCACGGCCGAAGTCACCGGAGGCGGCGTGGCGCTCGACGACGTGCATCGGGCCACGCTCGAGAGCAGGCGCGCGCCTGGCCTGCACCTGTGCGGCGAACTGCTCGATGCCTTTGGCCCCATCGGCGGCCACAACTTCAACTGGGCGTGGTCCACCGGCTGGGTCGCTGGTCTCGGCGCCGCCCGAATCTGATCCCGAAGGCGTCCGAGCGGCACGCCTGCCAGGCGCGCCCGGAATTGCACCGCCGAGGGCGGCGGTTCGACCGCTGGTGGTACCCCGGCGAACGATCTGGACCAGGCGGCCGTCTTGGAAAGGCGGTAGACAGCGGCCTACGGCCGTCGGGGGCCGGCTGGCCAGGGTTGATTTTCGCCTTTCATTCGCACTATTGTTCTGGCTCCCAGAGGAACCCTCGTGCCTGATCCGATCGACGATCTGTCAGCGTTGCGCATCGAGCGCGCTCCTCTCTCCGCACCGTCGCGCCGTTGGGGCCGCTGGGTGGTGCTGCTGGTGCTGCTGGCGGCCGCGGGCGGCGGTGCTCGCTGGTGGTCGCAGCGCGTGGTGCCCATCGAAGTCGAGGCGGCTCAAGTGAGTCTGCGGGCCGTGGGCGCGCAGGCGTCGGTCTTGAACGCCTCCGGCTACGTCACCGCGCGACGACGCGCCACCGTGTCGTCGAAGGTCACCGGCAAGGTGATCGAGGTCAACGTCGAGGAAGGGATGGCCGTGCGCGAAGGTCAGGTGCTGGCCCGCCTCGACGACTCCACCATGCGCGCCGGCCTCGAACTGGCCAGGGCGCAGCTCGAAGCCAGCCGGCGTGCGGTGCCCGAAGTAGAGGTACGGCTGGAGGAAGCGCGCCTCACTCTCGCCCGCCGCACGCGCCTGTCGAAGGAAGGGCTGGCCACGCCCGCGGACCTGGAACAGGCCGAAGCCGAGGTGAACTCGCTCATCGCCCGTATCGGATCGCTGCGCGAGCAGACCAACGTCGCCGAGCGGCAAGTGGCACTGCAGCAGACGGCCATCGACGACATGGTGATTCGCGCGCCGTTCAGCGGCGTGGCCATCTCCAAAGACGCACAACCTGGCGAGATGGTGTCGCCGGTGTCGGCAGGCGGCGGTTTCACGCGCACCGGCATCAGCACCATCGTCGACATGCGGTCCCTCGAGGTGGAAGTGGACGTAAACGAGAGCTACATCAACCGCGTCGCCTCTGGCCAGCCAGTCACAGCCGTACTCGACGCCTATCCCGACTTTCAGATTCCCGCAAGAGTCATCGCCGTCGTGCCAACCGCCGACCGGCAGAAGGCCACGGTGCTCGTGCGCATCGGCTTCAAGGCCCTCGACCCGCGCATCCTGCCCGACATGGGTGTGAAGGTGACGTTCCTGCGCGAAGAGACCGAGGGCGGCGCCCCAGCCGCTCGGCCCGTGGCGCTCGTGCCCAAGAGCGCGGTGCGCACCGAGGGCGGCGCCAGCTATGTGTTTCTCGTGAAGCAAGACACCGTGGAACGGCGTGCCGTGCAAACGGCCGGCACCGACGGCGATCGCCTGGAGGTCACGGCCGGCCTGTCGGCCGGTGACCGGGTCGTCGTGGCGCCGCCGGCCGGCATCGCCGACGGCACTCCGATCGTCGTCAAGTAGGGAGCCCTGAACTCATGAGCGCACTCGTCCAAGTTACCGGCGTCCACAAGCACTTCACCCGCGGCAATGAGCGCATCGACGTGCTGCAGGGCGTAAGCCTCACGATTCCTCAGGGCGATTTCGTGGCCTTGATGGGCCCTTCGGGCTCTGGCAAGACCACGCTGCTCAACCTGCTTGGTGGACTCGATACGCCGTCTGGCGGGTCGGTCGAAATCGCCGGCACCAACATCGCCGCTCTCGGTGGCAGCCAGTTGTCTCGCTGGCGCGCGCACCACATTGGCTTCGTGTTCCAGTTGTACAACCTGCTGCCGGTGCTGACCGCCGAGCGAAACGTGGACCTGCCGTTACTGCTCACCAACCTGTCGAAGGCCGAGCGCAAGAAGCGTGTCGAGCTGGCACTGAAAGTCGTTGGACTCGCCGACCGCGCCAAGCACTATCCGCGTCAGCTCTCCGGCGGCCAGGAGCAGCGCGTGGGCATCGCGCGCGCCATCGTCACCGACCCGACGCTGCTGCTCGCCGACGAGCCAACGGGCGATCTCGACCGGAAGGCCGGCGACGAGATTCTCGACTTGCTGACCGCGCTGAACGAGAAGCACGGCAAGACCATCGTCATGGTCACGCACGACCCGCGCGCCGCGGAGCGCGCCAAACGCACGCTGCACCTCGAGAAGGGCGTGCTGATCGGGGAGGCCGCATGAAGTACCTGCCCTTGCTCTGGAGCAGTTTGTGGCGCAAGAAAGTGCGCACGATCTTCACGCTGCTCTCGATCTTCATCGCCTTCCTGCTCTTCGGTCTGCTCATGACCATCCGCACGGCCTTCAGCTTCGGCGTCGACATTGCCGGGCTCGACCGCCTGATCCTCATCCACAAGGTCAGCCTGATCATGCCGCTGCCTGTGTCGTACCTCGACCGCCTGAAGACCACCGAGGGCGTCGCGATGGCCACGCACAATACGTGGTTTGGCGGGGTGTACCAGGACCCGGCGAACTTCTTCGCCCAGATCGGCGTCGAGCCCGAGCCGTTCATGGCGCTCTATCCCGAGTACAAGGTGCCGCCAGAGCAGATGAAGGCGTGGCTCGCCGATCGCCAGGGCGTGATGGTGGGCGTGGACCTGGCCAAACGTTTCGGCTGGAAAGTGGGCGACCGCGTGCCGATTCTCGGCACCATCTGGCAGCCCAAAGAGGGCCAGGTGTGGGAGTTCAACATCGCCGGGATGTACGACGGCGCTCCGGGTATCGACAAGACGCAGTTTTTCTTCCGCTACGACTACCTCGACGAAAACCGCCGCGGCGGACAGGGGCAGGTGGGCTGGTACATCGTGAAGATCGCCGATGCCGGACGCGCTCAGGCCATGGGGGCAACGTTCGACGACATGTTCGCCAACTCGTCGGCCGAGACCAAGACCACGACGGAGAAGGGCTTCGTCGAGGGTTTTGCCAAGCAGGTCGGCGACATCGGCGCCATCATGGTGGCCATTCTCGTGGCCGTGCTCTTCACCATGCTGCTCGTGGCGGCCAACACCATGGCGCAGTCGGTGCGTGAGCGCACCAACGAAGTCGGGGTGCTGAAGACGCTGGGGTTCTCGAATGGATCGATTTTGGCGATGGTGCTCGGTGAGTCGGTGCTCATCGCCGTGATTGGCGGCGCGGCCGGACTCGCAACGGCGTGGCTCATCGTGCAGCGGGGCGATCCCACGGGCGGCATGCTGCCGATCTTCGTGTTGCCGCCTGGTAACGTGGCCATCGGCGCGGGGCTGGTCGTACTGCTGGGTCTCGTGGCCGGCGCGTTGCCGGCCGCAACCGCGATGAACCTGAAGATCACCGACGCACTGCGGAGAGGTTGACATGTTGCACTGGCTGGGTCAGACATTTGCGGTGACGGCACTCAACCTCAGAACGATTCCGCAACGCCTCAGTTCGTCGGGGGTCGCTATCATCGGCATCGCTGGCGTGGTGGTGGTGCTGGTCTCGGTGCTCTCGATCGCCGCCGGCTTCACCGCCGCCATGCGCGATTCGGGCTCGCCGGTACGCGCGCTCGTAATGCGCAGCGGCGCTGACAGCGAGATGACCAGCGGTCTCTCCGGCGCGGAAGCCGACGTGATCCGCCAAGCACCGGGCCTGCGTCGCGAGGGCCAGACGGCCTTGGCCTCGGCCGAGCTCTACGTGATCATCGATTTGCCGAAGCTTAGTACCGGCACGGCCGCCAACGTGCCGATGCGCGGCATCGAACGCCAGACGCTGGCCGTGCGCGACAATGCCAAGGTCGTCGAAGGGCGGATGCTCGAGTTCGGCACCAACGAAGTGGTCGTGGGCCGCGGCGCGAGCGCGCAGTTTGCCGGCCTGACCTTGGGCAGCCAGATCCGCTCCGGTCAGAACTCCTGGACGGTGGTCGGCATCGTCGATGCTGGCGGCGGCGTGTCAGAAACCGAAATCTGGTGTGACGCGCGCGTGCTGCAGAGCGCTTATCGTCGCGGCAACTCGTTCCAGCTGGTGATGGCACGGCTCGATTCGTCCGACAGCTTCGATACCTTCCGCGACTGGCTCACGGCTAATCCGCAATTGAACGTACAGGTTCGGCGGGAAACCGAGTACTACGCGGCGCAGTCGCGCGCGCTGAGTGGCCTGATCCAAGGCGTGGGCTTCGGGATCGCGACACTGATGGGCGTGGGCGCGGTGTTCGGCGCGATTCTGACGATGTATACCGCGGTCTCGACGCGGTCGCGCGAGATCGCCACGCTACGGGCGCTGGGCTTCAACGCCAGTTCCGTGGTCGTCTCAGTGATGGTGGAGTCGTTGGCCTTGGCGGCGATCGGCGGCGGCATTGGTGGCGTGCTGGCGTATCTGGTCTTCAACGGGTATCAAACCTCCACCATGAACTTCCAGACGTTCAGTCAAGTCGCCTTCGCGTTTCGCGTCACGCCGCAGCTGTTGGGACTTGGGCTGATCTATGCCTTGCTCATGGGCCTCGTGGGCGGCGTGTTCCCGGCGATTCGCGCTGCCCGGCTGCCGATTCCGGCGGCCTTGCGGGAGCTCTGAGTCTGGAAGGCCTCGCCCAAGGCGAAGGTTCGAGCCGATACCGGCGCTGGCAGTATCTTGACGCCCGCTGGCGTTCCGGCCTCTCGACGCGGCCGGCTCTTCCAAGACACCCTTGGGGCGTTCCATGGCCACGCGTGACTTGATCGATCTCGTGCTGCTCGGCGCACTCTGGGGCGCGTCGTTTCTGTTCATGCGCATGGCGGCGCCGGAGTTCGGGGCCGTGCCGCTCATCGCCGTGCGCGTGGCCATTGCCACTAGCGTGCTCATGCCGCTGGTGATGTGGCGTGGGCTGCATCGGGCCCTGAGGCCCGTGGCTGGCCCGCTCCTCATCATCGGCGCCATCAACACCGCGATTCCGTTCTCGTTGCTTGCCTACGCCGCGTTGACGCTGCCGGCCGGGCTGTCGTCCACGCTGAATGCCAGCGTGCCGCTCTTCGGCGCGGTGATTGGCTTCGCGTGGCTCGGCGCGCGGCCCTCGCCCCTGCGGCTGCTTGGTTTGCTCGTGGGTTTTGCGGGCGTGCTCGTGCTGGCCTGGCCCAGGCTCACGACCGGCAATGACTGGCGGGCGGTGGTGGCGGCGCTCGTGGCCACGGTGCTCTACGGGCTGGCCGCGCACGTGACGCAGCGCACGCTCACCGGCGTGCCGTCCCTGGTCGTGGCCGCTGGCAGCCAGGTGGCGGCGACGATGATGCTCGTGCCGCTGGCCGTGCCGTTGTGGCCCGCCACGTCGCCCTCACTGCGGGGATGGACGTCGGCCGTAATTCTCGGCGTGGGTTGTACCGCGGCGGCGTACGGCTTGTACTTTCGCCTGATCGCGCGCGCGGGTCCGTCCACCGCCATGGCCGTGACCTATCTGATCCCGGTGTTTGGCGTGTCGTGGGGCGCGCTGCTGCTCGGCGAACGCCTGGGCGCAGACGCGCTGCTCGGCGGAGTGCTCGTGCTGGCGGGCGTGGCGCTCTCGACCTGGACCCCGCGCGCACGTTGACGCGCCTGCGCAACGCGTCACGTCTTCAACCCTTTCGCGCGCGGCCGGTCTAAGCCTTCGGACGCGCTCGTGAGCTTCCCGCCGGGTCGCTTCCATCCAGAGGAGGCGATATGCATGTACGACAAGGATGGCGCACGTTCGTGATGACGGCCGCAGTGCTGGCGGGTGCCACGACGGCGTCGGCCCAGCACCGGCCGGCGTCGGCCCTGAACTGGGCGTTTGGCGGCACCGTGCACACCGTGGCGAGGGCGGGCAATGTGGCGATTGTGGGCGGACGGTTCAACGCCGTGGCCTCCAGGCACAACGTCACGGGTGGCTTCGCGGTGGTCTCGCCCGAGACGAGCCAGCGGGCGCTGCGAGCCGCGCGCGTGCACGGCAACGTGAACGCGATCGTGGCCGATGGCAGCGGTGGTTGGTTCGTGGGTGGCAACTTCACGTTCGTGGGTCAGCAGCGCCGCCCACAGATCGCGCACATCCTGCCCGATGGACGGGTCGATCCCGCTTGGACCGGCCGCGTGAACGGGCGGGTCGTGTCGCTGGCCCTCGTGGGCGCCACGCTCTTTGCCGGTGGCGAGTTCACGTTGGCTGGCAGCGGCGCGGGCGCCGTCATGCCGACCTCGCGCGTCAACTTCGCGGCGTTTGCCGCAGCGGACGGCGCTCTGCTTGCCACAGCGGCGGGCGGCGCCGACGGCGTGGTGGCGGAGCTGGCGGCATACGGCCCGACGCTCTATGCGGGCGGCGACTTTGCCACGTTCGGCGGCACCGCGCGAGCCCACCTTGCGGCCTACGACACGATGGGCGATACGGTCACGCCGTGGAATCCATCGGCGGACCAGCCCGTGCGCGCGATCGTGCCCTCGGCCGATGGCAGCACGGTGTATGTCGGCGGCGGGTTTGCCAACGCGGGCGGCGCGGCGCGCGCGTATCTCGCGCAGCTCGACGCGACCACCGGACTGGCCACGTCGTGGAATCCCGGCGCCAACGGCGCCGTGGCAACGCTGGCGCTCTCGGGCCCGACGGTCTACGCCGGCGGGCGCTTCACGCAGCTGGCCGGCAACGCGCGCAATCGCGCCGGCGCGGTGCACGCGTCAACGGGCGCGGTGCAGGCGTGGGATCCCAATGCCGACGACGCGGTACTCGACGTCTCGATCGCCGGCAGCACGGTGTACCTGGGCGGCGAGTTCCTGAACATGGGTGGACGCGTGCGTCTGCATGCCGCGGCGGTGAACGCGACGACAGGCGCGCTCGGCCCCTGGCACCCCGCAATGAACGACCCCGTGCGCGTGATTGCGGCGTCGACCGGCCTCGTGGCGCTCGGCGGTTCGTTCGAGGCGCTGGGCGGACATCTGCGCAAGAACCTGGCAGCCGTCGACCTCGACACCGGTCGCTTGCTGCCGTGGAGTCCGCGGCCTGACGGCGCCGTCCTGACCCTGGCGGTGGCTCGGGACCGTCGCGTCTACGTGGGCGGCACGTTCACGACCATCGCGGGTCAGTCGCGCGATCGGCTCGCGGCGTTCGACCTGGCCACGCGCGCGTTGGCATCATGGAATCCTGGCGTGGACGCAGCCGTGCTCGCGCTGGCGACCTTTACTGATCCGGCCGGCGCCACGACCGTCTATGCGGGCGGCGAGTTCGCGATGGCGGGCGGACAAGCGCGCAGTCGCCTTGCCGCTATCAGCGGCGCCAGCGGCCTGGCGCTTCCCGGGTTCGTGCCCGGCGCCACCGACGACGCCGTGCTGGCGCTCGAGGCCAACGCCACCCACGTGTATGCGGGTGGACGGTTCTCGTCGCTCGGCGGCGCCACGCTGCCGTACCTGGGACGGGTGGACCGGCTGACCGGGGTCGCCGACGCCAGCTGGGCACCTGCGCCCGACGGCGTCGTGAGGGCCGTGAACCTGGCCGGGCAGACCGTCTACGCCGGCGGCGTTTTCACGTCGATGGCCGGTGCGGGGCGCGCGAACGTGGCCGCGTTGACGCTGACTTCGCCGGCAGCCGTCACCGGCTGGGCGCCCAATCCCGACCGCGCGGTGAACGCCATCGACCGCGACGGTCCGTACGTGTTCCTGGGCGGCGCGTTCAGCAGGGTTGACGGCTTCTTCCGGCCGCGGCTGGCGTCGGTGCTGTCGGCAGCAACGGGTGCCGGGCCGTATCTGCTGCCGTGGCGACCGCGCTGGTACGGCATCGTGCACGCGCTCGACGCGCGGCTCGAAGGCGTGCTCGCCGGCGGCGAAGCGCTGCCCGACCTCGACGATCAGGAAGTGGATCCCGTGGGCCGCGTGGCCTTCTATCCGCGCGCCGGTGTGCCTGGACGTCCGGGCGCGCCAACCGATCCGCACACCGTCACGAATGGCAGCCAGGTGGCCGTCGAATGGGGCCCACCGCTGCAGGGCGCCGATCCGCTGTTCTACGTGCTCGAGGTCGGATCGACGTCTGGCGCCAACAACCTCGTCACGGCCTTCCGCGTGGACGACGCCGTATTTGACGCAAGCGGCGTGCCGCCTGGCACCTACTACGTGCGGATCCGCGCGGTGTCGGCTGGGGGCGTGGGGCCCGCATCTGACGAAGTGGAGCTGGTCGTCGGACCGGGCACGTGTGCCGCGCGTCCCGAGGCCCCAACGGACCTGGAGGCGGCGGTGAACGGCGGCACGGTGACCATCACGTGGAACGAGAGTGTGACGCCAGGGGTAACAGCCTATCGCATCGTGGCCAATCCGTTTGGCGCCGGTGCGTTTTTCACCACGCTCGTGCCCGCGGGCACGACCACCGTGACGGCGCCCGCGCCGCCCGGGGTGTTCGTGGTGCGCGTGCGCGCGGTGAGCGCCTGTGGCGCAAGCACCGCGTCAAATGACGTGGTGCTCGGCATCGGCGGCGCGCTCATGCCACCGGGCGCGCCGGAAGACTTCGACGCGGTCGTGAACGGCCGCGCCGTCACGTTCTCGTGGACGTCACCGCTCACCGGCGGTGCCGCAGCGGGCTACGTGATCGAGGCGGGTTCAGGACCGAGCCTGAGCGACATCGCGCGGTCACCAATCGCGGGTACGTCGGTGACCGCCCCGAACGTGCCGCCCGGCACCTACTTCGTGCGGGTGCGCGCCGTGAACGGCGCAGGCGTGGGCGAGCCGTCGGCCGAGGTACAGCTCATCGTGCCGTAGTGCGAGGCGTCATGCCGCATTCCACCGGGCGGGCCTCAGTGCCCGTCCGGTGGCAGCGCCTTTCAGGTGGTCGACCGACGGTCAACGCATCGACGACATCTTGGCCTGGCAGCAGTGGGCGAGTGCCCGGAGCGCCTGCGATTCGATCGGCGTAGCCGGGTCACGTCCAGTCTGCCGACGTCGCTGACCGTTGGTCGACCGCCAGATCGGGCCATGTCCCCAGCTATACTGACTGCTCGCAGGTCTCTCCTGGGAGAATTCAAGGACATGACAGGCTACCCGCCCAAGGTGCGGACGTAATCCTTACCGCCCTGAAGACCTCACCGCACGTCGTCGCCGTCGAGCTGCGTCCACCGCGGGCCGAACTGGAGTCGGCGGCCGGCATCGACGCCTGGATCGACACCTATCATGCCATCCGCGGACTGGTGCGTCAGGGCGTGCGCGTGATGGTCACCGACAGCGCCGTCGGCGCGCAGGAAGAGAACAACCTGCGCCACCTGGTCACGAATCTGGGGCCTGACGTGCCCCGCACGAGCGTGATCCCGTTCCTGACGACGAAACACTCGATCGACTTCTGCCTGGGCTACGCCGACCAGGTGGTGCAGCACGGGTTCCCGGCGCTCGTCGTGCTCGGCGGCGACAAGCACGTCGGCCGCGCCCGTTCGGTGGAACACGCCTGGCAGTTGCGGACACTGATTCGCGACCGTCATCCTGAGTTGCCACTGGGCGGCTGGGCGAATCCGGCCGGTGACCCGGCCCGGCAGGTGGCGTTCATTGGCGCCGGCGAGTTCACCGCGGACTTCTATCTGACGCAAATCGTGTCGCACCACGGCGCGGGCGACGTCGAGGGCTTCCTGCGCGAGGCCGAGCGTCAGGGCGTGACCGCGCCCGGGATGTTCGGGGTGTTCTATTACCGCAGCGCCAAGGCCTCCACGCTGAAGATCCTCAGTCAGTTCCTGCCGGTGCCCGTCGAGGGCCTGACGGCGGAGTTTGCTGCCGGCGCCACACCGGTGGACGTGTGCGCGCAGTCGATTCGCACCCTGATGTCGCTTGGCGTGCGCCACTTCTACGTGAGCAACCTGCCACTCGTAAGGACGGCCGCGGTGTTGAACGCGATCCTCGACCGCGCCGGCCTGTCGGTTCACTCGAGCTGACCCGACCCTTCGCTAGCCGCACCAGTCCCGCGCGGTCGCCAGCGCCGGCCCTGTCCGGTTCGACCCGACCGTTTGCGATCGCTTCAGTAAGGGACCCGTCATGCGGCGGGACTGGAGGCGGAATGGCGCGAGGGCTGACGACGGCCTTCAGGACGTATCTGGCGAGCGTCGTGGGAGCAACGGTGGCGCTGGCCGCCGCAGGATGTGGCGGCGGCGGGGGCGGCAGCTCGCCCACGAGTCCAACGCCCACGGCCGCGGCGTAATTTCGAGGACAGGCGTCGGGTGCGTCGGGCGACGCGCCGAGAGACGCGCGTCTGCCAGTGTCACCCGACTTCACGCAAGCGACGATTGCGGTGCCGGCGGCGCGTTCAGCACTGGTACTGGCGCGTTCACGGAGGACCTCGAAACGATGCCCGACGTGGGCAGGCCGGCCACACGCGTCGAGTAGCCGACGCAGGATCACCTCCGGGGGGCGATCTGCGGCGCGTCGGGAATGGCTCGCGCGACCCGTTGCACTGCGCTCACGATAGTCTGTGCAAACACGCCGTGCTCGTAGAGCGGGTCGGCGTCGTTGGTCGACTGCGCCAGGTCGAACCAGAGGTCCCAAGCGGCATCGAGCTCCTCGCGCGTCATCTCGCGAAGGTTCAGGTCGTCCTCACTCAGCATCTGCATCGCTGATTCCTGTGACGCGAGTTGGCAGGTACTGCTCGGCCGCCTCGCACATGCGCGCGTGGGCCTCATGAATGGGCAGGTCGACGACGTGCATCGCCCGGCACACCTCAAGATAGCGAGCGGCCGCCGTCTCGTAGTGCTCTACGCGGCGCCGGTCGCGCTGCTGGTAGTCGTCGGCTTCGCCGGCGAGCGCCAGCACGACGGCTCGTCGATCACCCGACAGGGCGGCTCGAACGGCCGGGCGTGTTGCGCGTGCACCGTGTGTCACGGCCAACGCCAGGACCCGGTCGGGGTCTGTCGTCAACAGCACTTCGCGCTCTGGCGGAAGCAGTGCGGCCAGCGGACCGATGATCGGATAGTCCTTGGCCCGCTGCGTGTGCTTCATCCAAATCAGTGACTCGACGTCGACCGTGATCAGCGCTGGCGGTGCGTGCCGATTGAAGAGCGCGTCGATCGACGCCGTCGGCACGCGTGGAGGGCGGCTGACGAAGTCGCACCGCACGCGCCGACGACGCTCGTCGAAGAACTCGAAGTGGCTCGACCAGCCACCCGATAACCACCGCACGTCGAGCGGCGACGACAGCCGGTATCGGGCGCCGTGTGATGCCAGCACGGCGAGCACCCGGGCGCACCCCTCCGGCGACTCGCGCACGACCCAATCGCCGTCTTTGCTCATGATGGCGACCCGGTAGAAGACCGCCGCCTGTCCCGACGCCAGGGCCACGGTCGGCTCCTCGGCGTTGAAGGCCTCGGTCAGCTCGAAATAGACATTCGCCACGTGGCAGAGAGTATAGCGTCCGAGGGATTCAGGCGACGGTCGCCGTCGTTCGTGGTACGATTTTGTTCTTATGGGCACCTTCCTCGATTCCGTTCCGATGTCCGGCATCGTGCGCATCCGCGACATGATGTACACGATCAAGAACCCGTTCCGTCTCGACCAGGGCGACGTCAGCTTCGACGCGCCGGATTCGGTCAAGCAGGCGATGACGCGGGCGATTGCCGACAACCACACCCACTACCTGCCAACCGTCGGCTTGCCGCGGCTGCGGCAGCTCATTGCCGAGAAGCTGCGCAACAAGAACCACATTCCCGTCGAGACCGACGACGACATCATCGTCACCAACGGCGGCACGCACGGCATCTACGTGGTGATGCAGGCACTGCTCGAGCCAAGCGACGAGGTGCTCTGTCCCGATCCGCTGTGGCCGCCGTCGCTGGCCATCGTGAAGGCGTCGCACGGCGTGGTCGTGCAGGTGCCGGTGCACGAGTCGCTCGGGTTCCGCTGGGATCTCGACGAGCTCGAGCGGGGCATCACGCCGAAGACCAAGGCGATCTACATCAACTCGCCAAGTAACCCGAGCGGCGGCGCACTGACTCGCGCCGACCTCGAGCGCATCGCCGACATGGCGCGCACGCACAACCTGTGGGTGCTGTCGGATGAAGCCTACGAAGACGTGCTCTTCGAGGGCGAACATGTGAGCATCGCGTCGCTGCCGGGGATGTACGAGCGCACGATTCCGATGTACACGATGAGCAAGTCGTACGCCATTACCGGCGTGCGTCTGGGCTACGTGGCCATCAAAGACAAAGTGCTGCGCTCGCGGGCCATCAAGGTCACGCTCTACACCGCCAGCAATGTGTGCTCGATCGCCCAGTACGGCGGCATCGGCGCGCTCGAAGGCTCGCAAGACTGCATCGAGCAGTTCCGCACCGAACTGAAGGGCCGGCGCGACTTCTTCTACGAGGGCTTGCGCGACGTGGCGAGCGGGGTGCTCTCGGGCAATCCGCCCAACGGCGCCTTCTATGCCTTCGTGAAGATCAACCCCGACTGGGCGAAAGACCGCGGGCTCGACCAGACCGAGTCGGTGTCGTGGGCTGTGGCCGAGTACATCATCAAACACGGCCGCGTCGGCTGCGTACCCGGCGTGGATTTTGGTCCGGCCAGCGAAGGCTACCTGCGGTTCTGCACGTGCCGGGACCGCAAGGAACTGGCGGATGCGCTCGAGTCGATGCGCACGGTGTTTGCCAAGGGCGCATGACCGAGCCCCCAGCAGCGGGGAGCGTGGTGGCCGGCGCCGCCACGCCTCCGTTTGCAGTGCCGGCCGCGGGGGCTGGCCGGATCCTGTTCGTGGATCTGGCTAGAGCCGTGGCGGTGTTGCTGATGGTGCAGGGCCATACCATCGACGCGCTGCTCCATCCCGACTTCCGCACCAGCCTGCAATACAACGCGTGGCTCTATCTGCGCGGCCTCACGTCGTGTACGTTCCTGTTCCTGTCGGGCGCGGCGTTCAGCCTGACGGGCCTGCGGCACTGGAACGACCAGGGCCGGTTCTCGCGCCGCTCGTTCAAGCGCGTGCGCCGCCTGGCTTTCTTCCTGGTGCTGGGCTACTTCGTGAAGTTTCCGATGGGCCACTTCGTGGACCTGCCCTACGCCACGCCCGAGCGGTGGCGTTCGTTCTTCGCCGTGGACGTGCTGCAGAACGTCGCCATCACGCTGCTGGCCTTGCAGGGGCTCATCGGGCTGACGCGCACGCCGAGGCGATTCGCCACCACCTGCGTGGTGCTCGCCGCGCTGCTCGTGGGCTTCACCCCGCTGGCACACGGCACCGCGTGGACGGTGCACGTGCCGCTCATCGCCGCGTCGTATCTGTCGTTTGGCACGGGGTCGCTCTTTCCGCTCTTTCCGTGGGCGGGCTTCACCCTGCTCGGCGCAGCCTTTGGGGTGACCGCGGCCCCGTGGGCCACGCGTGACCACCTGCGGCTGCTGGCTCGTGTGCTGTTTGTCGTCGGCGCGGTACTGGCGATCGGTGCGGGGCTGATGGGCGAACTCGGCTGGTTCGAGTACGGCGTGCAGGACTGGTGGCGCTCGAGTCCGCTGTCGTTCGTGCAACGTTTCGGTTCGGTGCTCCTGCTGCTGTCGGTCGTGTCCGCGGTTGGCCACTTCGTGACCCGGCTGACGCCGCCGCTGCAAGGCCTGGCGGAAGAGTCGCTGCTGGTCTACGTCGTGCACGTGTCGCTGCTCTACGGGTCGCTGTGGACGGTGGGCCTGGGCGCGCGGCTGGGGCCGCAGCCGCCGAGCGTGGTGCTCGTATGGGTGCTCGTCATGCTGGCGGCGATGACGGCGCTGGCGCTCGTGTGGAACAACATCGAGCGGCTGCATCCGCGCCTGGCCGCGGTGTGCCGCCTGACGACGGTCGTGGCCCTGGTGTATCCGCTGCTGTAAGGCAGTGGTTCGGACCTGCTGAACCAGATCGGGCGGAAATTCCGCTTTATCCCTCAGCGGCCCGTTTGACTCCCGTCTGGAGCCTGAACGAGGTTCGGCACGAGGACCCCCCGGACGCTCCGTGGGGGCACTCGCCCGATGACCGCTGGCGGGGAGACTTCCATGTTGCGTTCGCAGATTCGAGTGGTTGCCGGGATGCTGTGCCTGGGGATGGGCTTGGCGTCGGCGGTGCTCGCCGGCCAGACAGGGTCGTCGCCCGCGGCCTCGGCGCCCCGGGTCGTGCGGGTGGACGGCCAGTTCGCCCCGGCCAACGGTCTGCCGCCGGCCGCCGTGGAAACGGTCACGCTGGCGCTGTATGCGTCGGCTTCCGAGGCCACGCCGATCTGGGAAGAGACCCAGGACGTGCAGGTTGGCGCCGACGGCCGCTACGCGATCTTCCTGGGCGCCACGAGCGCCGAGGGGCTGCCCGTGAGCCTGTTTGCCGGGGACGCCCAGCGCTGGCTGGGGATGCGCTTTGCGCGGCCGGGCGAGGCCGAGCAGCCGCGGGTGTTGCTGACCAGCGTGCCGTATGCGATGCGGGCGGCAGACGCCGACACGCTGGGGGGCCTGCCGCCGTCCGCGTTCCTGCGCGCGGCCGGATCCAAGAAGAGCGGCA
The DNA here is from genome assembly GCA_031376505.1 of Acidobacteriota bacterium. Taxonomy (GTDB): domain Bacteria; phylum Acidobacteriota; class Vicinamibacteria; order Vicinamibacterales; family UBA2999; genus CADEFD01. The sequence goes on from JANMDX010000399.1 coordinate 45,153, forward strand.
GCGCGGCCGCAGGCGGCGACGCCGCAGCAGCCGACCGGGCGAGCACCCCCACCGTCAACACCGGCGCGGCGAGTTACCTGGGCAAGTTCGTCGATGCCACCGACCTGACCAGCTCCGTCGTGTTCGAGAACAATGGCCGGATCGGCGTCAACACCACGACGCCGCTGGATTTCGTGCACTCCCGATTCACCAATACCGATGGGACCCAAACTGGCATTGCCGTGCAGAACCTCAGCAACACACCCACCTCGTACTCCGGGATGCTCTTCTACGACCACACCGGCGCGCTCGGCCAGTTCCAGGGGTTCAACAACTCCACGAAGGAATACCGCATCAACAACATCGCGGCGAACGGCTCGATCAACTTCATGTTGAGCAGCCAGTCGAAGTTCCGGGTGCGGCCCGATGGCGACTTCGACATCAACGGGAACATCTACAAGGGACAGTTCATGTTCCTGAAGGCCGCCGGGAGCGGCAGCGTGCACAGCATTGGCCTGGGCGAGCAAGCGCTGAACAACAGCGTCGGCCTCGGCAACATCGCGATCGGGAGCCAGGCGATCGGCGGCCCGGGAAGCGGCGGAACTCGAAACGTCGGCGTTGGCAACTCTGCCCTCTCGTCGAACGCCGGTACCGGCAACGTCGCCGTGGGCTACGCGGCGCTCAGTTCGTCCACCGGTGACTACACCATCGCCATCGGCGACCAGGCCGGGTCGGGGAAGTTCGGCGCGAACAACTACAACATCTACATCGGCGCCTCGGTGGGCCAAAGCGGCGCGACCGAGTCCGGCGCCATCCGCATCGGGAGCACCGCGAACTACACGACGTTCTGGGCCGGTGGCATCCGCGGCGTCACGACCGGCTCCCCTTCCGCCGTCAACGTGGTCATCGACAATCAGGGACAGCTCGGCACGATCAGTTCGTCGCGCCGCTTCAAGACCGACATCCAGGACATGGCCGAGGCCAGCAGCGGCCTGATGCGCCTGCGTCCGGTGACCTACCGGTACAAGCAGCCCTACGCTGATGGCAGCATGCCGATTGACTACGGCCTCATCGCCGAAGAAGTGGCAGAGATCTATCCGGACATCGTGACGCACTCGAGCGACGGCCAGGTCGAAACCGTGCAGTACCAGAAGGTGAACGCGATGCTGCTCAACGAAGTGCAGAGACAGCACCGCGAGAACCTCGCCCAGCAGGGCGAGATCGAGGAGCTTCGCACGCGCCTGGCCACCCTCGAGCGTCTGATGGTGAGCGACAAGAAGTAGGCGCCACCCCGGCCGCGCGGCGCGCGCCCACTTCGTGTACCCTGCGGCGATGTCCACGCCATCGTCGCCGGGTACGCCCACCAACTACGTGATTCGCCCGGCCACCGCCGCCGACAGCGACACGCTCGTGATCTTCACCATGAGCGAGGCGCTCGATGCGGAGCGCCGCAACCTCAACCGCGCGGAGGTGCAGCGCGGCGTGGCCGGGGCATTCGAGACGCCGCCGAAGGCGCGCTACTGGGTGGCCGAGACGGGCGGCCAGGTGGTGGCATGCGCGTCGATCGTCACCGAATGGAGCAACTTCCGCGGCGGCGACTACTGGTGGATCCAGAGTCTCTATATCTTGCAAGAGCACCGTGGACACGGACTGGTGGACACCATCCTGCAGCACCTGATGCGCGAAGCCAAGGCGAGCCGGGCGATCGACCTGCGGCTCTACGGCTACAACACCAACGCGCGGGCGCTGCGGGCCTACCAGCGTTTCGGATTCCGCGAGGCGCCGTATCTGATTCTGACGAAGTCGCTCGTCGGCGGATAGTGCTGGGACGAACAGCCGGGACGACCGTCGCCAGTTCGCACGTGCCCTGATCTACGATGTCGGAGGGTCGTTGGCCGCCCCCTTTGACCGCACTGGAGCTGAAGATGTCCACTGACCGCCGTTTGCTCGTGCTCGCGTCCCTCATCGTCGTCACCACCTTCGCTGCCAGTGCCCAGAAGCGCGCGGGCCTCATGGGCGACCTGATGGGCGATGTTGCCGACGTCGAGAGCAAGATCGTGGTACTCGCCAAGGCCATGCCCGAGGCCTCGTACGGCTGGCGGCCCATGCCGGGCGTGCGGTCGGTCGGGGAAGCCCTGACCCACGTGGCCGCCGACAACTATTTCATGCCCATCGCGCTCGGCGCGGCCGCGCCGGCGGGCACTGGCATTTCGGGCACCGACTACAAGACCGTAGCGGCGTACGAGGCAAAGACCCGCTCGCGCGTCGAGATCATCGCCGAAGTCGAGCAGTCGTTTGCCTTCCTGAAAAAGGCGATGGCCGACACCACTGACGCCAAGATGGAGACCTCGATGAAGATGTTCGGCCGCGAGAGCAGCGTGCGCTCCACCTGGGTCGGCACGGCGACGCACCTGCACGAGCACCTGGGCCAGCTGATTGCCTACGCGCGCAGCAACAAGGTGGTACCGCCCTGGAGCAAGTAGCCACGGAGCGCCGTGCCGCAGTCTGGCACGGGGTGTGGGCGCGGTATCTTTCTCCACCTCACCTTCGCTCCGGCATGCCGGGCCGACGCGACGCGTCATCGAAAGACGAGGGCTCCGTGGTTGACCGGCGGAGCTGCCGGTGCTCAGGGTTCGGCGTCGAAAGACACCACGCCCGCACCCCCACGCTCGCGCCTCGCTCGGAAGGTGAGCCTACACGCCGAACTGCCGCAGGTGATGGTCGGTGTGCTTGTGAATCAGCACACCCCAGTCGTCACGCGTCATCCGTCCGAAGGCGGGGTGTGACGCCACCATGGCGTCGCGCGTCCCGAGCGCCTCGACGAGCGTCTGGAACGTCTGCTGCTCTTGCGCGAGGTCGGCTGAACTCGACCGCGCGATGAGGCCCGGCGCCGTGGGCGCGCCCTTCGGCATCGGCAGCACGTGGATGAAGAGGTAGCGCACGGGCGGCCACTTCAGGAACGACGGCGCTTTGCCTTCGATATTCAAGTCGCCGACGGCCATGCGCAGGGCGTCGTTCAGGTGCGCCATCATGGCCGCGCCGCTGAACTTGCCCCATTTGGCCGTGTGCTGCGGCGTCAGGGAGCGGGCGCGGCTGACGAGCGAGGCACGCACGGCGGGGTCCCAGGCGGTTGGCATGACGGCATCCTACTCCGAGCGTGGGCGAATTCGCCGGTCGAGATAGATCCTTGCCGACGCACGCGCCGCTCGGATACAGTCCCTGCACCCCAGCTCGACGATCTGGCTGCGGTTCCTGGAGGGTTGCGCCCATGAAGCGCCTGCTTTCGATTGTTCCGCTCGTGGCCGCGCTGGTCGCCGCCGCCTCGCTCACCTTGCTGCCCCTGGCCGCACAGTCACGCGCAACGGCCACCAACGTGCCGGTGATCCCGCACGAAGCCGTGCCGAACTTCTTCAAGAACCCTCCCGGCATCTACACCGGCGAGAACATGGGAATCTCGACCAATTCGAAGGGCAACATCTACATCTACCACCGCGCCAACGAGACGCGCCTCTTCGAGTACTCGCCCACGGGTCAGTTCATCCGCGAGATCGGGCGTAACAACTACGGCTTTGCCTTTGCGCACTCGGTGCGGGTCGACGCGCAGGACAACATCTGGGCGGTCGACGAAGGCACCGATATGCTGATCAAGTTCAGCCCCGAGGGCCGGGTACTGATGACCATTGGTCGCCGGGAAGACCCGATTCAGTCGATCCTTAACATGCCGGGCAACGGCACGTATCACGGCCGGAACGAAAAGTACCGCTTCGGCCGCCAGACCGACGTCGCCTGGGACCAGCAGGGCAACATCTTCGTGTCGGACGGCTACTTCGATGCCCGCGTCGTGAAGTTCGACAAAAACGGCCGCTTCATCAAGGCCGTGGGCAAGCGCGGCACCGGCAACCTCGAGTTCAACACGCCGCACTCGATCGCCACCGACTTCCAGGGCAACGTCTACGTGGGCGACCGCGGCAACGCCCGCGTGCAGGTGCTCGACAACGACCTGAACTGGAAGGCCAACTACCCGAACGTGGGCAACCCGTGGGCAGTGTGCGTGTCGGGCGGACCGGGACCGAAGAACCCCGGCAAGCAATACCTGTTCTCGTCGAACTCGTGGCCGGACAGTGCCCCGGCGGGGCCCGCGGAGTTCACCGGCGAGGTCTACAAGATGGAGCTCGACGGCACGATCATCGGCAAGTTCGGACGCGGTGGCAAAGCCGCCGGCGAATTCTCCACCATTCACCAGATGGACTGCCGCGACCCGAACATCATCTACACGGCCGAGATCAACAACTGGCGTTCGCAGAAGATCCTGCTGAAGCCGATGGCCACTTCGAGCGCCCGCTAAGGAGGCCATCATGAACCGAATCTTCAATCTTGTTGCCGCGGCTCTCATCACCGGCGGCGCCGCCGTGCTGGCACAGACCGCCGTGCCCGACATCAGCTTCGACACCAACGCGGACCTGTTACGCGCGCCCCTCGATTCACTCGTGGGCGAGGTAGGCGGCGTCGGCGCGAATTCCAAGGGGCAGATCTTCGTCTACACCCGCACCGGCCATCCCTACGCCACGCTCGGCGACAACCGCACGTTCTATCGCAACGGATCGCGGCTGTATCAGTTTGATGCCACCGGGAAGTTCGTACGCGAACTAGGCCAGGACGTCTACGGCTTCAACGCCGCGAATGGCCTGCGCGTGGATCCGCAAGACAACGTGTGGACCATCGACGCCGGCGCCAGCCAGGTCGTGAAGTTCGACAACGAGGGCCGCGTGGCGCTCGTGCTCGGCCGCAAGCCCGAGACGATGATCGTGCGTCCGGCGGCGCCCCGGCCCGAAGGGGCCCCCGGTGGCGGCGGGCCCGGTGGCGGTGGCGGACAAGGCGGTGGGTCGGCACGGCGGCCCGGCGAAGGCACCCCGGGGTCCACGTTCAATCGGCCCACCGACGTGGCGTGGGACAGCGCTGGCAACATCTACATCACCGACGGCATCGGCACGACCAACCGCGTGGCGAAGTTCGACAAAGACGGCCGTTTCCTGACCCAGTGGGGCGCCACGGGCAGCGCGCCCGGCGAGTTCCGCGGCCTGAAGGCGATTGCCATCGACGCGCGCGGCAGTGTCTACGTCGCCGATGCCGGTAACAAGCGCGTCCAGGTGTTCGACGCCAACGGCAAGTTCCAGTCGGAGTTTGGCAACATCGGGACGCCGCTGACCATGTGCATCACGCGCGGCGCCACGCAGTATCTCTATATCTCGCACGCCGGCGACACCGACGGCATGGACGACGCCGCGATCTTCAAGGTGCGGCTCGACGGCACGCTGGTCGGCAAGTTCGGCAGCGCCGGTAAGCTGCCGAAGGAGTTCGGGCTGGCCAACTCGATCGACTGCCGCAACGAGAACGAGCTGCTCATCGGCGAGATGACCAACTGGCGCGTGCAGAAGGTCACGCTGAAGACCGCGTCGGCGCGATGACGATTGGCGTCCGACCCAGCCGCCGGGCAGTCGCCCGGCAGCTGCTCATCGCTGGTGCGGCGGGGGTGGCGTGGGCGTGCGCTGCGCCGTCGCAGGCGGGCGGACAGGCCGCAGACGCGCCCGGAGCGGCCCCGGCGGCTGACGTTCAGCAGATTCTGCTCATCGACCACGTCGCGCCACGACGTGATTTCGTGGGGCCGCTGCCCGACACCTTCATCTGGACGGCCGCGCCCGGCGTCGACCGGTATGCCATTGGCGTCTGGGACGAGGTGGATCGCCTTCTGTGGCGCCAGGACGGGCTCACGACGACATCGGTGGCGCGACCCAAGGCGCTGGTCCTCGAACCCGGCACGTATTTCTGGTCGGTCTCGGGCCAGCAGCAGGGCCGCGAGATCGCACGGTCGGGCCAGTCGCCGTTCGTCGTCGAATAGTCAGGCGCTACTTCACGTGCCGGCCGCCGTCCACCCGGAGGGTCTCGCCGGTTACGAAGTCGCTCTGGCAGAGGAACGCTACGGTCTTGGCGATTTCGGCCGCCCCGCCCCAACGCCCGAGCGGCGTGGCGCGCTCGACGGCCGCAGCGTCGTCAGGCGTCGTGCCCGGCGGCGGCATGATCGGCCCTGGTGCCACCGCGTTTACGAGGATCCGGTCGGGCGCCAGCTCGAGTGCCAGAGCCTCGGTCAAGGCCTTCACGCCCGCCTTGGCCACGTAGTACGGCAGATAGCCCGGGTAGCGCGGGCGGCCACTGGCCGCGATCCAATCGGAGAAGTTCACGATCCGCCCGCCGCCGTGCCTGCGCATGTGCGGCACGGCCGCCATGCAGGTCAGGAACGTGGCGCGCAGGTCAATCGCCATTTGACGATCCCACTGGCCCGCGTCGAGGTCGTCAAGCGGCACGTGCTGGTAGAGCGACGCCATGTTGACGAGCACGTCGAGCCGCCCAAGTGCCGCTGCGGCGTCGTTGACCGTGGCGCTGCACTCGAGCGGACCGGTCAGGTCGGCGCGCAGTGAGTACGCCCGCCGGCCGCGAGCACGCACGCCGTCGGCCGCCTGTTCGGCCGCGGCGGAGGAGGTGCGGTAGACGAGCGCGACATCCGCGCCCAGCTCGGCCAGCGCTACGGCAATGGCCTCACCCATGCGGGCTCCGCCCGTGATGAGTGCGGCACGTCCTTCGAGGGTCACGCGTGGCCTCCATCGGCCCGAGGCCGTTCTCCGCATAGTACCCGTTCGGGCCTGCTATGCTCGATCTCATGAAGGCGCTGCCGACGCGTCGAGCCGTGTGCACGGCGTGCGTACTCGCCCTGGTCAGGCTGACCCCAATCGGCGCCGTGGACATCAACCTCGATCGCAACGCGATCGATCAGGCCATCCTCTTCGCGCGTCAGGCCGAGCGGCCCGAGCGCGTGGCTTTCCACGACGGCTATCTGCGCACGCCCGGCAACGACGTGCGCCGCGTGTCGGTCGTCACCGAGTACCGTCGCGTCGTGCTGCTCGTGGAAGAGAAGATGCGCGTGCTCGACCGGAACTACGGCGTGCGCCAGATGACCGACGCGCTGAAGCCGTGGCGGGGCCTGGTCGAGATCATCGTGGAACTGCAGTTTCACCCGCAGAACGCGTTCGTGCGGGTGCCGCTCGTGGATGTGCTGCTCGTGCCGCTGGACCAGCCCGGCAACCCGATGCCGCTCATCGCTGAGGCAACCGACCGCCGGCCCCGCTTCGGACTGTTCTGGGACCCGCCGCCGGCCGACGCGCCGTGGTGGCCGTTCCCGCCCCCGACCACGCCGGTGCTGGGGGGCAGCGAGCCGCTGACTGGCGGGTGGGTCCATGCGCGCTTCGAGGCCGGGAGCCTGCCCCGCGGTCGCTACGAAGTAGCGGTGAAGAACGGCGCCGCCGCGCTTGGGCGCGTGCAATTCGACTTCGGCGCCATTCGCTAGTGTCCCAGGTCCGGCGCCTGGACCCGAGCTCCGATGTGTCACAATCGGCGGGTCTTGGTAGGCCGGCGTCCGCTGTCGCCCTCGCAGTTTCTCGCTGTCAGCTTCCTGGCGATCATCACCGTCGGGGGCGTGCTGCTCGCGCTGCCGATCGCGGCCGCGCCCGGCCGCTCCGTGTCGGTGCTGAACGCGTTTTTCACGGCGGTCTCGGCCGTGTGCGTGACCGGGCTGATAGTCGTGGACACCCCGGTCGATCTGTCGGTGTTTGGTCAGGTCGTGGTGATGCTGCTCATCCAGGCGGGCGGCCTGGGCTACATGACGCTCAGCACGGTGTTTGCCGCCGCGCTCGGCCGGTCGGTCACGCTGCAGGAACGCCTTACCCTGCAGGAGGCCCTGAACGCCCACGACATGGAGGGGCTCGTCCGCTTTGCTCGCACGGTGCTGAAAATGACCCTGGTCTTCGAGCTGGGCGGCGCGCTGATACTGACGCTCTGGTGGTGGTCGACGCTCAGCCTCGGACAGGCGGCGTGGTACGGTCTGTTCCACGCCGTGTCGGCCTTCAACAACGCCGGATTCGCGCTCTGGAGCGACAACCTGATGTCGTCGCGGGGCGACCTCGTCGTGAATCTGGTCATCACGTCGCTCATCATTGCGGGCGGGTTGGGGTTCTTCGTGTGGGCCGAACTGCTCCGGAAACACTCCGCGCGGGTGAAGCTGTCGGTGCACACGCGGCTGGTGCTGCTGGCGACCGCCACCCTTCTGGTCGGCGGCACCGTGGCGCTGCTGGCGCTCGAGTGGAACAACGCCGGCACACTCGCGGGCCTGCCGCTCGGTGAGAAGGTGCTGGCGGCGTACTTTCAGTCCGTGACCACGCGTACGGCCGGCTTCAACACCATCGACATCGGCGCCATGACGGCGCCGTCACTTTTCGTGATGATGGGGCTGATGTTCATCGGCGCGTCACCGGGCGGCACCGGCGGCGGCGTGAAGACGTCGACCTTCTCGATCACGCTGGCCGCGCTCTGGTCCACGGTGCGTGGTGAAGTCGATACGGTGATCTTCAAGCGTCGCCTCGCGCCCGAGCTGGTGGCCAAGGCCTTCTTCGTTTCGCTCATTGCCTTCGTGGCGATGAACTCGGTGGCGTGGCTGCTGCTGCTCACCGAAGGCCGGGCGCTGCTGACGACACTGTTCGAGACCACCTCGGCGTTCGGCACGGTCGGCCTGTCGATGGGTGAACACGGCGCCCCGGTCAGCCTGGCGGCGTTCTTCACTCCCGTGGGCAAGCTGCTCGTGATGGCAATGATGTTCATCGGCCGCCTGGGCCCGCTGACCCTCGCCATCGCGGTGGCGCGGCGGGGCGCGGCACAAGCCAAGATCCGGTATCCGGAAGGCAAGATTCTCGTCGGGTAGCACACATGGCCAAACGAACGTTTGCAGTAATCGGACTCGGGCGCTTTGGTGCGGCGATGGCTACGAGCCTGTCGCAGCTTGGACACGAGGTGATTGGCATCGACGGCAATGACGATCGGGTCACGGCGCTGGCCGACCAGATGTCGCAGACCGTGCGCCTCGATGCGACCGACGAACGGGCGCTCAGGGCTGCCGGCATCAAGGACGTGGATGTCGCCGTAGTCTCCATTGGCGAGAACATCGAGTCGAGTCTGCTGGTCGTCACGCTCGTGAAGGAAATGGGCATCGACAACATCGTGGCGAAGGCTGTGACGCCTCTGCACGGGCGCATCCTGGAAAAGCTCGGGGTGACGCGCGTCGTGTTTCCTGAGCGTGAAATGGCCGTACGAGTCGCCCACAGCCTGGTCATTCCCAACGTGCTCGACTACATCGAGCTCTCGGGCGACTTCTCGATCGTGGAGGTGCCGGCGCCGGCGGACTTCTACGGCAAGACGCTGCGCGATATCGGCCTGCGAGCGCGGTTCGGGCTCACCACCATCGCCATCAAGCGCACGGCCAAGATCGGCCACGCCGACATCACGACGGTGTCACCGGGACCAGACGACGTGGTGCAGCCGGGCGACATCCTGGCGTTGCTCGGCAGCAACGAGAAGCTCGGCCAGCTCGAGAAGATGCTGGCTCCCGCCCGCTTTCCATCCACGTAAGGGCTTTCGGACGGCGTAAGGAGAGACGTCAGACAGCCTGCCGGCACGCCACGAATCCTCAGCGAAGTTGCCACGGTCGCGCTGGCGCGAATCGTGCTAAATGTTACGGCGTTGCCGCGTCCGATTCGTCTTCGGCCGCACGGCAACCCAAGGAGACTCCCATGCGACGAATGATGAAATGCCTGCTTGCCGCCGCCCTGCTGGTCGGCGCGAGCGCCCAGGCCAACGCCCAGACCCTGCGCCTCACCGCAGTCCTGTCTGGGTCGAATGAAACTCCCGCCATCGTCGTGACGGGTGCCACGGGCACCGCCGAGGTGTTCGTGAATCTGGCGACCCAGACGGTCACCTATACGGTCAACGTCTTCAACCTGCCGAGCGGCGCTACGGGCGGACACTTCCATGTGGGCGGGCCCGGAGCAGGCGGACCGGTGGTGGTCAACCTGACCCCCCCGGCCAACGTCTCGAACGACTTCACGCTGTCTGGCACCGCCGCGCCGTCGTCGTTGATTGCGCGCCCCGACCAGGGCATCCGCACCTGGGAAGACTTCATCCAGGCGCTCGTTGGCGGCCAGGTCTACGTCAATATCCACAGCGCCGTGAACCCGGGCGGCGAGACCCGCGGACAGCTGACCGTCGCTCCCTAGCACGGGCCGTTTCCACGTGTGGGCGCGGCCCGTCGATGACGGGCCGCGTCGCACAACCGGGCGGCGGCCAACGCGTCATATACTTTGGTCTATGAAGCTGTCGGTGGTGATGCCCTGCTATAACGAGCGGGGCACGATTCAGGAAATCGTAGCGCGCGTCCGGGCCGTGGATCTGGGCGGCATCGAGACCGAAATCCTGATCGTCGACGACGGCTCGAAGGACGGCACGCGCGAGGTGCTCGCGACGCTCGACGGGCACGGCGGCGTGCGCGTTTTTCTGCAGCCCACCAACCAAGGCAAGGGTGCGGCGGTTGCCCGCGGCTTTCGGGAAGCCACCGGCGATTTCGTGATCATCCAGGACGCCGACCTCGAGTACGACCCCCGCGAGTATCCTCTGCTGTTGCAGCCCATCCTCGACGGCAACGCCGATGTCGTCTACGGCTCGCGCTTCCTCGGTTCGCCGCGC
>JANMDX010000401.1:0-28203 GCA_031376505.1 Acidobacteriota bacterium
ATCTCGAACTCCACGCCCTGACCCTCTTCGAGCGAGCGGAAGCCGGAGCCCTGAATCGCCGAGTAGTGGACGAACACGTCGCTGCCGCCTTCGCGCTCGATGAAGCCGTAGCCCTTGGCGTTGTTGAACCACTTGACCTTGCCTGTGATACGCATCGTTCTTGTTCCTAGCTTGCTGTGGCTCGCGCCACCTTTCGACCGACTCCAGCCCCGGGTCCGGGTGCCAGAGCCACAAAAAAAGGCTGCGCGACCGCAGCCTTCTGCGTGCCCCTCGTGGGGTACCGCAGTGGAATGATACAAATGCATGTCTTCAAGTGTCAATGCCGGTGTCCCTGTTTATTTCCACTCTTTCACTGTTTCGCTTTTGATTTGCCTTTCGGGCGTTCCAAGGACATAGGCGCATGCGACGAGCTCTATTGAGTGTCTCCGACAAGTCCGGTCTGGTCGATTTCGCGCGCGGGCTGGCTGCGTGCGGCTTCGAGCTCGTGTCCACGGGCGGCACCGCCACGGCTCTGGCGGGCGCTGGCCTGCCCGTGACCAACGTGTCGGCGGTCACCGGTTTCCCCGAGATGATGGACGGCCGCGTGAAGACGCTGCACCCGGCGATCCACGGCGGCATCCTGGCTCGTCGGCACGACCCGCACGACCTGGCGGCCGCCGCCGGCGCGGGGATCGGCCTCATCGACCTGGTCGTCGTCAACCTGTATCCCTTCGCGCGGACGGCGGCGAACCCGGATGCCACCTTCGATGAACTCATCGAGAACATCGACATCGGCGGGCCGAGCATGGTGCGCGCCGCCGCCAAGAACTATCGCGACGTCGTCGTCGTGGTCGACCCAACTGACTACGAGAACGTCTTGACAGCCTTTGACGAGGGCGGTCCTTCGCAGGCACAGCGGTTCGACCTTGCCCGGCGGGCGATCGCCCACACGGCGGCCTACGACACCACGATTGCTCAGGTGCTCGAGACCATTCAATTCGACGGCGACCGTGCCACCCGAGGGCGCGCGGTGTTGGCCCCGGCGCGGCTCGTCGTGGACGCGGTGAAGGTGCGCGACTTGCGCTACGGCGAGAACCCGCACCAGCCTGCAAGCTGGTATGCCGTGGGCGCTGGCGAGGGACTCGGCCGTCCCGCCGTTATCCAGGGCAAGGAGCTCTCGTACACCAACCTGCTCGACCTCGACGCGGCAGCGCGGATTGCCCTCGAGTTCGACGAGCCGGCGGCCGTGGTCGTCAAGCACACGAACCCGTGCGGTGTGGCTACCGGGGCGGACGTCGCAACGGCGTACGTCCGTGCGCGCGACGCCGATGCGCTCTCGGCGTTTGGCGGCATCGTCGGGCTGAATCGAACCATCGATCTGGCCACGGCGCGCGCGCTCGTGGCGACGTTCATCGAAGCGGTGGTTGCGCCTGCCGTCGACGACGATGCGCGCGCCGTTCTGGCCACGAAGACCAACCTGCGCGTGGTCGTCACGCCCACGCAGATGTTCGCTGGCCATGTGGCGCCGGCCCTCGGCCGTGAGGTGCGCTCAGTTCTTGGGGGGCTGCTGGTCCAACAGCGCGACGCCGTCGACGAGGCGCGCCAGCCGTGGCCCACGGAGGCCGTGCGCGTCGTCAGCCGGCGTCCGCCGACCCCGGCCGAATGGGAGGCGCTGCGTTTTGCCTGGCGGGTGGCGGCGCACGTGAAGTCGAACACCGTGCTGTTTGCCGACCGCGATCGTACACGCGCGATCGGTGCCGGGCAGATGAGCCGGGTCGACGCGGTGCGCCTGGCCATGATGAAGGCCAGCGGCTGGCAGGTCGAGGCGGGTGTGCGGCCGCTGGCTGGCACCGTAGCCGCGTCCGACGCGTTCTTCCCGTTTCGCGACGGGCTCGACGCGGTGGCGGCGGCAGGCGCCACCGCGGTCGTGCACCCGGGCGGCTCGGTCCGCGATACCGAAGTGATCGCGGCGGCAGACGAGCACGACATGGCCATGGTGCTCACCGGACGCCGGCACTTCCGGCACTGACGCCTGACGGCGCGAGTCCTAGCATCGCGCGCGCAGCTCGTCGTTCGTGACGACGGCCGTGCCGAATCTGGTGACCACGATGCCCGCTGCCTCGTTGGCGAGCCGTGCGGCCTCGGCCGACGTGGCGCCACAGGCCATGGCCGCAGCGAGGGTGGCCACCACCGTGTCGCCGGCGCCGGTCACATCCGAGACCTCACGCGCAGTGGCCGGCAGGTGGCCTTCGTGTTGCTGATGCGAGAGCCACAAGCCCTGTTCCCCCCACGTGACGAGCACACCCTCGACGCGCAGGGTCTCGCACAAACCGCGCGCCGCGCGTCGCGCGTCATCGGCCGTGCGGATGCGCACGAGGCTCGCACTTTCGGCTTCGTGATGGTTCGGCGTCAGCAGCGTGGCGCCGGCGTACAACGCCATGTGCGGCACCTTTGGATCGACCAGCACGGGAATGCCGTGCCGTTGTCCCACGGCGACCACATGGGCCATCAGGCGGCGCGTCACGACGCCCTTCAGGTAGTCGGACACCACGATCGCGTGCGCGCCAGCGGCCACGTCTTCAAGCTGCGCCACGAGTGCGTCTTCCACATCGCCGCTGACGTCGTCCACGCGTTCCACGTCGATGCGCGCCACCTGCTGGTTACGCGTCGTGGCGAGGCGTGTCTTCCGGGTCGTGGGTCGAGTGGGGTCCACGATGAGTCCCGTCGGCGGTACGCCTCGCGCCTCGAGCAGTCCGCGCATGTCCGCGGCGGTCGCGTCGTTGCCCACCACCCCCACGAGCGAGACGGCCGCGCCGAGCGCACGCACGTTGTGGGCCACGTTGGCGGCGCCACCGGGAAGGGTGAACTCGCGTTCGAACTCCACGATCGGCACCGGCGCCTCGGGCGAGATGCGCGTGACCCGGCCGATCATGAAGTGGTCGAGCATCAGGTCGCCCACCACGACGATGCGGGCGTGGGGCATGCCGTCGAGAATTGCCAGGGCACGCGGCCGCGCCAGCGCGGGCAACTCGGGGGCGATGGTCATGGCAGGCCCCCGTCGCGATCGGCGGCAAAGGGCAGAGTCACGAGTACGAGAAACAGCATGAGGAACTCGGAGTCACCGAAGTTGTATTCGAAGAGCCCCGCCGCCAGCATCGCCGCGACCGCCGCCATACCGCCCGCGGCCAGGGCGGGATGGCGCGTATGCCGCAGGCGGCGCCAGGTCCCTCGCGTCACCGAGGCGATGAACCAGGCCCACGCCGCCAGCGCGGGCAGGCCGCGTTCGGCCGCAATCTGCATCGGCACGTTGTGCAGGTGCGGGTTGTTCTCCTGCACGGCCCACGGCACGCGGTAGCGCGGATACACGTGCGTGATCATGTCGGGACCAACGCCGGTGAGCGGATGGTCGCGGACGATGGCCAGTCCGGCCTCGAGCATCGCCATGCGGTCGCGGTTGGTCGGGTCGTTCCGGTCGAACATCGAGTACACCCGGGTCGTGACGGCCGCCGGCGCCGCCGCTACGAGCACTGCCACCACGATGGGCAGCACGCCGACGAGCCGACGGTCCTTCAGCAGGAAGAGCGCGCCGACGCCCGCCGACACGCCGACCCAGGCGCTGCGGGTGAACGTGAGGCCCAGGCCGGCCACCAGTGATGGCATGACGAGCGATGCCCAGACGCGGTCCCGCGTGTCGAAGAGCAGCCGTGCCACGGCGGCGCAGATCACGAGCATCAGCGTGCCCGAGTACGTCATCCAGTGCGACAGCGTGCCCTGGGGACGGCGTCCCAGGTTGTCGTAGTTGAGCACGCCGTATTGCACGATGCCCACGAGGGCGCTGGCCGCGCCAACCGAGAGGGCAATCGTGGCCAGGGTACGGGCGCGCGAGCCACGGCCGAACTCGAACACGATGGGCACGAGCAGAAAGAGCACGAGCTGCTTGGTATCGGGCACGCTCACGGCGGGATCCCGCGATACGGCCGCCGAGAGCAGGGTCAACGCCGAGTACGCCGCCAGCGGCCAGGCGAAGCGGGGCAGCGCGGGCGCCCCGGCAATGGCGGCGCGCGCGACCCAGGCCAGCGCGGCCACCGTCACCGCCACCTGGGCGGCGGCAATGGAGATCTGCAACGACGCCACGCAGGCTGCCAGAGCCCACCAGCCGATGCGGTCGATGCGGTCGAGCGTCATGACACGCGCGTCCGAGAGGGCGATAGTCACGACGCGGCCTCGAGTACGCGGCGGGCCGCTGCGAGTACTTCGCCGGGCTTGAGCGCGGTGAGGCAACGGAAGTCGCCGTGCACACACACCCGCTGGTGGCATGGCCGGCAGTCGAGCGGGCCGGGCTGTACGGCGGCGGCGTGCGCCGGACGAGCGCGCCAGGGCATCGAACGCTCGGGCAGCGTCGGACCGAAGAGCGCCACGATCGGCACAGCGGTCGTGGCCGCGACGTGCAGGGGCCCGGTGTCGCCTCCGATAAAGAGTTGGGCGCGCGTCATGATGACGTGAAGCTCCTCGAGCGACGGTTCCCCACAGCGCACGATGGCGCCGGCAGCCTCGCCGGCCTCGCGCGCGGCCTCGTCGGCCACCGCGTCGGCGGCATCGGCCTCCGACGGTCCGGCGGTGATCATAATGCGGCGGCTGCGATCTTCGCGCGCCAGCGCCGCGGCCACCTGCGCAAACGACTCGCGCGGCCAGCGGCGGAAGGGATTGCTGGCGCTGACGTGCAGCACCACGAGCGGCGCCTCGGTCGACACGCCCGCCGCCACGAGGCGGGCGGCCGCACTGGCGCGCGCCTCAGGGCCGGTGGTCATCTCGACTGGATTGATGCCAGGCTCAGGCGGAGCGATGCCCAGTGGCGTAAGCAGATCCCACTGGTTCAGCACCGAGTGACGCGGCGGCACCAGTGACGGATGCCATGGCACGCGCGTCGAGTAGAAGAACCGGCGGCCGGGAATGTCGTAGCCGATGCGCTGTGGTGCACCGGTGGCCCGCACCAGCCAGGCACTGCGCGGCCCGCCGTGGAAGTCGATGGCCAGGTCGTAGCGCTCGCGACGCAGGCGCCAGGCCAGTGAGGCGTCGTAGGACAACCGCGCGACGCCGCGCGGGCGCGCCACTTCGATCACGGTATCGAGATGCGGATTGTGCCGCACGACCGGGGCAGCCACGTCCTCGACGAGGTAGTCGAGGCGCGCGTGCGGGAACTGGCGCCGGAGCGCGCCGATGGCCGGCGTCGTGAAGACCACGTCTCCGACCAGCCGCAACCGGACGAGCAGAATCTTCAGGGCTCGACCGTGGCTTCGTCGAGCAGCATCACCGGGATGTCGTCCTTGATGGGATAGACGCGGTGGCACGCCTCGCACTTCAGGGCGGCGCCGTCGTGCACCAGCACGACCGGCGTCTTGCAGGCCGGACAGGCCAGAATCTCGAGCAACTCCGCGTCAATAGGCATCGTGAACTCCGGTGGACGAGTATAGCGCGCCGGGTCGCGTCTGCCGGTTACCCGTAGCCGGAAATATGAAAAGATGCGGGAATGGCTCTTGCGCTCGCTGTGCTCGCACTGCTCGTGGTCGCTGGACAGCGTCCGGCCCCAGCGCCCACCCCAGCGCCAGCCCCCACGGTCAATCGTCCGGCCAACGCCGCCGCGATGTACGAGTTTCTGTTGGCCCGGCGCGCCGAGGCCGAAGACAACGTGGCGGCCGCGCAGAGCGGGCTCGAACGCGCCGTCGCGCTCGAGCCCTCCGTGTCCGAACTGCACGGCGAACTGGCCGCCTTCCACGCGCGCCAGAATCGGCCGGTCGAAGCCGTGACGGCCGCCGAACGGGCCCTCGCGCTCAACCCCCAGTCGGAGGAAGGGCACCGCGTCCTCGGATTGGTAAATGCGGCCTGGGCCGACGGCGTGGTCGATGGCCCGACCGGCGGCTCCGTCGAGACGTGGCGCGCCGCGGCCATTGTGCATCTCACGGCGGTGCAGGGCACCCCGGCCATGGCGACCGACCTCGGCTTGCAGGTCACACTCGCGCGTCAGCTCATGGCCTCAGGTCAGGCGGAGAAGGCCGTACCGATTCTCGAGCGCGTCGTATCGCAGACCGGCGCGGCCGGCGAGCCGATCGTGATGCTGGCCGATGCGCATCGCGCACTCGGACAGCTCGATCGAGCCGGGTCGGTGCTCGAACAGGCGGCCGCCGCGAATCCGCGCTACTACATGGCGCTCGGTGACTTGTACGAGCGGCAGCGCAAGTTCGAGGACGCCGCGGCGGCGTTTGACAAGGGCATCAAGGGGATGCGCACGCCCGGCCGTGAACTGCGTCTACGCCGGGCGGTCGCGCTCCTGAACATCCCAGAAGGCGCCGGCGCCGCGCGCGCCGTCAGCGCGCTGACTGAGGTGCTGGCATCAGCGCCCAAGGATGTCGCGGCGCTGTCTCTGCTCGCGCAGGCGTATCAGCAGGAGGGTGACGCCGTCAAAGCCGTGGGCGCCGCCGAGCAGGCGTTGGCGGTCGAGCCGGGGCACCTGCCGTCGCTGCTGGTGCTTACTGCGATCTACCGCGAGCGCTACGACTATGCGGCCATTGATAGGTTGCTTGGCCCGCTTGACAGCGACGGTGGCGCTGACCGCGGCCGAGCGGTCGGTGATGCGGTGCGACTTCTGGCCGAACTGGGAGGCGCGCGCCTGCAACGCGGCGACGCGGCCGGGGCCGTGCGCGCCTTCGAGCGAGCGCAGACGCTGGTACCGGAGTCGGCCGGCGTCGCCGCCGCGCTGGCGCAGGCGTATGTGCAGGCCCGGCAGTACGACCAGGCGATCGGTGTGGCGAAGGCGGCACGCGAACGGGCGCCACTCGATGCGGGACTCATCCGCATTGAGGCGATCGCCGGCGTGCGCGCCGGGCGGGCCGGCGCGGCCGTTGCCGCGGCCGAAGCTGCGCTCGCGCCGTTGCTTCGCACGCCCGAAGGCGCCTTCGCGATGGCGGACGTCTATCAGGAAGCCAAACGCCACGAGCCCGCGGTGGCGCTGCTTGGCGCACTCGTGGCCGCGCAGCCCGACGACGACGCCCTGGCCTTCAGGCTGGGGTCGGCGTACGAAGGTGCAGGGCGCGTGGCCGACGCTGAGCGCGTGTTCAGGGCCGTCGTGGCGCGCGATCCGCTGGACGCCAATGCACTCAATTACCTCGGGTACATGCTGGCCAACCGCGGACTCCGTCTGACCGAGGCCCTGGGCTTCATCGATCGCGCCCTCGCGGTCGAGCCTGGGAATCCGGCCTTCCTCGACAGCCGTGGGTGGGCGCTGCTGAAGCTCGGCCGCGCCGCAGACGCGGAAGCGCCGCTGCGGGCGGCCGCCGACGCGCTGCGGAGCAGCTCGGTGATCCAGTCCCACTTTGCCGACGTGCTGGCGTCGCTCGGCAAGCGTGGCGACGCCGCCGACCGTCTCGAGTTGGCGCTCGACGGCGACAGTGTCGACATCGATCGCGCGGCGGTCGAACGTCGATTGCGGCAGCTCGGCCGCCGTCCGCGATGACGCCGGCGCAGTTGACGGTCGTCGCGGCAGCCGTGCTCGCGACGGCGTGCGCCGCCCGGGCCCCAGACCGGCCGACTGGCGCTGGCGTTGACGCGCCCACCGCGCTCCAGGCGCTCGCGCGGGCCACCAGGCATTGTCGTCCACTGCGCACCGCCACCGCGGAGATCCGCCTGGCAGGACGGGCGGGCCAGGAGCGTGTGCGGGCCCGGCTTCTCGCGGGGTTCGCGGAGCCCGCGTCGTTGCGGCTCGAGGCTCTGGCGCCCTTTGGCGCGCCGGCGCTGCTGTTTGTCTCAAATGGCGCCACTACCACGCTGTTCTTTCCCCGGGACGCTCAGGTATTGCGCGATGCGCCGGTTGCAAGTGTGCTCGACGCGTTGACCGGTTTGTCCCTCGACGCCGCGGACTTGCGCCGGCTGATCTTTGGCTGCGTCGCTGGTGATGACGGGCGCGGCTCCCAGTACGGCCCCACGTGGCAGGTCGTCGACGCCGGCGACACACGAGCGTTCTTGAAGTCTGGTGTGCTCGTGGCCGCCGACTACCGTGGGTGGCAGGTGGACTATGCGGCGCATGAGTCCGGCGTTGCCCGGACGGTGCGAGTTCGTCGGGCCCTGCCGCGCGGCGCCGTCGACCGTGTCGCCACGCTCGTCAGCCTGGAAATGAATATCGACCTCGACGCCGCCGCGTTCACCCTGGCTGTTCCTGGCGACGCCTCGCCCATCACGCTCGAGGATCTGCGTGCGGCCAGTCCATTTGCCGCTCGCGAGCGGTAGGAGCCGGTTCCTTCGTATGTCTTCGCCTGAACCGCTCGTTGTTCGTGCCTACGCCAAGATCAATCTCGACCTGAAGATCCTCGGGCTATTGCCGGAGGGATATCACGAGGTGCGCACTGTGCTGCAGTCGCTCAACCTCCACGACACGCTGACATTCACTGAGGCGCCCGGTCCCTTCGCCATCAGGTGCGATCAGCCCGGCGTGCCGACCGACGCGCGGAACCTGGTGTGGCGCGCGGCGTTACTCCTGTGGTCGTTACGGTCCGACGCTTCTGCGCCACTGTCCGGCGTCAGGGTGACGCTTCAGAAGCGGATTCCCGCCGAGGCAGGGCTCGGGGGCGGCAGCAGTGACGCGGCCGCCACGTTGACGGCGTTGGCGCGCCTCTGGCAGTTGCCGCTCGACCTAGCGGGCTTGGCGCGCCTGGGCGCGCGCCTCGGTGCGGACGTGCCGTTTTTCCTATCTGGTGGAACGGCGCTCGGGACTGGGCGAGGCGATGACGTGTCGCCGCTGACGGAACCGCCGGTCACGCCCGTCGTGCTCGTGAAGCCTGCCTTTGGCGTTTCCACGCCGGACGCCTACGGATGGTTCGACCAGGACCCCAAGCCCAGACCCAGGTCCCGCGCGGCGGGACCGCGGACGCTGCCCGGATGGCCGGCGTGGGCTCAGGGGTTGAGCAACGACCTGGAGCCGCCCGTGGCCAGCCGGTTCCCCCAGATTCGCCATACCGTGCGCGCCTTGACGGCCCTGGGGGCCGTCCACGCCGCCATGTCGGGCAGCGGGTCGGCCGTTTTTGGCGTCTTTGGCGACCCCGAGTTGGCCGCCGTCGCCCAGGCCACCCTGGCCGGTCGGGGCGAGGCGGCGATACTGACGGGCACGCTTCCCGGTGAGATCGTGGCCAGCGAACGTCAGCGGGTGCTTGCCGACAATCGAATTCGTCGTATAGACTAGTTGTTTCGCTCGCAGGGGCTTGTCCCTGCGGGGCTTGGTAGTTCGGCCAGGGTGATGGGGCGTCGCCAAGCGGTAAGGCGCGGGCCTTTGAAGCCCGTATTCGAAGGTTCGAATCCTTCCGCCCCAACCAATTTTTCGAGGAATTCTGTGCCGGCGCGTCCGGCAGGATCGTAACGGCGACAGGCAATGCCACAGACGGGCTTCGGAGATCTCAAGATTTTCAGCGGCAGTGCGCACCCGCGCCTGGCCCGTGAGATCGCCCAATTCCTTGGGGTGCCCATCGGACAGGCTCGTCTCCGTCGGTTTCCCGACACCGAGGTCTCGTTTCAGATCGACGAGAACATCCGCGGCACGGACATCTTCCTGGTGCAGCCGACCTGCGCCCCGGTCGATGAGCATCTCGTCGAGATGCTCATCATGATCGATGCCTTTCGCCGCTCCTCGGCGGCTCGCATCACGGCGGTGATTCCGTACTACGGCTACGCGCGCCAGGACCGCAAGGACAAGCCGCGGGTGCCGATCTCGGCCAAGCTCGTGGCCAACGTGATTGCTGCGGCCGGCGCCCATCGGGTGCTCACGATGGATCTGCACAAGGCGCAGATCCAGGCGTTCTTCGACATCCCGGTCGACCATTTGTTTGCGGCGCCCATCATCATCGACTACCTGTCGCGTCAGGACCTGCAGCGACTGACCATTGTGGCGCCGGACGCAGGCGGTGCCGAGCGGGCGCGCGCGTATGCCAAACGCCTCGGGGCCGAACTGGCGGTCATCGACAAGCGCCGCTCGGAAGACGGCAAGGTCGAAGTCATGAACGTCATCGGCGACATTCGTGGTCGCACCTGCGTGATTGCCGACGACATCATCGACACCGCCGGCACGATGCAGAAGGCGGCGCAGGCACTGAAAGATTCGGGCGCCGAGCGCGTGCTCGCGTGCGCCGTGCACGGCGTGCTGTCGGGCCCAGCGATCGAGCGTATTGAGAAGTCGCCGCTCGACAAGCTGATCGTGACCAACACCATCCCGCTCGAAGACAAGCGGGCGCGGTGCGACAAGATCGAGGAGCTGTCGGTGGCGCGTCTGCTCGGGCAGGCCATCCGTAGCATCCACGAAGAGACATCGGTGTCGTCGCTCTTCGTCTAGGGACGGACGAGCGACAGCGGCTAGCGGCTAGCAGCTAGCGGCTCGGCGAACAAGGGCTAGTGAACGGAACGAGGGTTCGAAGTCATGGAAGCGATACTCGAGGCAGTCAAGCGGTCTGGTAAGGGCAAGAACGAGGCTCGGCGGCTCCGCGCCGCAGGGCATGTGCCTGCCGTGGTGTACGGCGCCCAGAAGGCAGGCGATGCCATCGCCCCGGTGCAGGTGGCGGTGAGCCCGAAGGAGATGATGCGCATTCTCCACTCGGCCTCGGGCGTCAACACGCTCATCACGCTGAACGTCACCGGTGAGAGCACCCAGCGCGTGCTCGTGCGCGAGTTCCAGCTCGATCCGGTCACGCAGCACCTCCTGCATGCCGATTTCTATCGCGTCAACCTCGAGAAGAAGATCGCCGTGCAGGTGCCCATCGTGCTGCACGGAGAGGCGAAGGGCGTGAAGCAGCAGGACGGCGTGCTCGAATTCCTGCACAAGGAAATCGAAGTCGAGTGTCTGCCTACGCAGATTCCCGAGCACATCGACATCGACGTGAGCGACCTCGAGCTTGGCCAGGCGATCTACGTGAGGGACATCGCCGCCAACGCCACCTGGGTTCCGCTCAGCGAGAACGACCTGATGCTGGTGCACGTCATCTCGGCCAAGGTTATCGCTGAGCCGGCCGCTGACGCCGTGGCCGCGGTGCCTGGGGCCGCCGAGCCCGAAGTGGCGAAGAAGGGCAAGACCGACAAGCCCGCCGACGAGAAGGACAAGCCGAAGAAGTGAAGCTCGTCGTTGGACTCGGCAATCCGGGGGCGCGCTACGAGGGTACGCGCCACAACGTCGGATTTCAGGTCATCGACGAACTGGCGCGTCGCTGGCACGTGGACCAGTGGCGCAACGAACATCAGGCCCTTGTGGCCAAAGTACGGCTTGGCGACCAGCAGGTGCTGGTGGCCAAGCCGATGACGTTCATGAATCTCAGTGGCGAGGCCGTCTCGGGTCTTGCGGGGTTCTACAAGGTGTTCGTCCCCGAGACGCTCGTGGTGCTCGACGACGTGGCGTTGCCGCTCGGGCGGCTGAGGGCGGGGCGGGGCGGGAGTGACGGCGGCCACAACGGTCTGAAGTCGATCGTTGGCCGGCTGGGCACGCGCGACGTGCCGCGACTGCGCATTGGCGTGGGTCGCGGTGACGGGCAACGGGAACTCGCGGATCACGTGCTCGGCAAGTTCTCCGAGGACGAACGCGATGCAGTGGAGGCGGCCGTGCTGCGGGCCGCCGATGCCTCGGTGATGTTCGTCACCGACGGCATCGAACGCGCGATGAACGCGTTCAACGCAGTCAACGACAAGCAGGACCCCGGCGCCGTCGATTGACGGCCCGGCAGGTCTCCTTGCCACTACGGTGGCCATCGTCATCGCGTCCGGAGTCGCGGCGGACTTGCCCGCCAAGGCTCGCAGCGCGACGGCGGGTCCACAAGGAGAACGGATGAGCGAACGGAAGTACGAACTGGTCTACGTCATGAAGCCCGATGCCACGGAAGCGGAGGTGGCCGAGCAGCAGACGCAGATTGAAGCCATCATCGCCCGCGTGGGCGGTACCCTCGAGAAGACCGACCCCTGGGGCCGGCGCAAACTCGCCTACGACATCGGCAATCACAAGGAGGGCTTCTACGTCCTTCACTTGATCGCGGGCTCGGGCGAGCTCATGAAAGAGATCGACCGCCGGCTGCGCAACACCGAAGGCCTGTTGCGGCATCTGATCGTGCGTGTCGACGAGCACGAGCGCAAGGCTGACCGCGCGAAGAACATCCGCGTGGAAGATTCCCGCCGGCGCCGCGTCGCGCGTGGGTTGCCGCCAGATCGCCAGCCCGGTGAGGGCCCGCAGGCGCAGGATGGCGACGATGACGACCGCGACGGTTTCGATCCTACGGAGGCATAAGGCATCATGGCATTTGCAAAGAAATCAGGCCCGGCCGGCAGCAAGGCGCGCGGACGCGGCGCCAAGGCCACCGGCGACAAGAAGGACGGCCAGCGCCGGGGGATGTTCCGCCGCCGTAAGGTCTGCAAGTTCTGCGCGGAGCGCATCGACGACATCAACTACAAAGATGTCCGGGTGCTGTCCGGGTTTGTTCCTGAACGTGGCAAGGTGCTGCCGCGCCGGATTTCTGGCACCTGCGCGTTGCACCAGCGCAAGCTTCGTACGGCCATCATGCGTGCGCGGCAGATCGCGCTGCTGCCGTACGTGATCGACTAGGAGGAACTATGGAAATCATCCTCCGGGACCACGTGGAACACCTGGGCACCCGCGGCCAGATCGTGAAAGTGGCCGATGGCTACGCCCGCAACTACTTGCTGCCGCGCAAGCTCGCCCTGCTCGCCACTGAGGCGAACAAGAAGCGAGTCGAGCGCGAACGCAAGATCGCTGAGGCCCGCGAAGGCGAGGAGCGCTCGTCGTCCGTGGCCATCGCCGCGAGAATCTCGGCCCTGGAACTGGCGTTCACGCGCAAGGTGGGCGAGACCGAACATCTCTTCGGGTCAGTCACCAGCCAGGACATTGCCGATGCCGTGAAGGCCAAGGGCTTTGACATCGACAAGCGCAAGATCCTGCTGCCCGACGCCCTCAAGGCGCTCGGCGAGTTCTCGGTGCCGGTCAAGCTGCACCGCGATGTGACCGCTCAGCTCAAGGTCACGATCTCCAAGGAATAGGGACTAGGGACTGGGGACTGGGCAAGAACTGGATAACGCTGTCCCGCGAAACACTTCGGCCGGGTGCAATAATTGCATCCGGCCGTTGCCTTTTCTGCCGCCACACGTCAAGTCTTGCGCCGGCGAGGCGCTGGGCGTAGAGTCTCTCTTTCCTACGATCACCGGTCCCTGACCCCGGTCCCCGCACTTCCGCCATGGCTGAAACCGTCGCCGCCCACGAACGCACCCTGCCGCATAGTCTCGACGCCGAGCGGTCGGTGCTCGGCGCGATTCTGATCGACAACGAGGCATTCAATACGGCGATCGCGATCGTCACGTCTGCGGCGTTCTTCCGCGACGCTCACCGGCGCATCTTCGAGCGCATGACCGTACTGGTCGAACGGCGCAGCGCCATCGACTTCGTGATCCTGCGCGAGGAACTGGAACGCGCCGGCGAACTCGAAGAGGTGGGCGGGGCCGCCTACCTGGCGTCGCTCGTCGACGGCGTGCCGCGCGCGACCAACGTCGAGTACTACGCGCGGATCGTTAAGGAAAAGGCCACGCTTCGCAGTCTGATCTACGCAGCCAACAAGATCGTGGCCAACGCCTACGAAGCCGATCAGGACGCCGACCTGATCCTCGACGACGCCGAGAGCGCGATTTTCTCGGTGGCCGAAGACCGCGTGAAGGCCGGTTTCGTGCCGATGCGGCAGTTGGTACAGGAAAGCTTCCCGAAAATCGAGAAGCTCTTCGAGCATCAATCGTTCATCACTGGCGTCGGCACGCACCTGGTCGATCTCGACAAGATGACGCGGGGCTTCCAGCCCGGCGACCTCATCATCGTCGCGGCCCGGCCGTCGATGGGCAAGACGAGTCTCGTGCTGAATATCTGCCAGCACGTCGCCACGCATCCCGTGCCCGGCACCGACCGGATGGGCGTGGCCGGCGTGTTCAGTCTTGAAATGTCGAAAGAGCAGTTGTTCATGCGCATGCTCTCGTCGGAGGCCGGAATCGATAGCTTTCGCCTGCAGAGCGGACAGATCGGCCAGCGGGAGTACGGACAGATCACGCACGCCATGGAGACACTCGCGGAGGCTCAACTCTTCGTGGACGACTCGGCTGGGGTCGGCGTGCTCGAGATGCGCGCCAAAGCGCGGCGGCTCCAGGCCGAGCACGGTCTGAGCATTCTCGCCGTCGACTACGTCCAGCTCATGACCGGGCGTGGCAAGTCCGAGAACCGCACGCTCGAACTTGGCGCGATCTCGCGTTCGCTCAAGGGCCTGGCCAAGGAGCTGAACGTGCCCATCATCGTGTTGTCGCAGCTGTCCCGTGCCCCCGAGGCCCGTTCTGACAAGCGCCCGATGCTGTCGGACTTGCGCGAGTCGGGCGCCCTCGAGCAAGACGCGGACGTGGTCATCATGATCTTCCGCGAAGAGATGTACAAGGCCGACAAGTCGGAGAAGGCCGAGAGCGACGGCATCGCCGAGCTCATTATCTCCAAGCAACGCAATGGCCCCACGGGCACGGTGCGCGCGGCCTTCATCGCGGGGCAGACCAAGTTCATGCCCCTCGCGCCAGGCATGTGATTCCCTGTACCTCCGCGCGGGTCGACCTCGGAGCGGTACGCTCGAACTATCGCGCCCTGGTCGACTACCTCGCCACCGATACCGCGCTCGGCCAGGCCGCCGGGCACGGCGGCGTGCCGCCGGCCGTGATTGCGGTCGTCAAGGCCAACGCCTATGGACACGGCGCGGTGCCGGTCGCGCGCGCGCTCATCGACGCGGGCGCCACGTGGCTGGCCGTGGCCGACATCGAAGAGGGCATCGAGCTGCGTGAGGCGGGTGTCCCTGGCCGCATCCTGGTCTTCGGTGCGCTCAGCGTCAGTGATCCAGACGGGATCTTCACGCACCGTCTCACCCCTACGATCTCGAGTCCAGGCGCAGCCCGCGCGCTCGCGAACGCTGCGCTGCGTCACGGCTGTCGGCTCACGTGTCATCTGAAGATCGACACGGGACTGAATCGTCTGGGGTTCCGCGATGACAACCTTCAGCGCACCCTGCCCGGCGTGTTCGCCAGTCCGTCGCTCGACGTCGAGGCGGTCTTCACGCACTTTGCCACCGCCGACGAAGCCGAACACGAGCTGTTCGAGCTGCAGCGCGTCCGGTTTGCCGCGGCGCGCGCGGCGATTGCGGCCCTCGACGGTCGCGCTCGGCTGGCGCACGCGGCCAACAGCGCTGCGTGCCTACGCGACTCGCGCACTTGGGGCGACATGGTGCGCCCAGGGCTGCTGCTATACGGCGTGGTTCCGCCTCCGCTCGCCTCCACGATTACCCTCACGCCGGCCATGACCCTCACGAGCCGGGTCGTCGCGGTGAAGGGGGTACGCGCAGGCGAGCGCGTGGGGTACGGTGCCCGGTACGCGGCCGAAGCGTCCATGACGATCGCCGTCGTGCCGGCGGGCTATGCCGACGGTCTCGACCGGCGACTCGAGGGTCGCGGTGCTGCCCTCGTGCGCGGACGACGCGCGCCCATTGTGGGCGCGGTCAGCATGGACATGCTCACCGTCGACGTGACCGCCATCGATGACGTGTCGCCGGGCGACGAGGTGGTGTTCCTCGGATCGCAGGGCTCCGAGTCCTGGCAGACCATCGACGCCCGGGAGATGGCGGCGTGGATTGGTACGATCCCCTACGAAGTGCTCTGCCGGCTCGGCGCGCGGGTGGAGCGGCGGTACGCGTGACGGCGCGTCGTGGCGTGGCCGTGCTTGCGCCGCCAGACGCGATAGGATCGGCCGGATGAGCAAGCCGTCCAAGGCCGTGTTCGTGTGTCAGGAGTGCGGCAGCCAGGCGAGCAAGTGGCTGGGGCGGTGTCCCGACTGCGAGGGGTGGAACTCGTTTGTCGAAGAGCGTCCCGTCGAGGCAGCGACTGGAGGCGGCGGGCTGGCCGCCGGCGGTCATCGCTATTCGATGCCCGGTGGCACCGGCGGCGCGAAGAAGTACGCCGATATCGAGAACAGCGATGCAGCCCGGCTCACGTCGGGCATCGACGAGTTCGACCGGGTGTTGGGCGGTGGCATCGTGCCGGGGTCGCTCGTCCTGCTCGGAGGCGAGCCCGGTATCGGCAAGTCGACGTTGCTGCTGCAAGCTGCCGCCAACTTTGCTCGCGTTCACGGTGCCGTGCTGTACGCGTCGGGCGAGGAGTCCGAACACCAGGTCAAGTCGCGAGGAGAACGTCTCGGCGTAGGTGACGCGCCGCTCTATCTGCTGGCCGAGACGTGCGTGGAGCGGATTCTAGAGGAAATCGGTCGAGTGCGTCCACGCCTGCTCGTCGTCGATTCGATCCAGACGGTGTTCTCCTTGAAATTTCAGTCGGCGCCGGGCAGCATCGGACAAGTGCGCGAAGCTGCAACGCAGTTCCTGTTCAACGCCAAGGGCCATGACCTGCCCACGTTCCTCGTGGGCCATGTCACAAAGGACGGCGCGCTCGCTGGGCCCAAGGTGCTCGAGCACGTGGTGGACACGGTCCTGTACTTCGAAGGTGAGCGCCATCACTCGCACCGCGTGGTGCGGGCCATCAAAAACCGTTTTGGGGCCGTGAGCGAATTGGGCGTATTCGAGATGACCGGCGGCGGCCTCAAGGCCGTACCGAATCCGTCGCAGATGTTCCTGGCCGAACGCCCCACCGCGACGCCGGGCTCGGCAGTGCTGTGCTGCATGGAGGGCTCCCGTCCACTCCTGGTCGAGGTGCAGGCCCTGGTCAGCACGGCTACCTATGGCACCGCGCGGCGTATGGCGGTTGGCATCGATACGGGTCGGGTGTCGCTGCTGCTGGCGGTGCTCGAGAAACGCGCTGGACTGGTCCTGGTGGGCGAGGATGTCTACGTGAACATCGCCGGCGGCATGAGCATCGACGAGCCGGCTGCCGATCTGGCGGTGTTGGCGGCGTTGTCGTCGAGTGTGCGCAATCGCCCGATTCCGCAGAGCACTGCCGTGTTCGGAGAAGTGGGACTTGGCGGGGAGGTGCGGGGTGTGCCCCAGGCGCCGCTGCGTTTGCGAGAGGCACGTCAGATGGGCTTCACCCGCGTGGTCCTGCCGGCCGCGAATCTCGACGACGACAGCCGCCGGAGCGCCGACGAGGCCGGCATCGCACTTGAGGGCGTACGCCATGTGGGCGAAGCACTTGATCTGTTGATCGGATGATCCGCGTGCCGTCGTTCCATCTGCTTCGCACCGTGTTCTGGCTGATTCCAGCCATTGCCGTGTACACGATTGTGCTCGGCACGATGTCGATCGCGTCGACGTTGCTCGGCGGCCACGGCCATTTCGCGCACCGCTGCGCCCAGTGGTGGTCGTGGCTGATCCTTGCTACGACGGGTGTGCGGGTGTCGGTTGAAGGCCTCGACCGCCTCACGCCTGGTGCCACCTATGTGTTTGTGGCCAACCATCAGAGCATCTACGACATCCCGGTGCTGTTTGCCTCGGTGCCATTCCAACTGCGGATCATCGCCAAAGCGTCGCTCGGCCGGTTTCCATTTCTCGGTTGGCACCTGCGGCGCTCTGGGCACATGCTTGTGGATCGTCGGCGCCCCGACCGGCATGGCATTCTCTCGTGGGCGACGTCGCTGCCGTCGCGCGGCCTGTCGCTCATCGTGTTTCCGGAGGGCACGCGAAGCCGCGATGGATTGGTGGCGCCCTTCAAGGCTGGCAGCTTCTTTCCGGCCGTGCAGACCGGCATCTCGATCGTGCCCCTCTCGGTGGTGGCCAGCCGGCACGTGATGAAGAAAGGCGAACTCACGACCCGGCCCGGCGACGTCCGCCTGATCGTACATGCGCCGATCCAGATGACGGCCGAAATGGCACCGACGCCCGACGTGATGCGCGCGCTGGCCGCGCGCGTTCACGAGATCGTGCGTACGGCTCCGGACGCCGAAGCCGCGACAGACGGCGCGCCCGAAGGCCGCCGAGCGGTGAGCCCTTAGCGGCCGGTAGCCGTCGAGCGACCGCGCATCTTGAGGACTTCGACCACGATCGGCAGGACCGAGACGCCGACGATGCCCAGCACCACCAGCTCGAAGTTGTCCTTCACGACGGGAATGTTGCCGAACAGATAGCCGGCTCCCGTGCACAGACCGACCCAGGTCACGGCGCCGGCGGCGTTGTAGGCGATGAACTCACGGTACGGCATACCCGCGCCGCCGGCGACGAATGGCAGAAAAGTGCGTACGATCGGCATGAACTGGGCGAGCATCACGGCCTTGCCGCCGTGCTTCACGAAGAACGCGTGGGCCTCACGCACGTGCGCCGGCTTGACGAATCGGGACAACCGTCCGGTGGCGGGGCGGGCGTCGTCGCCCAGGAAGCGGTGGGCGACCCGAGCCCCAATCGAGTAGTTGACGGTGTTGCCGGTGATCGCGGCCACAATCAGCGTCGGCACGAGCACCCGCATGTCGAAGAGCCCGGTGGCGGCCAGGGCGCCGGCAGCAAAGTGCAACGAGTCGCCGGGCAGGAAGGGCGTGACGACGAACCCCGTCTCGGCAAAGATGATCGCAAACAACACCGCATAGGCCCACGGGCCAGCGGCGTTGGCGATCGCGACGAGGCGGTCATCGACGTGCAGGAGAAAGTCGAGCATGGCCCCTAGTGTACAGGCACGGAAAAACTGTGCCGCCGCGGTCAAGGTAGAATTCTCCAGTGATCGCCCCCTTGGCCGTGGAGCCCAGCTTGGCTTTCGTGGTGCGCCCCGGGGCGCTGTGGTGGGACGGCGCGTCGGTGACGAGTGGCTCGCCGGCCATCGACGCCGAGCTGGCCTTGTTGGTGGCGAGCGTCCTGGCCGCACCGCTGGTCGACACACAGGCCGTGCGCGAAATGTACCGGAGTGTCGGCATCGATCCGACGAAGATCCGACCGTCGAACGAAGCCCTGCTTCGGCGGGTGCGGCGCGGGGACCCGTTCCCCAGAGTCAACAGCCTCGTGGATGCGGTGAACCTATCGTCCTTGCAGTGCCAGTTGCCGTACGGCGTCTACGACCGCGCTGCGCTGAGCGGCGCGATTGCGGTGCGTCTCGGGCGCGACGGGGAGGTTTACGACGGCATCCGCAAGGACACGGTCCATGTGGCTGGGCGGTTGACCGTGGCCGACGACCGTGGACCGTTCGGCAATCCCACGTCGGATTCGGCGCGCGCGATGGTCACGACCAGCACAAGCGATGTGCTCGTGGTGATCTACGCGCCAGTCGCAACGGTGCCGCTGGCTCTCACGCGCGTGCTCGATGCCACCGCGCGAAGGATTGCGGCTTCGTGCGGTGGCGCCGAACGCGCGCGGTGGGTGGCATGAGCAAACCACCTGTCGTCAGCGCGATCCTGGCCGCCGGAGGCCTCGGCACCAGGCTCGGCGCCGGTTATCCCAAACAGTTTCTGGAGATCAGGGGCCGGTCCATTCTCGAATGGAGTCTTACGGCGCTGGCCACGCACCCTGAAGTGCACGAGGTCGTCGTGGCGTTGCCCGTAGGGCACGCCGAGCCGGCGCCGGCCTGCGTGTCGGCGTCGTGGCCGTGTGCGGTCAAGGTCGTAGTTGGAGGCGCTCGCCGGCAGGACTCGGTGTCGCGGGCGTTCGCCGCGGTGCGGCCGAACGCCGACATCGTGCTCGTCCACGATGCCGCTCGGCCATTTGTGAGCTCGACGCTCGTTAGCCGGATGATCGCCGCGGCCATCGAGCATGGCGCGGCCATCCCCGCCGTGGCCGCCACTGACACTGTGAAGGTCGGACAGGTCAGTGATGGGCATACGTGGGTGCGGTCCACTCTGCCGCGTGGCGAGGTCTTCCTGGCGCAGACACCGCAAGCGTTCCAACGCGACGTCCTGGCCAGGGCGCTGGGCTCTGCTGGAAATCTTGCCGTGACCGACGAAGCCGGCCTCATAGAACGCTCCGGCGGCGCCGTGCAACTCGTCGCCGGAGAGCCGTCAAACCGCAAGATCACAACTCTTGACGATCTCGCGGGCGCTCGCGGCCCAGAGCCAGGCGGCAGTCCGGCTCTGCGCATCGGCACCGGGTATGACCTGCACCGGCTCGTGCCGGGGCGGGCGCTGGTGCTCGGTGGCGTGCGCGTTCCTTTCGGTCTGGGGCTCGACGGGCATTCCGACGCCGATATCATCTGCCATGCTGTGACCGACGCCGTTCTTGGCGCCGCAGCACTTGGCGACATCGGCCGGTTGTTCCCCGATTCCGATCCGGCCTGGAAGGATGCCAATAGTCTCGAGCTGCTGCGCACGGCGGTGGCCGTAGTGCACGAGGGCGGTTTCCGGATTGGCAACGTCGACGTGACGGTGATTGCCGAACGGCCAAAACTGCTGCCGCACGTGCCGGCGATCTGCACCAGCCTTGCGGGGGCACTGCAGGTGCCGACGGCGTCGGTCAGCGTGAAAGGCAAGACCAACGAGCGCGTCGACAGCATGGGCCGGGGAGAGTCGATGGCCTGCCATGCGGTGGCGCTCCTTTACGCGGTCAACCGGTAGCCGCGAGACGCTGGATGATGAGAGTCCGATTCGCTCCGAGCCCCACTGGGCACTTGCACGTCGGCAACGCGCGCACCGCCCTGTTCAACTGGCTCGTCGCACGGCGCCATGGCGGCACGTTCATCCTGCGGGTGGAGGACACCGACCGTGAGCGCTCGACGTCAGCCTCGGAAGAGGCCATCAAAGACGACCTGCGATGGCTCGGGCTCGAGTGGGACGAGGGGATTGACGCCGGCGGCGACGTGGGACCGTACCGCCAGTCTGAACGGCTTGCGCTGTACGCCGCGCATACCGATCAGTTGGTGCGTACCGGACAAGCGTATCGCTGCTTCTGCACGCCAGCGACACTCGAAGCCGGCCGGCAAGCGGCGCTTGCCGAGTCTCGGCCTCCGAAGTATCCCGGCACGTGTCGGGGACTCGCGCCGTCGGAGGTGGAGATGCGGCTCGCCGCTGGCGAAGGCGCGGCCGTGCGCCTGCGCGTGCCAGCCGACCGGACCGTGAGCTTCGACGACCTCGTGCGCGGCACGGTGTCGTTCCACACAGACGTGATTGGCGACCCCGTGATCGTGCGTGCCGACGGCATTCCGGCGTACAACTACGCGGTCGTCGTCGACGACGCGCTCATGCACATCACCCATGTCGTGCGCGGCGAGGACCACATCTCGAACACGCCCAGGCAATTGCTCGTGTACGAGGCGTTCGGGTGGACGCCGCCGGCGTTTGCGCACCTGTCGCTGGTGCTCGGACCCGATCACGCGCCGTTGTCGAAGCGACACGGCGCGACCTCGGTGGCCGAGTTCCGCGCGAAGGGCTACTTGCCCGAGGCGCTGGCGAACTACTTGGCGCTGCTTGGCTGGTCGCCCGGCGACGGCGACGAGGTGCTGCCGCTTTCGACGCTCGCCGAGCGCTTCGACCTCGGTGCGGTGGGCCACAGCGCTGGCGTGTTCGACGAGGCGAAGCTGGCATGGGTGAATCGCCACTACCTGAGAGCCGCGGCACCCGAGCGCCTCGCCGGTCTCGCGCGTCCGTACCTCGTGCAGGCCGGATGGCTCCACGGTGCGCCGTCGCCAGCTGTGTCAGCCTGGCTCAGAGCAGTGGTGCCGGCTGTGGCCGCGTCGGTGGACAGGTTGAGCGACGTTCCGGACCGGCTCATGCAGGTATTCACCTACGACGCGCCTGCCGCCCTCGCGCAGGATCACATTCGTGCAGAAGCCATCCAGCCCGAGGCGCGCGCGGTGGCACTCGCATGGTCGCGCGCGTTGGTCGACGCGCCTCGGCTCATCGACCGGCAGGTGTTTCGTGATCTCGCCAGGCGCGTGGGTGCGGAGGCCGGTGCCAAAGGGAAGGTGCTGTTTCACACGATTCGCCTGGTCTGCACTGGGGCCGCTGATGGTCTCGAACTCGACGTGCTCGTGCCTGCTATCGAGCAGGCGTCGGGCTTCACGCCCGCCGACGGCATCGCACCGGTGCGTGGCTGTCGTGAGCGCGCGGACGCGTATGTCGCAGCGCTCGAAGGGCTGCAGTGATCATCCACGGCATCAATCCCGTCATTGAGGCGATTCGCACGGGGCGCGCGTCGGAGGTGATGGTCGTCGTGCCGCACGGCGAACGCGTGCGCGATCTGCTCAAGGAGGCGCGGGCGCTCGGAGTGACGGTGCGCACGGTCGACCAGGACACCGCGCGACGGCTCGCCCACGGCGGAGTGCACCAAGGGGTGATTGCCAGGTCACAGGCGGCGCCCGAAGCTACACTTGAGTCGCTGGCTTCTGGCGCCGATGGTCCACCGCTCATCGTGGTCCTCGACGGCGTCGAGGATCCCAACAACGTCGGCGCCATCCTGCGCTCCCTGCACGCGGCCGGCGCGACCGGGCTCGTGCGTCAGACGCGACGGGCCGCACCGCTCGACGGTGGGGCGGCCAAGGCCTCGGCCGGGGCGGTACACCACGTGCCGGTCGCCACGGTCGTCAACGTGGCCCGGGCCATCGAAGAGTTCAAGGAACTGGGGGTCTGGACGGTGGGACTCGACGCCAGCGCCGATCTGCAATACGATGACGTAGACCTCACGCTTCCGACGGCGCTGGTGGTAGGAGCCGAAGGCTCAGGGCTACGACGTCTCGTTCGGGAGCGGTGCGACCGGCTGGCCTCGATTCCGATGCGAGGACACGTCGGGAGCTTGAATGTATCGGCGGCTGCCGCAGTTCTGCTGTTTGAGGCGGTTCGCCAGCGCAACCGGGGGAGGCAGGGCTCGTAAGCCCGCCGCTTGGACTCCGGAGGAGGAATGGCCCGTCACGAGAAGTCTGCCCGGCGCATGGGCCTGTGTGTTGCACTTCTGGCACAGGACGTGCTACCATCCCTGATTCGTCTGGCTGGCGTAGCTCAGCCCGGTAGAGCGGCTGATTTGTAATCAGCGGGTCGTGGGTTCAAATCCCTCCGCCAGCTCCATCGGGTACGGCACCAGCTCTGGAATCGACCAACGAGTAGCCGGGGGAATCCAAGGCATAGCGATCGAGCGCGAAGGCGTCGTGGCTGAGTAGCCGTGTCGACTCGCGCAAAATGATTTCGGGTAGGTGGCGGAGCGGTCAATCGCAGCAGACTGTAAATCTGCCGGCCTTGTGCCTACGGAGGTTCGAATCCTCCCCTGCCCACCAGTCTTGGCCCTTTAGAGGGTCTTCGACTGGCATCGAGTGACAGAAGAGCGAGGAAACCCTGGGGTGGCGGGCTCGCCCGGCGAAGCCCCAGCGGGGCGTAGGCGGGAGTAACTCAGTGGTAGAGTCACAGCCTTCCAAGCTGTTGGTCGCGGGTTCGATCCCCGTCTCCCGCTCCAGTTGTCAGGCACGGCCGGTGTCCGTCGGTAATGAGGGGGCCGGGTTAGGGTAAGGGCCGACTTGTCGGCCGAAGCAGAAGGCGAATGCCGATGTAGCTCAGTTGGCAGAGCACGTCATTGGTAATGACGAGGTCACCGGTTCGATCCCGGTCATCGGCTCCAGAAGTCAGTTGGTTCGGAAGTTCGACGCCGGCACGGGGCCGGGTCGTCAGTCCGCAAACGAAGCGAGCGTAGACGAGTCATGGCGAAAGAGAAATTCGACCGTTCCAAACCCCACGTCAACGTCGGCACGATCGGCCACATCGACCACGGCAAGACCACCCTTACGGCGGCGCTGACGAAGGTCTCGGCCGACAAGGGCTGGGCGAAGTTTATCCCGTACGACGAGGTCGCCAAGGCGTCCGAGTCGCAGGGGCGCCGCGATGACACGAAGATCCTGACGATTGCGACCAGCCACGTCGAGTACAGCACGGCCAACAGGCACTACGCGCACGTCGACTGCCCGGGCCACGCCGACTACATCAAGAATATGATCACTGGCGCCGCGCAGATGGATGGCGCGATTCTGGTGGTCAGCTGTGTGGACGGTCCCATGCCGCAGACGCGCGAGCACGTCCTCCTGGCCCGCCAGGTCAACGTGCCGTACCTCGTCGTCGCCCTGAACAAGGTCGACATGATGGACGACCCGGAACTTGTCGACTTGGTCGAGCTCGAAGTGCGCGAGCTGCTGACGAGCTACGGGTTCCCTGGGAACGACACGCCAGTGGTGCGCGTGTCGGCGCTCAAGGCGCTCCAGGGTGATCCCGAAGGCGTCGAGTCGGTGTCGAAACTCATGGAAGCCCTCGATACCTATATCCCGATGCCGCAGCGCGACGTCGACAAGCCCTTCCTCATGCCCATCGAAGACGTGTTTTCGATCTCGGGCCGCGGCACCGTCGTTACGGGCCGCATCGAGCGCGGTCGCGTCAAGGTCGGCGAGGAAATTGAGATCGTCGGCTTCAAGGCGACCGAGAAGAAGGTCGTCACCGGCGTGGAGATGTTCCGCAAGCTGCTCGACGAGGGCGTGGCTGGCGACAACGTGGGAGTGCTACTGCGCGGTGTCGAAAAAGACGACATCGAGCGCGGTCAGGTGCTGGCCAAGCCGGGCTCGATGAAGCCGCACACGAAGTTCAAGGCCGAGGTGTACATCCTCAGCAAGGAAGAGGGCGGACGTCACACCCCGTTCTTCAACGGCTACCGTCCGCAGTTCTACCTGCGCACGACCGACGTCACCGGCACGCTCAAGCTGCCCGAGGGCGTCGAGATGGTGATGCCTGGTGACAATACGCCCATCACGGGTGAGCTCATCACGCCGGTGGCCATCGAGAAGGGCGCCCGGTTCGCGATTCGTGAAGGTGGCCGCACTGTGGGCGCCGGCACGATCTCGGAAATCATCGAGTAAGAGGGACCTTCGGCAAAGGGCCGGCTGGCGGGGACGATTGTCCCGGCCGCCGGTCTGTTGCCGTTCGGCCTGGTTGGGTATCCAAGAGCCGCTAGCCGGCAGACCCCTAGCCGCGAGACAGGTGAGCGAAGCGAGCCATGAGAGACATCATTCAGATGGCGTGCGGCGACTGCAAGCGTCGCAACTACAGCACGACGAAAAACAAGAAGAAGACGACGGAGCGGCTCGAACTGAGCAAGTACTGTCGTTTCTGCCGCAAACATACGGCTCACAAGGAGCAGAAGTAACGCGCCGACGACGCGCCTGGCCGGCGGTCGCTCGCCGCTGGCCGCTTGCAGGAACGAAGTTAGGCCAATAGCTCAATTGGTAGAGCACCGGTCTCCAAAACCGGGGGTTGGGGGTTCGAGACCCTCTTGGCCTGCCAGTGTTGAGTCGGCCCGAGAACGCGCCGCGACGATCTGGCGCGCCGGCCGGACTAAGTAACGAGAATCGAGATATTCGTGGCAACCGAAACGCTCGACAATGTGGGAACGCCCGCCGCGGGCACCGGAGACGGCGCGCCGGAGGGCGGCGCGGTCTCGACCACCCGGGGACCAAGCCGGCTGTTCGAGTTCGTGCGCGAGGTCCGCGCCGAGCTGAAGCGAGTGACGTGGCCTTCGAAGGCCGAAGTCTATGCCACCACCTTCGTCGTCATCGCGACGTCGCTCGTGTTCGGTCTGTATTTATTCGGTATCGACCTGCTGCTGAACTCTGCAGTGCAGCGAATTTTCCAGCGGTTTGGTGGGGCATGACCGACGTCGCGGCCAAGCATTGGTACATCGTGCACACCTACTCGGGCTTCGAAAAGAAGGTCGCCGAGTCGCTCGTTCAGCGCGTACAGGCCTATGGTCTGCAGGATGAAATCGGCGAGGTGCTGATCCCCACCGAAGACGTCGTGGAGATGCGCGGCGGTAAAAAGGTCGTGACGTCGAAGCGGTTCTTCCCGGGCTACCTGCTCGTCGAGATGCACATGTCCGACAATGCGTGGCATGTCGTGAAGAACACGCCAAAGGTCACGGGGTTTGTCGGCGCTGGTGCCAAGCCCACGCCGCTCAGCAAGGAAGAAGTGGAACAGATTCTCGTGCAGGTCAAGACGGCCCACGAGAAGCCGAAACCCAAGTATTCGTTCGAGCGTGGCGATCAGGTGCGCATCAACGAAGGGCCGTTCACGAGCTTCAACGGCACGGTTGACGACGTCAATATCGACAAGAACACACTCAAGGTGATGGTGACCATCTTTGGCCGCGCCACGCCTGTCGAGCTGGACTTCCTGCAGGTCGAGAAACTCTAGGGCAGGGCCGAAGGACGGGGGAGCAGGCAGCTTCGGCCAGCGAGCGATCGGTGGCCGGTCGCCAATCCTTGATGTCCAATCCCCGAGGTAAAGATGGCGAAGAAAGTTCAGGCAATGGTGAAGCTCCAGATTCCCGCAGGCAAGGCCACTCCGGCCCCGCCCGTGGGTACGGCGCTTGGTCCGCACGGCGTCAACATCATGGACTTCGTGAAGGCGTTCAACGCCCGCACGGCCAAAGACGAGGGCCTGATCATTCCGGCCGTGGTCACGATTTACTCTGACCGGTCCTACACCTTTATTACCAAGACCCCACCTGCCCCCGTGCTGCTCAAGCGCGCGGCCAATGTCGCCAAGGGCTCGGCCGAGCCGAACAAGGCGAAGGTCGGCACGGTGACCATAAAGCAGGTGGAGGAGATCGCCAAGCTCAAGCTGGTCGACCTCAACACCGACTCGCTGGCTTCGGCCATCAAGAGCGTATCCGGCACGGCCCGCTCGATGGGCATCGACGTCATCTTGTAGGAACGGCCGTCGGCTGGGGACTCGCGGCTGGATGAGCTGCTCGTCGCCGGCCCTCGTCGTGAAGGCTCGTCGTTCGTTCATTCAGGCGCTGGCTGCTAGAACCGAGTAGCTGGCCAAGCAACGTGGGAGGGTGCGCGACACCCGTAGGTACCACGGAGGAGGCACATGAGAAAGCGCGGGAAGAAGTACCTCGCGGCGCGCCAGCAGGTCGAAGAGCGCGCCTACGGGCTGGAGGAAGCACTGCCACTGCTCCAGAAACTCAAGTTCGCCAAGTTTGACGAAACCGTTGCATTGTCCATCCGATTGGGCGTGGATCCGAAGCACGCCGACCAGATGGTGCGCGGCACGATCGTATTACCGCATGGGCTTGGGAAGACCAAGACCGTGTTGGTGATTGCCGGTCCTGACAAGCAGCGGGAGGCGCAAGAGGCCGGCGCCGACCACGTGGGTGGCGAAGAACTGGTCGAGCGCATACAGGGCGGTTGGACGGACTTCGACGCCGTCGTGGCCACTCCCGACATGATGCGGGTCGTGGGCAAGCTCGGCAAGGTGCTCGGGCCTCGCGGCCTGATGCCCAACCCGAAGACCGGCACCGTGACCGTGGACATCACCAAGGCGGTCAAGGAAATCAAGGCCGGCAAGGTGGAGTTCAGGGTCGACAAGGGCGGCATCGTCCATGTGCCGGTCGGCAAGACCTCGTTCGAGCCGCAGAGTCTCATCGAGAACGCTTCGGCGTTGCTCGACAGCATCGTCAAAGCCAAGCCGTCGGCGGCCAAGGGCAAGTACCTCCGCAGCATCACCGTCTCGTCCACCATGGGGCCCGGCATCCGCATCGACGAATTGCGGATCGAGGCGGCATCCAAACAGTAGGAGGCGCAGACAGTCATGGCAGTCACGCGAGCCGACAAACAGGCTGAGCTGCAACTCCTCGAGGGGATGTTTCAGCAGGCCGATGCGGCGATTCTGATCGACTACAAGGGCATCAACGTGCCACAGGTCACCGAACTGCGGCGCGCGCTCAAGAAGGCGAGCGCGCGCTACAAGGTGGTCAAGAACACCATCGCGAAGCGGGCGTTGAAGGGCACGTCCTACGAAGTGCTCATTGGGCATTTCGAGGGCGCAACCGCGGTGGCCTATACCGACACCGACCCAGTGGCGCTGGCCAAGACGCTCACGACGTTCATGAAGACTGTGCCCGCGCTGCAGATCAAGGCAGCCGTAGTGCAGGGCCAGGCCATCAAGGCCGCCGAGGTCACCGACCTGGCCAACATGCCTGGCAAGCCGGAGCTGTACGCCAAGCTCCTCTTCCTGATGCAGGCGCCCGCCACCAATTTGGTGCGGGTCCTGAGTGCCGTGCCGCGCGATCTCATGACCGTGCTGGCCGAGGCAGAGAAGAAGCGGGCGTAGGCCCAATTCACATTTTTCGTTTCATCTCAGACGGAGACAAGATCAATGGCCGACGTGACGCAGCAGCAGGTTGTGGACTACATCAAGAACATCAGCGTGATGGAGCTGTCGCAGCTCGTGAAGACGCTGGAATCGGAACTGGGAGTATCGGC
>JANMDX010000418.1:0-54851 GCA_031376505.1 Acidobacteriota bacterium
TCGCTGGCGCCAAAGAGCGGCAGACCGTGCGAGCCTGCGGTGAGGCCGCGCTCGACCGCGCGCACACAGTGCTCGAACAGGGTGCCGTCCTCGGCCGACACGCCCGGCAGTCCGTAGGCCTCCTGTTCGTCGGCGCGCAGGGGCGGTCCAGTCAGGTAGGGCACGCGGGCCTCGAGCACCGCCAGGTCGCCGGTCACCCGCACGTACTCCGCCACCACGTGCGGCAGCCACAAGAGGTCGTCAGAGCAACGGCTGCGCAGGCCATGCCCGGCCGGCTCGTGCCACCAGTGCTGCACGTCCCCCTCGACAAACTGCCGGCCAGCGGCGCGCAGCAGGTGTGCACGCGCCAGATCCGGGCGCGAGAGCAAGAGCGCCATCACGTCCTGCAACTGATCGCGGAAGCCAAACGCGCCGCCCGGCTGATAGTATCCGCCGCGCGTCCACAGCCGGCAACTGACCGTCTGATAGAGCAGCCAGCGGTTCACGAGCGCGTCGAAGGAGTCATCAGGCGTGCGCACGACGACGGCGTCGAGCAGCGCGTCCCACGTCACGTGCTGGCGCGCCAGCGCGCGCTCGGCCGCGTCCACGCGTCCGTGTCTCGCGATCAGATCACGCGCGTGCGCGCGGCTGGTGCCTTGTCCCAACAGGAAGACCACGGTGCGCTGCTCGCCGGGTTGCAGCTCGCATCGCACCTGCAACGCCGCACAGGGATCCAGGCCGGCACCGACGGTGCCCGCCAGCGTCTCGTGGGCGAGCGCCTCCGGTGCCGTCACGCTGCCGTTTCTTCCGATGAACGACCGCCGGTCGCCGGTGACCGCCGCGGGTGCGTCGCTGGCGTGCGCGAAGGCCACGTGCGTCCCGAAGGCGTGGTTGTAGGCATTCCTGGCGCAGACGGCACCCGTGTCGAGGTCGACGTCGGTCACCACATGCAGATGCTGACCGTCTCGCGGCGGACCGAGCACCCACTCGTTGTAGGCATAGAGACTGAGTACGCGACGCGCGGGGCCGTCATTCGTGATGGTGAGGCGCGAAAACTTCACCGGGTCCTCGGCATCGACGAACACGTCCAGTTCGTGCGTCATGCCGTGGACGACGCGCGAGAACCGCGTCAATCCCGCCCGGTGCCGAACCACGACACGATCGGCCGGCCGGCGAGGCAGCGGCCCCGGCGTCGGCGACCAGCACTCGCCGGTCTCATCGTCGCGGATGAACAGGGCTTCCGAGGTGGGGTCGCTGATGGGGTCGTTGGCAAACGGGGTGAGCCGATTCTCCCGGCTGTTCCCGCACCACGTGTGCGCCGCTCCCGAGGCCGTGACCACCGTGCCGAAGGTCGGGTTGGCAATCACGTTCACCCACGGCATCGGCGTCTCCGCCGTGCCGTCGAGCGCCACCGCGTAGGTGCGACCGGCGTCGGCAAATCCGCCGAGGTGGTTGGCAAGCGTCAGGGCTGGCACCGGTACGGATGGCGACGCGACATCCGCGCGCCGAGACCGCGTCGGCACGAGCGCCGCATCGAGTAGTCTCGCCGGGTCCGGCCGGTCGAGCTGCGTCCGCAGATCACCGGCATCGCCGCGCACCACGGCGGCGGCCACCGTCTGCAGCAGGACGCAGTCGGCCCGTCCCAGGCGATCGGACCGGAGCAGATAGGCGCCGCCCGGCCGGTGCTGCCAGGCGCTCCACGGCCCGTCGTCGAGTACCGCGGTGAGCTGTCCGTGCATGTCGTCGAGGTAGCTGGTGGCGTGCTCGTTCACGATCACGACATCCGCGCTCAAGCCCTTCAGGCGCCAGTATTCCTGGGCCTGTAGTGCCTGCCGCACGAGCGATACGCCGGCGTCGCCCGTCACTCGCACCAGCAGAATCGGCAGGTCTCCGGAGATGGCGTGCGGCCACAGGCCAGGCTGTCCGAGTTCGTTGGCACCGATCACGGCCGGGTCGGCGCGCATGGTGCCGTCGGTGCCGAAGACGCGCGAGGCCAGCCGTTCAAACAGCACGGCTTCGTCGGCCGACACGCTCAGGTGCCGCAGGTTGCTCTGCGCGTGCGTCATGGCCATCGCAAAGGTGCGTGGCGTGGCGCTTGCGTCGTGATACTTGCGCGCCAGCGCCACGACCGTCTCGCGGTCCGTGGCCATGCCGGTTGAGAACGACAGCCGCACTGTCGCGCCCGGCGCCACTCGGATGCGCTGCCGCAAGCTCACGACCGGGTCGAGCACGACGCCTGTGGTGCCCGAGAGCGGACGCCCGTCGAGCGCCGCTGGTGCACTGGCACTGCGTCCGCGGCCCATGAAACGCGCGCGGTCCGTCTCCCATTCGAGCGGACCCTGTGGGGGGCCGCTGAGGCTGAGGGCGTGGAACAGCCAGGCCCCGGCCTCGCCCGTACCGCGCGGCCTCCGGTGGCAGATCAGCGCGGCGCTGTCGGGCAGATGCTCGGTTTCGACGAACAGCTTGCCGAATGCCGGGTGCGCCAGGTCGGCTGCTGCCGCCGTGAGCACGACCTCGGCGTAGCTTGTGACGTCGATCTCGCGGATACGAGCCCCGTGATTGCGTACGGTGAGGCGGCGCACTTCCACGTCGTCTTCCGCCGACACGGCCACGTCGAGCACGGTGGATACGTCGTCATCGCGGCGACGGAACGTGGCGCGTTCGGCTGAGAAGCTCACCGCATACTCGTCGGGCGTCCTGCGCGAGGGTTGATAGGTCGCCGACCAGACCTCGCCGCTGCGCACGTCGCGCAGGTAGATGAACTGCCCGTCGGCGTCACAGGTCCCATCACGTCGCCAGCGCGTGACCGGCAGGCCGCGCCACAGGCTGGTGCCTCCGCCGGCGTTGGTGAGCGACGTGACATAGCGGCCATTGGACAGAAACTGGGTATGCGGCACGAGCGTGTGCGCGGTGCGGTAGCTGCGTGCGGGGACTGGAGAGGCGGGCCCGGCCACCCGCATCTCGTCGTGCGGACGCGGCTCGATGGGCGCGACGCCTCGCGGGATCCGCTCCTGCAACAGCAGCTCGGTGGCCTGCACGCGCGGATCCGCGTGAAAGCGTTCCACCATGCGGTCCCCGAGCAAGGCGTTGGCCAGGGCCACGAGCGTCATCCCCTCGTGGTGGGCCATGTATGCGGCGACGATGACGCCTGGCGCGGTCTCGCCCGCACTTAGCACATCGGGGCCGCGATTGGTGTAGTCCACCGCGTCAAAGAAGCCGAAGTCGCCCGAGAGGCCCGCCGCCGCAAGACGCCGCAGGTTGGCCGTAGCTGCCGCGGGGGCGATCGTGATCGCCAGGGCGCTGGCATAGGGCGCGACGACCAGCTCGTCCCCGAGGCCACGCTTGAGCCCGAGTCCCGGCACCCCGAACGCCTTGTACTGATAGGTGCCATGTCGGTCAACGAGGTTGTAGGCCGACTCCGAGACGCCCCAGGGTACGCCGCGCGCCTCGCCGTAGTCGATCTGTCGCCGCACCGCGAGCCGGCACGACGCATCGAGCAGGGTGTTGGGATGGCTGCGCATCACGAGCAGCGGCATCAAGTACTCGAACAGCGTCGCGCTCCACGACAACAGCACGGGCGCACCGCGCACGCCCGTTACCGGGCGGCCCAACCTGAACCAGTGCGCTTCGGGCGCGTCGCCTTTGGCGATGGCGATGAAGCTGGCCAGACGTGATTCCGACGCGAGCAGGTCGTAATAGGACGCGTCGAGGCGTCCAGGGTTGTCGGCATCGGGCAGGACGTAGCCAACCGAGAACAGCTGCCGCTTCGGCTCCAGGAGGAACCGGAAATTCATCCCATCGGCAAGAGCGGTGGCGCGCGCGGCCAGATCGGGGGCGAGGTCGCGAATCCCGACCGCGAGGGTGATGAGCGCGCCCGCCAGATTGCCACTGTCGACCGTGGAGACGTAGGCCGGCGTCAGCGCGGCCAACGTGCGGGTGTCGTACCAGTTGAGCAGGTGTCCTTGGTGGCGCTGCAACCTCTCGATGGTCGTGAGCGCCTCGTCGACGCGGCGGGTGAGTCCGGCGGTGTCGATGAAGTCGAGGTCATGAGCCGAGAGCGTGGCGAGCAGACCCAGTCCGATGTTGGTGGGCGAGGTCCGGTGAGCCACCACCAGATCCGGGTGCATCTGCACGTTATCGGGCGGCAGGAAGTGGTCCTCGGCCGTGACGAATGTGTCGAAATACGCCCAGGTCTTGCGCGCGACCGAGAGCAAGTACGCGCGGTCGTCAGCGGGAAGCGGTGTGCGGGACGGCGTCATCGGCCGACTCAGCGCCCACGCGATCCACGGTGCGGCGGTCCACAGGGTGAGCGCCGGCACGGCCACACCCAGCGCCTCTGGGCGAAGGGCCGTGACGGCGGCCACGGTGACCAGCGCCAGACTCGGACTGGCCGCCATGCCGCGGGCGAAGGCACGCATGCGCACCGGACCGCCCCGTGCGGCGCTCGACGCCGCGGTTTCCCATTCCAGGAGCCGCCGTTGCGTGACGCCGAGACGGACGAGCGTGGTGCCAATCGCGTGCAGACGCTCGGCGGCCTCGTGGGCCATGAAGGTCAGCTGAAGACCGGCGCGCACCGCCGACACCTGCAGGTCCTCGATGGACTCGCGTCCAAAGAGACCCCACGTCTGCCCTCGGCGTGGGCCTCGCAGCACCGCCAGGGCGCCGGAGACACCCGGAAACACCATCGCCGCCAGGCCCGCGGCCGTCCACACCGCAGGATGCCCAGGCAGCGCGGTCCACCCCGCCACCAGGAGCGCGAGGGTGGCTGGTGGCAGCAGGCTGCGGCGCAGGTTGTCGAGGATCTTCCACCGGGCAATGAGCGGCAGCCGATTGCGGGTGGGGCCGCCGCGCGACGGCACCACAGGAAAGAGCCACCACAGGATCTGCCAGTCGCCGCGCACCCACCGGTGTTGACGCCGGGCGTGCGCCAGCACGCTCGACGGGTAATCGTCGACGACCTCCACATCACTCACAAGGGCCGTGCGCGCGTAGAGCCCCTCGAAGAGGTCGTGCGACAGCAGCGCGTTCTCTGGTACTCGGCCCTCGAGTACCGCGGCAAAGGCGTCCACGTCATAGAGCCCCTTGCCGGTGAAGATGCCCTCGGCA
This sequence comes from Acidobacteriota bacterium, assembly GCA_031376505.1. Classification (GTDB taxonomy): domain Bacteria; phylum Acidobacteriota; class Vicinamibacteria; order Vicinamibacterales; family UBA2999; genus CADEFD01. The sequence goes on from JANMDX010000418.1 coordinate 5,086, forward strand.
AAGAGGTCCTGATATACGTCGGACACGGCGGTCGTATACGGGTCGACGCCGGTGTGGCCGGCATAGGTGCGCGCAAAGAGCGAGCCGGCGGCACTCGCCATGGTGACGCTGACACGCGGCTGCAAGATGCCGTAGCCCGAGGTGACGCGTCCAACCTTCGGGTCGATGACCGGCCGGTGCAGCGGGTGCGCGATGATGCCGATGAGCCGTTTGGCGGCGTCGCGAGGCAGGCGCGTGTCGGAATCGAGCGTGAGGCAGTAGCGCACCGACGGCAGCACGTCGAGGGCGCCGACCTGCGTCGAGAAGCTGGTGTCGGTCGCGCCGCGTAGCAGGCGGTTGAACTCTTCGATCTTGCCGCGTTTGCGCTCCCATCCAATCCACGCGTCCTCGCCGAGGTTCCATTGTCGGTCACGGTGGAAGAGGAAGAAGCGAGTGGCGTGGCTCGCGCCGTACTTCAGATTGAGGGCGTCGATTCCGGCGCGCGCGCGGTCCAGCAGGGCGGCGTCCTCCGGTGCGTCGCTGTCGCTCGTGTCGGTGAAGTCACTCAGGATCGCGAAGTGGATGCACGGGTCCAGGTTGCCGAGCGCGAGGACCTCGACGTGCTCGACCAGTGCGTCCACCCCCGGCAGGCTGGTGAGCATGGTCGGCACGATCACCATCGTGCGAGCCGTGTCCGGCACACCGCCCGTGAAATCGAGGCGGGGCAGACGGCGCGGGCCCACCACGCGCACGACGAGGTACTGCAGGCAGGCGATGGCCAGCTCGCTGGCCGGCAGCACGACGAGCGCCGCGGCCAGTGCATGCACGAGCGTCGAGGCGCCGTGCTGGGCGGCATAGCCCGCGGCCGCCGCGGTGAGGCCCGCGGTGGCCGCGGCGATCGTAGACAGGTAGAGCGCCGGCGCATGGCGCAGCTGAAGACGACGGGCGCGCAGCGCCTGACTTGGTTGATAGGCGAGCTCGGCCTCGAGGTCCGTCCGGCCGCCGTCGACCAGGTGATAGCCCACATGCGCCGCGCGGTCGGCGCTCGAGCCGGCCGCGGCGGCCTGGCGCGACGTCTCGACGACTTTCAGCGCCACCCGCACTTGACCCTCGCCGGTCGGCACGGCCAGCTGCTCGATGGCCTGACGTTGCTGGTCGCGGCTCAGGAAGTCCATCCGGCCGTATGCGCCCGCGGGGTCGCGCTGCAGGACTTGTTCGACTAGGCTCACCGACTCGACGAACTCCTGCCAGTCGAGCGTGGCGCAGAGGCGGAGGCTGGTGATGGCGTTGGCGACCGAGACCTGGGCCATGCCCTGCCGCTGATGTTCATCCCGGACGGTGTCTTCGACACTGGTCTGTCGCGCCGTAAGCGCGTCGTCGACGGCCAGCCTGATCGCGGGCAGCCGCATGCCGTACTCGCGCATCCGATGCAGCACCTGAACGATGAACGCCGAGTCGGACCGCGACGGCGGGGCCGCCCGCGCCCCTGCGCCCCCGGCGCTCGAGGTCACGTAGCGGTCGGCCGCGGCGCGCGCGGCGCGCGCGGTGAGCAGCTCGTCGGCCAGCCGTCGCAAGTTTTCGATGAGCGCCAGCTTCAGCATGCTCGGCCATGCCCACAGCTCGCCGATCGTGAGCGGCGCCAGACGCTGATAGCTGTTCAGGAACTGCGCCAGCCGCGGCCGCGTCAGCAGGCTGTCACTGTGACGCACCAGCTCCACCGCCATGGCGTAGACGCGCGCGTCACCTGCGTGCTCGCGTGACGCCAGCGTCGGGAGCGTGCGCGAGTAGCCGCGGGGCAGATTGCGACCGACGTCGGCGACTTCGGCGATGACCAGGTGAAAGTTGTCGAGCAGCCACTCCGCGGCCGGTCCGACGAATTGGCCGGCCCGTACGTCGTCGGCCAGCGTGCGGTAGGCGAGCCGCAACACGCGGACGTTCGCCGCGAGTCGCGGCAACGTGTCACGGGGGCGGCGTCGGGGATCGGGGTCGAGGGTGAGGCTGGCAGCCAGGGACAGCGCGCGTTCGTCGAGCCCTTCGATGCTGAGCAGCGCGTCGCGCAGCGGGGTCGCGGCAGGTGGCGACGAACGCCGGAACCACGCCGGGACCCAGCTCACAGGTCGCTAACGCGAGGCCTTGGCAATGGGACGGCGTTCCAATTGGGCGAGACGGGCCAGCGCCTGTGTTCTCAGGTCGGCCGCGTCGCGCGCGATGGCAGCTTCAGCGGGGTGGCCCGGACGAGGCGTGCGGCGATCGAGCGCCGCGATGACCTCGTGCAGACGGGTGACGGTCGAGTGGTTCACGAGCACTCCGAGAATGTGCTCTGGTGAGGCGCGGCAGCGTGACGGGTGCGCGCGGCTCAGGAAAGCGGGTACGACTTCGATTATACGTCGCGCTCTGGCGCGAACGCGACTACAGCAGCTGCACGACGGCCAGGGCCGCGGCGGCGCCCGCCGTGGCGAGTGCCAGCTCGGCTCGATCGCGTACGAGGGCAATGCCAGCGAGCAGGAAGATCGCGCCGGCGGCAAGACACGCCCAGTACACCTCGTCGGCGCCCTCTTCCACGCCGCCGCGAGCCATCTTCCGCACCGAATCCACGACCGTGACCGCGATGTCGATGTCGCGCTCGCGATCCAGTTCCATGTAGCGGCCTCCGCCGGCGCCGGCAATCGTGGCCAGCGACTCGCGATCGAGCCTCGAGTAGACCGGGGGCAGGGCCTTCTCCGGCGTCTCGACGGGCGGCTCCGGGATGAATCCTCCACTGCTCGTGCCGACGCCCACGACGAAGACCGGCACGCGCTCGAGTTTGGCCGTCTCGAGGGCGCGCTGCACCGAACCACTCCACGCCTGGCCGTCAGAGAGCAGCAGGAACGCGCGGGCGTTGACGGACTTGCGTTTCGTGATGCGCTCGTCTTGAGCGAGCAGCTTCAAGCCCCACGAGATGCCCATCTCGATGTTCGTGTCCCACGACGCGTCGTCTTCGGCGCGAAAGGGCGGCTCCAGCAGATGGTCGATGAAGAAAAAGAACGTGTTTGGGTCCTTCGTGAGCCGCACCTGGGGCGTCGCGATGCGCGCAAACGACGTCATCGCGATGCGATCGCCGTCCCACCGCATGGTCTCGGCCAGCACGCGCAGGAAGCGCATCGATCGCTTCCACCGGTCGCCGGTCACGTCGATGACCCGCATCGAGGTAGAGCCATCCTGCAGGACCACCAGATCGATGCCCGCGCGCCGCACCCGCGTCGTCACGACCTGCGGCCGTGCCAACGCCAGAATCACCGAGGTGGTGGCGCCCAGCAGGCACAGCCAGAACAACAGTCCTCCAAACGCCGAGAAGGTCTCGCGCACGGGCACCGCGCGGTGCCGCAGGTAGCGGCGCACGTCGGCGCGCCGGCGCGCGACCTGCCACAGCCACACGACCAGCAGCGCGGCGGGCGCCACGAGCAGCCACAGATAGTCTGGCTGTGCGAACTTCAGCGCCTGCCAATCGACGGAGGGCAGCGTCATGCTAGTTCCAGGGGACTAGCCGCGGCGCTTCCGCGGTTCGCCTTCGCTGGCGCCCTGTGGCAACTGCTTGCGCTCGTCGGGGCGCATCGGCACGACCACCTTGAACTGCTTCATGTCGGCGCCATCAGGCGGTGCGCCTGGAGTGCCGTGCAGCGTCGGCCCAGCGGGCAAGTCACCGGCAAGCCCGTCGGTGGCGGGTTCCGGGAACACGGGCTGCCGGCTCTGTCCAAACGTGGTACGCACACGCGACACGAACTCGTAGTTCCACGCCGCCGACTCGTTGCCGGGGCTGGCCCGCACGACATCGGCGTATCCCTTCACGATGTCATCGATGCGCTTCACGGCCGCCGGCTGATCAGGCGAATGCTGGGCGGCACGATAGGCCGCGTGCGCGCCCAGTTCCAGCACCACCGGATCGGTCTCCGAGAGCGCCCCGGCCGCGTCGCGCTCTGGCGTCAGCCGTCCGTAGGCGCGCATCCAGTAGCGCGATGTCGACTGCTGCTCGCGCAGCGACGACACGAGCGCCTGCGACAGGCGTGGCACCACGGCGCCGCTGGCCGCCTCGGTGCGCAGCGCTTCGTACGAGCGCTCGAGGTCGCCGTAGCGCAGCGTGAGCAGCAACTGCTGCGCGTCGGCCGTGCGTTCCTCGATCCGTGACGCGCCAAACAGCACGCGTCCGCCCAGTACGAGCGCCCCGGCCACCACGAGATACCCAATCACCGACTTCATCGTGTCTACTCCTGCAGGCTCTAGGGAAACGTCCGAAACTGGGGCGCCATCAGGCGCAGCGCTGCGGCCACCGTCCACAGGACCACGGCCGCCAGCGCGTAGGGGGCAAAGCGCGGCAGCCGGGCGCTGTATTCCTTCACTTCGACCGTGCCGGCCGACAGCTTGTCGATGTCGCGAATCGCCCGTAGCACCGCGGCTTCGTCCACCGCAGTGTAGAAGCGTCCGCCGGTCTTGGCGATGGCGCGCTGCCAGATCGCGTCGGGCAGCTTCGAATTGCCCTTGCTGATCCGCACGAAATACACGGGCACCTTGGCCTTCACGGCGTCGGTGAGCACCTCGTCGATGTTGCGGCCCGACTCGGTCACCTCGGCGTCTTCGCCGTCGCTGAAGATCACCATCAGGTTGCCCGACGCATCGAGGAAGTCGAACGCTCGGAAGAGCGACACGGCCTGTTCGACGGCCTGCGCGATGACGGTGCCGCGGTCGGGAAAGTTCTCCCATTCGCCCATGTTGCCGATGAGCGACAGGCTGAGCAGGATGTTGTCGTAGTCGGTCGTGAACGGCGTGATGACGTAGGCCGTGTCGGCAAATTCGATGAGCGACACGAGGTCGCGGTACTGCCCAGCGATCCGCAGTTGCACGAACCGCTCCGCCGCTGCCACCGACGTGAAGAACGTGGCCTCCATCGGCGCGTCCTTCGTGGTGAGCGAGCGTGCGGCAAACGGTGCCAGCATGCTCGAGGACCCGTCGATCATGAGGCTGATGCGGCGGCCGGGCCTGGTCACTTCGCGGCGCGAGAGCGGCGTGGCCGGGTCGGCCAAGGCAATGGCAAAGAGCGGGAGACCCGCCAGCATCAGCACGAGCGGCAGATGCCGAAGGGCCGGGGTCCAGGACCGCACCCAATCACCCAGCACGGCCGGCAAGACCACGTGGCCACGACCGGGAGTGCGCGTGACGACCGACCGGGCCACCAGCGCCACCAGGCCGACGCCCACGAGTGTCAGCACCATCAACAGCGCCGTGTCCTTCTCGCCAAAGACGAGTTCGCTCAGCCGCACGCCCTCCCAGTCAGCGCGGGCGCGCTCCACGAAGCGCGAGACGGCCGCAAACAGTCTCACGCGCGGCCTCTCCACGCCGCGACGCCGGCCACGAGCTTGCGCCACTGCTCGAAAGGCCATGCATGACGCAGCGCCAGCGAACCGGCAAGCGGACCGGCGGCGCTTACCGCGCTGTCGAGCGCGCCGTCGTCGAGCGTCGCGCGTCCGAATCGCGAGGCCGTCAGCGCGACGAGGCCGTCGCGCACCATCTGCAGCGTGCCGTTCGCGGCCGCGGCCTGTGCCAGTTCATTGGGCGTGACCGCCGCCGACACCAGCGCATGCCGCCGCCGCAGCAGGCCTTGACTGAGCGCGATGTGCCCGCCGAGCGCGTTCTGGGCCAGGCCCTCCGACTGCGCGGCCGGCCGGCCGATGGCGTAGCTGGCTACGATGCGCAGGGCGGCGGACGCGCGACCTACGAGCGCGTCGGTCCAGCCGGCGGACCGGCGTTCGCGCGCCACCGCAGACAGCTCACGGCTCGCGGCCTTGAGCACGGCGCGTCCCGACACGGTGGCGACCCGCGCCACCGCGGGCGCACGCATCGCGGAGTACATCCGCACCACGCCGAAAGCCGCGACGCCGGCCGCCAGCGCGTAGAGGAACCACCCGGCCATGGTGAGCGCTCGCGCGCGGAAGCGCCGCGTCTCGAGATCGGCAAACGTCATTGAAGTGGTGTCGCGGATGTCCCGCGCATCGCCGGCCACCAGCGAGAGCACGCGGATGGACAGGGCGGGCAGCCCGTAGCTCTGGTCGCGGCCCTGCGAGGTCGTGCCATCGCCGGTAGACGTGTCCATGCGGTAGCCGATTGCAAGACCTGACAAGTGCACGTCTTGACCGAAGGCGGTGTCGTTCAGCAGCCGCAGCTGATACGAGTACTGGAAGAAGCGGCGCGACGGCGTCACGACGTCTTCGCCCGCGGCGCCGCCGAGCACGTCAAACGGCGGTAGCGCCATCACCGTGTGGTCCAGCCGCGAGCGGTCTACCACCGCCTTGGTCGAGGGGGTCTCGAGCGCCGCGCACGTGAGCACGGCCTCGAACGGCTCGCCCATGCGAATCGACGCGCGGTCGGTCCGCCACCAGCAGCGCACCGGGTCGGCTTCCACCGTAGGTCCAGCCGGCGGCGTTTGCGCCACGATGGCAAGCGGCATCCCCAGAAGCAAAGCGGCCAGCGCCGCGGCGCCCACGCGGAGCGTGGGCCAAGCAACGCTGCGACCAGCGTGGCGTAGCTTTTCATGTGCGTTCGGGCTCAATGGCGTAGCCGCGTTGGTCATGTTTTCCTCAGTCGGCGCTCGACCGCGAACTCGGTCAGCGCGATGTCGCTCTTGGTGTCGTCCAGATCCAATCGCAGTACGTCAAGACCTGCGCGCCGCGCCTGCGCCGCCACGTCGTCCTGCCAGCCGCGCACCTTCTCGGCCATGCCGGCCAGCTGCCCTCGCGACACCACACGCGAGCGACCCGTCTCCACATCGACGGCTTCCACCCAGCCTGCCGACACGGACGGCAGGCGATAGGCGAAGGTGGCATCGATGATCACCAGGAACACGTCGTGCTGCGCGTTGACGCGCGCCAGTTCCGACAGCACTGGGGCGATGTCGTCAAACAGGAAATCCGACACGACGGGCACGAGCGAGGTCTTGCGCATGAAGCCCGACAGCGACCCGCTCAGACTGCCCAGGCTCTTCAGATCTTCGAGGCCACGCTCGTACTGATAGGCATCCAGGCAGTGGATCACTTGGTTCTTGCCCACCCGCGGACGGATGGCCTGGAGCTGCTCGAAGCCGCCCTGGAACGTGATGAGGCCGAAGGTGTCCTGGAAGAACACGGCCGACATGCCGATTGTGGCGATCGCCCGCGCCACGGCGTGGGCGATGAGCACGTTGCCACGGGCGGCGGCGGGCCCGGCCACGCCTTCGGGCAGGGCATCGACGCCGCACCGCGTGGAGCGTGAGTGGTCGGCCACCACGACCACGCCGGCGGTCGAGGGTTGCTCGAAGTCGCGCACGATGAGCGGCGAGAAGTTGTTGAGCGACGACTGCGCCCAGTCGATGTGCTCGAAGCGGTCTCCGGCTACCCAGTCGCGCAGGCCCACGAAGTCGAACCCTGAGCCGTGAAACAGGCTCCGGTGCTCGCCGAGCGTGAACTCGCGCATGCGCTTCAGAATGACGAGTTCGATCTCGCTGATCTCGGAGAGATTGACGAGCGGAGCGATCTCCTGCTCGCGGGTCCTCATGGAATGGGCACCCGTGCCACCACATCCTTCACGACGACTTCGGCGGTCAGTCCGTGGCTGGCGGCATGCGGGCCGAGCCAGATGCGGTGACTGAGGATGTACGGGGCCAGATCCTGGATGTCTTCCGGGAACACCTCGTCGCGGCCACGGACGAGCAGCGCCCACACTTTGGCCAGGCGGCCCCACACGATGATGGCGCGGGGCGAGGCGCCCAGATCCACGCCGCGTTCCACCAGTTCCGACGGCGAGTGGCGCAGCCAGTCGGTGTCGGCGTTGTACGGCCGGGTGGCAGCCACGAGTTGCTGAATATACGTGCCCAGACGCTCGTGCAGGAACACGTCTTCGTTGATGCGCGACCGCATCGCGATGATGCGCTCTTTCGACATCAGCTTGTTCAACCGCACGTGCTTGAAGTCGAAGTTGACGAGCTTGGCTTCTTCCTCGGGCGGCAGGTAGCCGACGTTGATCATCACGGCGAAGCGGTCCGTGGCGGCTTCCGACAGCGGGAACGTGCCCTGGCCGAGCTCCACCGGATTCATGGTGGCGATCGCGAAGCTGAAGGCCGGCAGTTCGTAGGTGGTCTTGCCGACCGTGACCGTGCGGTCCTGGAGGCCCTCGAGGAAGGCGCTCTGCGACTTGAGCGGGATGCGGTTGATCTCGTCGAGCAGGATGACTTCCGCCGAGGCCAGTGGACCGAACTCGGTGATGAGTTCGCCGGTGGCCGGATTGATCATCTGGAAGCCGACCACTTCGGTGGGCTGCAGGTCGGCGCGGCCCTGGATACGGGCGAACTTCGCGTCGGAAATGGCTGCCAAAATGACTCCGAAGAACGTCTTGCCCACGCCGGGCACCCCGCGGATGAGCAGGTTGCCGGCGTTGACCTGCCGGTTCTCCTTCTTGTCGTAGGTGGTCGGAATCTCCGACAACAACACGACATTGGCAAGCGTCTTGGCCGCTTCGTAGCCGACCAGAGCTTTGCCTCCCTCGGCGAGGATGGCGTGGTGGAAGGCAATGGCTTCGGTCAGATCTTGATGCACGTGGAATCCCAGGGAAAGGCCAGATCCTATACCGTGCGGGCCTCAGGACCATAGGCCGGGTCTCTTCGAGCCGATACGACTGGTGACGACCACCGGCGCGCGCCGGCATGAGAAGGACCGTGCAGATGAAGAACGAACGCCGCAGCTTCAAACGGCTCGTAGGGCCGTACGACGGGGGATGGGACGGTGCCTCCGGCATGCGCGATTGCCGGATCACCGACCTCAGCCCTGGCGGCTGCTTCATCGATGCCTATGCCAGCAACCCGGTGGGTGCCAAGATCACGACCAATATCAAGCTCTCCGGCCACGCCTTCCGATTGCGCTCCGAAGTGGTCTACGTGGACCGGGTGCAGGGCTTCGCCGTACGGTTCCTGGACGACAACGACCCCGACGTGATGAGGGCCCTCACGGAGTTGATCGACCAGCTCGCCGTATAGGCCGCCAGGCCGCCCCAGTCGAAATAGTTGACTCTCACAACCGAATAGATGATTCTGGCATCTACGTCCCGGAGGGACGAAGATGGCCCGAGCGACTGATGCCGCGACGACCGACGCCGTGCGCCGCTTCAACCGGTTCTACACCGCCAGGATTGGCGCGCTCGGCGGCGGGCACCTGGGCACGCCGCACTCCCTGACTGAAGCGCGCCTGCTCTTCGAACTCGGGGGCGGCGGCCCGGCCACCTCGGCCGCCCTCGCCCAGGCGCTCGAGATCGACCCGGCCCAGGTGAGCCGTACGGTCGCGCGGCTCGATCGCGCGGGGCTCGTCACCCGCGCGCGGTCCAAAGACGATCGCCGCGCCCATCTGCTGGTGCTGACCGGGCTCGGCCGCCGCCAGTTCACGACGCTCGATACCCGGTCGCGCCGCCGCGCCGCCGCCTTGCTCGACCCCTTGCCGCCTGCGCGCCGCGCGCGGCTGCTGGAGGCGATGCGCGCCATCGAAGAGGTGCTCTCGGCCGCGCCGCCAGCCGTGCCGGCGGTCGTGATTCGGCCGCACCGCCCTGGCGACCTGGGCTGGATCGTGTCGCGTCACGGCGCGATCTACGCGGAGGAGTACGGCTGGGATGGCACCTTCGAGGCGCTGGTTGCCGGTGTGGCCAAGGAGTTCCTCGACCGCTTCGATCCCCGGTGCGAGGCGTGCTGGATCGCCGAGATCGATGGCCGACCCGTAGGCTCGGTGTGCCTGGTGCGAAAGTCGGCCACCGTTGCCAGGCTGCGGCTGTTTTTCGTCGAGCCCTCGTCGCGCGGTCTGAAGATCGGCACCCGACTGGTGGACGAATGCCTGCGGTTTGCCCGGCGCCGCGGCTACAAGCACGTCACGCTGTGGACCAACAGCATCCTGGATGCCGCGCGGCGCATCTACGAACAGGCCGGGTTCGAGCGCGTCAAGGTGTCGCCGCCCGAGCAGGCCTTCGGCAAGGAACTGGTGTTCGAGACATGGAACCTCACGCTCGGCACAAGGCGATGAGCGGCGACGACCCCGGCGTGCACTATGTGCTGGGTCACGCACCGCGCGAGATGGCACGCCTCGAGCGTCAAGCCGCGATTTTCGAGGCGACGACGCGGTCGCTGCTCACACGTTGCGGGATCGAGCCCGGCCAGCGCGTGCTGGACCTCGGCTGCGGAGCCGGGGACGTCACGCTGCTCGTGTCCGACCTCGTCGGCCCAGGTGGACACGTGGTCGGCGTCGACCGCGCCCCTGAGGCCGTGGCCACGGCCCGCGGCCGGGCGGCAGGCCTGGGCCTGCGCAACGTGACGTTTGTGGAATCCACGATCGAGGCGCTCGACCTGCCGGCCGTCGACGCGGTGGTTGGCCGGTTCGTGCTGATGCATCAGACCGCCCCGGCCGCCGCCCTGGCGCACGCAGTGCGCCTGGTGCGTCCACGCGGTGTGGTGGCGATGATGGAGTCGCACCTCGATGCCCTCGTCCTCGAGTGGCACTCCTGGCCGGCGTCGGCGGCCTACACCAGCCTGCTCGACGTGATGCTTCGCACCATCAAGGCCGCGGGCGGACGCACCGACATGGGCTTGCGGCTGCGCGGCACATTTCTGGAAGCCGGTCTGCCCGATCCCGCAATCGACGTGCACGGCACGCTGGCGGGCAGCGACGCTGCGCGCCTGTGTCGCTACATGGTCGACAGTCTGCGGTCGATGGCGGCGATGGCCGAGCGTCTCGGCGTCGAGACCCTGCCGCCTGCCCGGATCGATGAAATGGAGCGCGGCTTGTTGCATGACGCCGAGCGCCCCGGCGCCGTCATGAATGGACCCATCGTGGTCACCGCGTGGTGCCAGCTGCCATGAGCGTCGCGTCCGTCGACCCCCCGAATCCCCAGGGCCTCGAACTGCGCGAGGCGCGCACGCTGGACGACGTGGCGGCAGTGCGCGTGCTCATCCTGGCCTATCAGGCATCGCTCGGGCTCGACCTGGAGTTTCAGGACTTCGCCCGCGAAGTGGCCACGTTGCCCGGCCAGTACGCGCCGCCTGGCGGCGGGTTGTTACTGGCGATGGTTGACGGCACTCCGGCTGGCTGTGTGGGTGTCCGCCGGATCGAGGCCGAGGTCTGTGAGATGAAGCGACTGTACGTGAGCCCCGCGGCACGTCGGTGCGGGGCGGGCCGGGCCTTGGCGCTGCGCGCCATGGCCCTCGCGCGCGGCCTGGGCTATGCGCGCATGCGACTCGACACCCTGCCCACGATGCACGAGGCCCAGGCGTTGTACGGCCGCCTTGGCTTCGAGGACGTGCCGGCGTATCGGGCCAATCCCATGGCCGGCACGCGCTACCTCGAGGCCCGGCTCTGACGCCTTACCGGAACGTCCAGCCGACGCCGAACTTCAGCTCGGGGCTGTCGAGCGCGCCGATCTTGAACTCGAAGAACAGCCCTTCCGATTGCTCCACGCCGATCAGGAAGTTGAGTCCGGCTTCGCTGTTGGTCTCACGGTCGTTGTCCTTGCCGCGATCGAACGAGTAGAAGTTCACTGACGGGCCGCCGCCGGCGTAGAGCTGCCAGCCGTTGCGCCGCGGGAACTTGTAGGCGAACTCGAAGTTGAGCGCCACGAGCGTGAGGTCGTCGCCAAGGCCGGCCTCGATGTTCGGCCGGAAGTGCACACGGTCGACGAGCGCGTCAGTCTCGTAGTGCCCGCCGAAATAGAACTGGTCGGGATCGATGGCCACGCCGCCGCGCACTCCCGGTCCCTGCGCCAAGGCCACCGCGGGCATAAGCGCCAGACCGAAGGCTGCGAGTAGAAAGTGCACGAGTGTCAGCTTCTTGAGTGCTTTGCCGTACATACCGCCTCCGTCCAGACCTCTTAGCACGCGGCGTGCCACGTCCTCTGGGACGCTACTCCGCGACAGGATGTCGCATCCGCCGTCGCTCCCAGGTGGCACGTCAGGGGCGTGTGCGACAATGACCGAGCGTTCGCCTATCCCAAGAGGACACCTGTCCATGAGACTCGTCCATGCCGTCGGTCCAACCGTGCTTGCCGCCGCCGCGATGCTGGCTGTGCCCGATTCCCTCGATGCCCATTTCAAGCTGATGGAACCGGCCTCCTGGATCGTCGAAAGTGAACGCGGCGACCCGCAGAAGGCGGCGCCGTGCGGCGCCGATCCCAAGGCCGAGATGAGCGGCCTCGTAAGCAAGGTCGCGGGCGGCTCGAAGATCCACCTGAAGGTGCTCGAGACCATCTACCACCCGGGCCATTATCGCGTCGCGCTGGCGGTGAATTCGCGCGAGGAGCTGCCGCCGGATCCGCAAACGTTCGAGCGCACCACGGAAAAGGGACCACGTTCGGTGTGGGGCGTCATCCAGAGTCCGCCGCAGCTGCCGGTGCTCGCTGACGGCCTCTTCCCGCACTACACGCGGCCGGCCAGCGCGCAGACCTACGAAGTCGATATCCAGCTGCCGAACATCAACTGCCCGAAGTGCACGCTGCAGGTGGTTCAGTTCATGGCGGACCACGCCTACAACCAGCCGGGCGGCTACTCGTATCATCACTGCGCCGACATGACGCTCACCGCCGACCCGGCCAAACCCCTCGACGGGGGCTGGCCGCTTCCATCGACGACCGCCGCGGCGCGGTAGCGTGTTGACGCGGCTCTGGGCTCCGCGCGACTCGGACCGGGCGTAGCCGGCTGAGCGCGACGACCGCGGCAGCACAGTGGGCCGTCGCTGGGTGACGGCGTTGGTCCAGGCCGAGAATCTACGGCGCGTCGGTGCGGGTCAGCACCAGAATGTGCTGCCACGGCAGGTCGTCAAGCACGGCGCCCAGGCGGAAGCCCTCGGGTTCGAGTTCCTGCCGTACCTCGGCCACGCTCATCTTGTGCTCGGGCCGGATAGGCACGCGGGGGTCTTCCTTGCGGAACTCGAGCAGCACGAGCCGGCCCGTGCGTTTCAGCGACACGCGCAGCTTCCGGATGAACGCCTGCGGGGTGGCCAGTTCGTGGTACACGTCCACCATCAGCGCGAGGTCGAGCGTGTCGGGTGGCAGCTTCGGGTCGTCCGGCGTGCCGAGCACCGGCACCACATTGTCGAGCTTGGCCTTGGCCACGTTGCGCACCAGCAGGTCGAGCATGCCGGGCTGGATGTCAGTGCCGTAGACCTTGCCGGTCGGCCCCACCGCTTGCGCGAGGCGTACCGTGTAGTAGCCCGAACCGGCGCCGATGTCGGCCACGATCTGTCCGGGAAGAATCTTCAGCGCCTGGATGGCCTTGCTCGGGGCTTCTTCCGACTCGCGTTCGGGACGTTCGAGCCACTCGGCGCCGCCCACGCCCATGACGGGCGCAATGACCCGCCCGCTGACCGGATGGCGGACCTGCGCGTGCACGACCGCCGAGACGGCCAGCGCGACTCCGGCCGCCAGCGCGCACAGGTGCATGAGATTTGCGGATCCACCGCAAAAGCTGGGACGCAGAGGCTTTGGATTCACGTGCAGGCATCGTAGTGCCGCCACTGCCGCCGGTCAATCGATGGCGGCGCCGGCCGTGCGCGCTCGGGCCCGACCCTATAAGATATTGGCACCCATGGCCGCGATCTTCCCGTTTGCCGCCCTGCGTCCCACGCCCGCAGCGGTGGCGTGCGTGGCGGCGGTGCCCTACGACGTCGTGAACAGCGACGAAGCGGCCGCGCTGGCCGGCGACGACCCGCTCAGCTTCCTGCGGGTGTCGCGTCCAGAAATCGAGTGCCCGCCCGGCACCTATATCTACTCGGATGAGGTCTACGCCCGCGCCGACGACAACTTCGATCGCTTGCGGCGGGCGGCGCCGCTCGTGGTGGAAGACACCCCGAGTCTCTACGTCTATCGCCTGCACATGGGCCCGCACGTGCAAACCGGCGTGGCGGCCTGTTACGCGCTGGACGAGTACGCGCGCGACCTTATCAAGAAGCACGAGAAGACGCGCCCCGACAAGGAAGACGATCGCACGCGCCACATCCTGGCGCTGCGCGCGCAGACCGGGCCGGTGTTCCTGACCTACCGCGTCTCGGCCGACGTGGATGCCGCCGTGCAGACGGTCACCAATGGCGAGCCGCTGTTTGACTTCACCGCCGCCGACGGCGTGCGGCACGTGGTATGGCGCGTGCCGGAGGCCGCGATGTCGGCTGTCGTAGCGGCGTTTGCCGCCGTACCCGCGCTCTACATCGCCGACGGGCATCACCGTGCGGCCAGTGCCTGGCGGACGCATCAGGCGCTCGCGGCCGAAGGGCCCGGGGAACACGAGCGCTTCCTGGCCGTAGCGTTCCCCGACGCGCAGATGCAAGTACTGCCCTACAACCGCGTGGTGCGCGATTTGCACGGCATGACGGCCGAGGCGTTCCGAGCCGTGGTGGCAGCCCGGTGCTCCGTCACGCCCGGGGGGGAGGCGACGCCGGCTCGCAAGGGCCTCGTCGCGATGTACCTCGACGGGCACTGGTCCACAATCGAGTTCGGCGCCCCGCCTGCGGGGCTGGCGCTCGACGCGTCGCTCGACGTGACCCGCCTGCAAGACGTGGTGCTTGGGCCGGTGCTCGGCATCCACGACATCCGCACCGACAAGCGCATCGACTTCGTGGGCGGCATTCGCGGCACGGCTGGAATCGAGCGCCTGGTCAACGATGGCGTCTTCGCCGTGGGCTTCTCGCTCTTCCCGGTGTCGGTCAACGATTTGATGCGGATCTCGGATGCGGGTGGCATCATGCCGCCGAAGTCCACCTGGTTCGAGCCCAAGCTGCGCGACGGCGTGCTCAGCCATCTGGTGTGAACGCGGCCCGCCCGATCCGCTTGCCTTCGAGGAATGCCGATGAACGTGCTCGTCGCTGACAAGTTCGAACACAGTGGTCTCGAGGCCCTGAAGGCGATGGGCTGTGAGGTGTCGTATCAGCCGGATGCCGTGGAACAGGCGTTGGCCGATGCCGTGCGCGCCACAGCGGCCGAGGTGCTGGTCGTGCGGTCTACGAAGGTGCCCGCCGCCGTGCTCGACGCCGGCTCGCTCTCGCTCATCGTGCGTGCTGGCGCCGGCGTGAACACCATCGACGTGGCGGGCGCCTCGGCCCGCGGCATCTATGTCTCGAACTGCCCCGGCAAGAACTCGGTGGCTGTGGCCGAGCTGGCGCTGGGTCTGATGCTCGCGCTCGACCGGCGCATTCCCGACAACGTCGCCGAGCTGCGCGCCGGCACGTGGAACAAGAAAGAGTTCTCGAAGGCGCGCGGCCTGCACGGCCGAACGCTCGGTCTGCTCGGCTTCGGCAACATCGGACAGGAAGTGGCGGCCCGCGCCCGCGCGTTCGGCATGTCGGTCGTGGTGTGGAGCCGGCGCCTGGCAGCCGACCCGGCCGAAGCCGCGCGCATGGGCGAGGATCTGGACATCACCGTGGTGGCCACGCCCGCCGACGTCGTGAAGGCGGCCGACGTGCTGAGCGTGCATCTGGCGCTGGCTGCCGACACGCGCGGGTTCGTCAACGCCGCGCTGCTCTCGCACTTGAAGAAGGGCGCCTACTTCGTGAACACGGCACGCGCGGAGGTGGTGGATCAGCCGGCCCTCGTGCTGGCGATTCGCGAGAAAGGCCTGCGTGCCGGGCTGGACGTGTTTGCCAGCGAGCCGACCGGCCCCGCCGGCGCGTTTGCCGACGACATCGTGCAGGTGCCGGGCGTGTACGGCACGCACCACATCGGCGCCTCGACCGATCAGGCGCAGGACGCCATCGCCACTGAGACGGTGCGTATCGTGCGCATCTACAAGGACACCGGACGCGTGCCCAACGTGGTGAACCTGGCGCGCAAGACCCCAGCCACCCACCTGCTGGTGGTGCGTCATCGCGATCGCCCTGGCGTGCTCGCGCACATCTTCGGCGAACTGCGCGCCGCCGGCCTCAACGTGCAGGAAACCGAGAACGTCGTGTTCGAGGGTGCCGAAGCCGCCGTGGCCCGCATCAACCTCGACGGCGCCGCGCCGCCACCCACGATGGCCGCGGTGCGTGGTCACCAGGACATCCTCGACGCGCAGCTCGTCACTCTGTCATCCTAGAACGCGCCATCGTCACTGCCGTATTCGTCATTCGTTCTAGCCACGTCGGCTAGGACCTAGCCGCGGTTCAACACCACCATGTCGCAGCGCATCTTCAACTTCTCAGCCGGCCCGGCCGTCCTTCCAGAATCCGTCCTGCTCGAGGCCCAGCGCGACCTCGTGGCCTTGCCTGGCGTGGGCATGTCGGTGCTCGAGATCAGTCATCGTTCGAAGCCCTTCGAGGCCATCCTCGCCAAGACCGAAGCCGACCTGCGCGCGCTCGGCACCGTGCCGGCCAACTACAAGGTGCTGTTCCTGCAGGGCGGCGCGTCGCTGCAGTTCTCGATGGTGCCGCTCAACCTGCTCACGGCCGGCGCCACCGCCGACTACATCGTGTCAGGCGCCTGGGCGCAGAAGGCCGTGAAGGAGGCGCAACGCGTGGGCACGGTGCACGTTGCCGCGTCGACCGAGAGTGAGAACTTCTCACGCGTGCCGCGCCAGGACGAGTTGCAGCTCACGCCGAATGCCGCCTACGTGCACTTCACGACCAACAACACGCTCTTTGGCACCGAGTCGACCGGCGAGCCGGTAGTGGGCGACGTGCCGCTCGTGGCCGACACCTCGTCCGACATGTTCAGCCGGCCGATCGATGTAGCCAAGTACGGGCTCATCTACGCCGGCGCGCAGAAGAACCTGGGTCCGTCGGGTGTCACGCTGGTCATCATCCGCGAAGACCTGCTTGCGCGCTCGACCAAGGCGCTGCACACGATGATGAACTACGCCGTGCACGCCGAGAACGGCTCGATGTACAACACGCCGCCGTGCTTCGGCATCTACCTGATGGGCCTGGTGATGAAGTGGGCGCTGGCACAGGGCGGCCTGCCCGCGATGGGCGCCACCAACGACCGCAAGGCCACGGCGCTCTACACCGAGATCGATCGCTCCGGCTTCTACCGCGGCACCGCCGAGAAGGGCAGCCGCTCGCGGATGAACATCACGTTCCGTCTGCCGTCGGAAGACCTCGAGAGCGCGTTCGTGAAGGCGGCCACCGCGGCCGGCCTCGACGGGCTCAAGGGCCACCGCTCGGTGGGCGGCATGCGCGCGTCGATCTACAACGCGTTCCCCGAAGCGGGCGTGACGGCGCTCGTGGAGTTCATGCGGGAATTCGAGCGCACGAACGGATAGTTCAGCGGCTGGCGGCTAGTGGTCGGGGATTCCATGAGAGTGCCAACCGGAATTTGGGGCCTGCCGCTGTTTGCCCTGTGGCTGGGTGCTCTGGGATTCGTTGTGCCGGCAACCCAGGCGCAACCAGGCTCCCAGCTCGGCGGTCTCATGGCGCCTCTCGAGCCGCCGTCTGGCGCGCCATTCCGTCCGCCCACGCCGCAGGAGTCCGCCCTGCTGCAGCAGTTGATGGTGCTGGCGCAGAAAGAAGCCGTGGCCGACACGGACCTGCTGCCGCTCGTGAGCGCAGCGGTGAAGAACGACAACCCGCATGTGCGCACGAACGCGCTCACGATGCTCCAGATCGCGATGCTCTCCCTTCACGGCTCGCCCGGCGAACGAGCGCGGGTCCGCCGAGCGGCCGTGACCGAACACGGTTGGCCGCTGGCGCGCGACGGCTGGCGTGACGACGATGGTGTCGTGAGGAGATACGCGCTGGCAACCGCGATGTCCCTCGATCTCGACGACGCTCGGCGGGCCGAAGTGACCGCGTCGTGCGAGACGTTCTTCACGCGCGATCCAGACTCGAGAGTGCGAGTGGTTGCACTCTCCTGGCTGCTCCGCCAACAGGTGGGACTCGCCGGCGAGGGACGCGCGCTCATCGAACGGGCGATCGCCGACCGATCACCCAGCGTGAAGGCGGCGGGCTTTCTCGCGCTCTGGATGCGTCAGGTGCCGGACTTCAAGCCCTTCGTCCTGGCCAAGCTCAATGACGAATCCGACAAGATGACCCGCATCACGGCCGCCGCCGCGCTGCTCGACGTGGTGACGGTCGATCCGTCGGTCGTGGACGCGGTGAGCGCTCAGCTCGCCAAGGAAACCGACCCCGTCGTTCGCTTCCGGCTGGCGGCCGCCGTGTCGGCCATGCGCGAGACCCTGGCGCGCGCCAAGAAGCCCGGCGCGAACCAGTAGCGTCCAGAACGAGCCGCTAGCCGCTAGCACCTAGCCGCTAGTGGGCGGGCCGAAGCGCCTTCCGCCACCACGACGCCGTCCACTGCGGCGCCGGCGACGCGGCTGAGCGCCGTCTCCACCGGCGCTGGCCGCGTGGCCATGGTGCGGCGTGCCTTCGCCGGGTAGTGAGCTGGCCTCGATGAATCCGCGCCAGTGCTCGACGATCTCAGGCGCACGGCCGTGCACATCGAGCCACGTCAGGGCGTCTTCAAACGGCCCACGGTGCAGCAGCGCGCGCTTGGCGCGCGGCGAGGCTTCCATGTCCTGCAGGCGGCGCTGCACGGCCAGCAACTGACGCAGCCGGTCGATGTCGCGGCGGGCAATTGGCAGGAGCCCAATCCTGAAGATCGGCTCGGGAGGACCTTCGCGCCGGCGGCGACGCCGCGCCGGCGGCAGTTCCACCGTGGGCATGTCCGCTTCGTCGTGGTCGTCGTCGAGCCCACCGGCAGCCGCTGGCGCCGCGCGTTCACGCACCGGCATCATGCCGAGCGGCACCACCATGGTGCCGAGCAGGATGGGGTTCGACAGCGAGGTAGGCGCGGCATCGAAGCGCTGCCGGTAGGTGTCGAGCGCGTCGAGCGCGTCGAGGAAGCCCTCGTGTTCCGCGTGCGTCTGCAGCTCCGGCGTCACGGTGTCGAGCAGCCGGTAGCGGGCCAGCGCCGCAAACGTCTTCTCGGCGTGCCCCGAGCGCAAAATCTTGTAGTACTCCTCGATCATCCGCGCGGGCGAGGCCTGCGCCAGCCGATGTCGGTGTGTGGCAATGGCCTCTTCTACCGGCGGGTCGAGCGTGAAGTCCAGCCGCGCGCCTAGCACCACCGCGCGCAACATGCGCACCGGGTCTTCCTGGAAGCGCTCGTTGGGATCACCGATCGAGCGGATGACCCGCGCCTTGATGTCGTCCAGCCCGCCCACGTAGTCGATGATCGAGCGGTCGGCGATGTCGTAGAAGAGCGCGTTCACCGTGAAGTCGCGCCGGAAGGCGTCTTCTTCGGGCGTGCCGAACGTGTTGTCGCGATGAATCAGCAAGTCGCGCGCGGCGTCCGGAGACTGGTCGACGCTCACCTCGTCGACGGGCGGTTCGGGTTCACCGGCTGGAATCAGCTTGCGAAACGTCGCCACTTCGATGGCCTTGTCGCCGAACTTCACGTGGGCCAGCCGAAACCGCCGGCCGATGATCCAGCAATTCCGGAACAGCTTCTTGATCTGGTACGGATGCGCCGACGTGCCAATGTCGAAGTCTTTGGGGCGCCGGTCGAGCAGCAGGTCACGCACGCTGCCGCCCACGAGGTAGGCGGTGTAGTGCGATTCGTTCAACCGGTTCAGCACCTTGAGCGCGTCTGGGTCAATGGACGCACGTGAAATCGGGTGGTCTGATCGCGGGACGACAACGGGCTCGGACATCAGCGGGCATTGTAGCAGACGCCGCTGCCGAAAATGGCACTGAACTGTATTGTTTTCAATACGTTACAGGCAATTTTCGGCGGCAATGTGCTAGGATGCCCCCCATGCCGCGTCCCCTGGCCGTCGCCCTGGCGCTCGTGCTGTGCGGCGTGTCGCTGGATGCCACCCGCGAGGATCTCGCCCGGGCCCGCATTCTGTTCAACGAGCGGAAGTTCGATCAGGCCATTCAGGCGGCTGAACTGGCGCGTAAGACCCCCGACACCGCCGATGCCGCCGCCATTGTGCTGGCGCGGGCGCATCTTGAACGCTACCGCCAAGTGGCCGATCCGGCCGATTTGGGCTCGGCTCGCACCGCCCTTGGCAGCGTGAACGTAGAGCGTCTGGGCACGCCCGATCGAGCCGAGTACCTGATGGCCCTTGGCGGGTCGCTGTTTCTCGAAGACGACTTCGGCGCAGCCGCCGAGATCTTCGAATCAGCCATCGAGATTGCCCCGGCGGCAGGGGAGAACGCGCGCGAGGCCGTGCTCGACTGGTATGGGTCGGCGATGGAACGATGGGCCGCGGCCTTCACAACCAGCCGCCGCGCCGTGATGCTCGAACGACTCGTGCGGCTCATGGAACGCGAGCAGGCCAAGAACCCCGGGTCGCGGGCCGCGTCGTACTGGCTCGTGGCGGGCCTGCGCGCCCAGGGCGAGCTGGAGCGCGCGTGGCAGGCGGCCATCGCCGCGTGGGTGCGGGCGCCCATCGCCGGTCAGCGCGCGCTCGGGCTGCGAACCGACATCGACCGGCTCGTGCGGGAAGGGATCATTCCCGACCGCGGCAAGGAAGCGCCGGAAGCCGAGCAGGAATCGCGCGCCACCAGCCTGCGGGCCGAATGGGAACTCGTAAAGCAGAAGTGGAAGTGACAGCGGCTAGGTTCTAGCGGCTAGCGGCTGGCCCTACGGCTTCGCTTCCTTCCAGTTCTCCCCCACGCCCACGTCCACGTCGAGCGGCACCGCAATAGTCACCGTACTGGCCATCGTGTCGCGCACGAGTGCGGCCACGCGGTCGGCATCGGCGCGTGGCGCCTCGAAGAGCAGTTCGTCGTGCACCGTGAGGATCATCCGCGAGGCCGGCGCCTGAGCCGCCAGCACGCGGTCCACGTCGATCATCGCCTTCTTCAAGATGTCCGCGGCGGTGCCCTGGATGGGCATGTTCACCGCCACGCGTTCGGCGGCCGCACGAATCTGACCGTTCTTGCTGGTCAACTCTGGCACGGGCCGTTTGCGTCCAAACATCGTGCGGACGACGCCCGACACGCGCGCGTCTTCGAGCGTCTTGTCGATGAATCCGCGCACGCGCGGGAAGCCCGCAAAGTAGGCGTCGATGAACTGCTGCGCGGCGGCCTGCGACACGCCGATGTCCTTGGCGAGCGTGAAGGCGGTCTTCCCGTAGAGCAGCGCGTAGTTGACGATCTTCGCCCGCCGTCGCAGCTCGTGGCGGTCGAGCCCGCTCTCGGGGCCAAACATCTTGAGGGCGGTCTGGTCGTGGATGTCGTCGCCCCGCTTGAACGCGTCAATCAGCGTCTCGTCGCCCGACAGGTGCGCCAGCACGCGCAGCTCGATCTGCGAGTAGTCGGCCGAGATCAGCACGTGCCCCGGCTCGGCCACGAACGCGCGCCGGATCTCGCGGCCAAGCGCCGTGCGAATCGGGATGCTCTGCAGATTCGGATCGCTGCTGCTCAGGCGCCCGGTGGCGGCCACGGCCTGGTTGAAGACCGTGTGCACCCGGCCCGTCACCGGATGGATCAGCATCGGCAGTGCATCGATGTAGGTGCCCTTGAGCTTCGACAGACTCCGCCAGTCGAGGATGAGGCGCGGCAGATCGTGCGTGAGGGCGAGCTCTTCGAGCACTTCGACCGCCGTGGAGGGCGTGCGGGTCGTGCCCGTGCGCTTCAACACCGGCAACTGCAGCTTGTCGAAGAGCACCTCGCCGAGCTGCTTGGGCGAGCCAATGTTGAACGTCTCGCCGGCCTGCAGGTAGATCTCGGCGGCGAGCGCGCCCATCTCGTGCTCCATGTGGGCGGCCTGGCTCGTGAGCGCCTGGGCGTCGACGCGCACGCCACACCGCTCGAGGCCCGCCAGGATCGGCACGAGCGGCAGCTCCAGATCGCGGTACACCGCGGTCACGCCGGCCACGTCGAGCTCGGGCGCAAACTGCTCCGCCAGCTGCCAGGCGAGATCCGCGCGTTCGCCCGCGTAGTCGAGCAGGCGATCGGGCGCAAGCGAGGTGAAGGCCATGGCCTTGGCGCCCTTGCCGCGCACGTCGTCGGCCAGGCGAGCGCGGTAGCCGAGCTGTTCGAGCGCGAGCGGCTCCAGGTCCTGACTCGACCGCGACGCGTCGAGCAGGTATGCGGCGAGCATCGTGTCGAGGTCGAGCCCGGCCAGCGTGATGCCGTGACGGGCCAGGATGACGGTGGCGAACTTCAGGTCGTGGCCCACCTTGGCGACCGCCGCGTCTTCGAGCACGGGCTTCAGCAGCGCGAGCGTGTCGTCGCGGTCGAGCCCGCCATCGCTGACGAGGGTGGCCGCGCCAAACGGCAGGTACCGAGCGACGCGTGGGCCTACCGAACAGACCAGGCCCGCCAGCGTGGCCCGCATGCCGGCGTCGCCATCGGCCAGTGCGTGCAGCGCCACGCGCCCATGCGTGCGGATCTCGCCGGCCAGCGCGCGCACGCCCTCGAGAGTCTCGACCACCGCGTAGTCTTTCGTGACCGACTCGGCGGTGGGCGCGTACTCGGGCACGAGCGTGCGGAATCCGAGCGCCGAGAAAAGCGTGTAGCAGCGCTCGCGGGACGCGCCGCGAAAGCTCAACGCCTCGGCGTCGAAGGTGACCGGCACGTCGGTGCGGATCGTGACCAGTTCGCGGCTGCGCCGGGCGTCGTCGGCGTGCGCCAGCAGGGCTTCGCGTTGCTTCTTGGCCTTCACGGTGGCGGCCGCCGACAGCAGCGCGTCAAGCGAGCCGTGCGTCAGGATCAGCTCGCGCGCGCCTTTCTCGCCGATGCCCGGCACGCCCTTCACGTTGTCGGAGGCATCGCCCATCAGCGCCAGGACGTCCACGACCTGTGACGGTCCCACGCCGAATTTCGTGGCCACGCCCTCGGTGTCGAACCACGCGCCGTCATCCTTGGGGTTGTAGACGCGAATGTTGCCGCCCACCAGCTGAAAGAAGTCCTTGTCGCCGGTCACGATCGCCACACTGAAGCCCGCGTCGGCGGCCTGGCGCGCCAGCGTGCCAATGACGTCGTCGGCTTCGAAGCCCTCGCTCGTTAGAATCGGCACACCCATGGCCTCGCAGGCCTCATGTACCCACGGAATCTGCTCGGCCAGGTCGGAGGGCATCGGTGCGCGGTTCGCCTTGTAGTCGGCCGAGAGCTGATCGCGGAACGTGGCCGCCTTCAGGTCGAACGACGCGGCGATGTAGGCGGGCCGGTGATCGGCGAGCAGCTTACGCAGCATCGTGATGAAGCCGTAGACGGCGTTGGTCGAGCGGCCGTCGGGCCCGGTCAGCCCGCGGATCGCGTGGTAGGCGCGATACATCTGGTTGCTGCCGTCGATGAGGAAGAGCGACCGCGGGTCTGTCATGGGGCGAGGCCGGTATTATGATGCACGATGGTGTTTCGAGGGGGCGGGCGGCGCCGCGAGGTGCGCTGGCGGATGGTGTGGCTCGGGGTTGCGTGGTTGCTGGTGCTCGTGGCCGGGCTGGCTGGCGCCTCGTGCAGCAACGTCATCTCCCGGAAGTACGAATACGAGGAAGACGTCTACCTGCGCCTCGACGGGTCGGCCACGGTCTATGTCAATGCGGCCGTGCCGGCGCTCGTAGCCCTGCGCGATGCGCCATTGCCGCTGGATCCGGCCGCCAGGCTCGACCGCAACGACGTGCGCGAGTTCTACGAGGGTGCGGGCGTGCGCGTCGCGTCAGTGAGCCTTTCGCGCCGCGAGGGACGCCGCTATGTGCACCTGCGCGTCGAGACCGACGACATCCGCACCTTGAGCGCGGTGCAGCCCTTTGCATGGTCGGCCTACGGCCTGGCGTCGCGCGACGGCGTGCTGGTGTTCACACAGCAGATGACGGCCGCCGCGGGACGCGATGCCGGCAAGGTGGGCTGGACGGGCGACGAAATCGTGGCGGTGCGGCTGCACCTGCCAAGCCGCGTGCCGTTCCACAATGCCCCCAGCCGCACGGTGGAGCGCGGCAACATCATCACCTGGGAACAGTCGCTGGCCGCGCGAGCGAAGGGCGAGCCGCTTGCCATCGAAGTACATCTGGAGCCGGAGTCGATCCTGTTTCAGACACTCGCACTCTTTGGCAGCATGGTCGCGCTGGCGCTGGCCGTCATGGCCTTCTTCGTCTGGTGGGTGCGCCGCACGGGCCGCGCGGCGCCCCCGCCCCGCGCTACTCGGTGATCTTCTCGAGCGACTCCCGCACTTCGGCGTCGGTCTTGAGCTCGCTCGTCACGCCGAACGACCCAAAGCCGGTGGCCAACGACCGCGCCAGCATCCGCTCGACGTTGCTGTTCACGACGCCTGTGAGCGTGACGTGTCCGCGTACGACCACGATGTGGATGGGCGGATTGGCCATCGCGCCGTAGTTCCAGAACGACGAGTTGCCATAGATGGCGCGGGCAATCCGGAAGCGCAGCTCGTCGTCGAATTGCGAGACTGGCACCACCTGAATGTCGTTCTTCACCGACAGAACGCCGTCGACCTTGGCCACCCGGCGTTCGATGTCGGTCTTCTTGTAGGGCATCGTGACCCAGCCGGTGAGCACGACGTGCCCCTGGTCGATGCCGGCATCGATGCTGTCGAAGATCGTGAACTGCGTGTAGCGGTTCACCTGGGTGGAGATGTCGTTGAAGATCTGCAGGTCTTTGCGCTCCTGCGCGTGGCTTGTGCCGGTCAACGTGACAACGAGCGCGAGGGCCATCAGGGTAAGGCGCGTGGTCATGACATTGGCTCCTTCGGAGTGCCGCGTCGATTGGCGGGTACTGAGGCGCGACATGCCGGCTTCTGTTGCGAGGCGCGTGCCAAGTCCGAGGCGCAAGACCGTTGGTGATTTATCGAGTGAATCGCGCGCCGCCCGGGCTCTGTGCTCCAGCGGGGACACGCGTGTCATGCGCGGCCATCGGTGGCGGCCAGGCGCCCACGGCGGTCGAGCGGCCGTCGTGGGCGAGGCCGAGGCGGTTGAGGTGGCGCCGCCCCAGCGACCTGCGTTCGCCGGCTACGGCACGACGAGTACGATCTCGTTGGACGGCGCACTCGACCCGAAGGCATTGGCGGCGCGCATGCGGAAGTAGTAGGTGCCCGCCGGGACGGCGCCGGCAACTGACGTGTCGAGAGAGCCTAAGGGCAGCACGCCGAGGTTGCTGAGGCCGGGCGCGGTGCCGGCTTCGACCACGTAGGTGGTGGCGTTGCCCGCGGCCGCGTTCCAGCCGAGCGTCACCACGGTGCCGGCGACAGCGCCCACGAGCGCGGACGGCGCGCCTGGCGGCGCGGATGTGGACGGGGTCGTGAACAGCCACTCGCTGGACGGCGGCCCCTCGCCCGACGCGCCGATGGCGCGCACGCGCAGGGCGTACGATCCGGGCGCCACGCCTGCAGCCACCTGCGTCGCGAGGCCAACAGGGAAGCGGCCGAGGTCCGAGAGGCCAGGTTCGCTGCCGGCTTCGAGCACGTATCCAAGCGGCGCGGGGGCGGCGCCGGGTGACCACGCGAGTGCCACGGTGGAGCCGGTGACGGTCATCTGAATCCGGCGCGGCGCGCCCGGCAGCACGATGCGCTGCTTGAACACCGCCAGACCACCACCGAGCGGCAAGCCGCCGACCGCACGAGCACCCACAACCACGAGATAGCCGTCGATGCCGATGATCTCCCCATAGTTACGTGCGGCGATCGTCGGGCTCCAGGGGAGGGACTGTCCCGTTGTTCCGTCAAGCGTGGAGAGCGCAAGCGGCAGCACAGGATTCCCGAGAGAAGTACCGTCCCCACTGATGACCAGGGTCCCGCCCACCTGGGCCACATCGGTGCCGAGCGGCAGATCGATGTTCAGGACCGCGCCGGAGAACCGGTCCACTGCCACGGTGCGGACCACGCTGAACGGCGGCAGTTGCTGAAACTCGTTTCGGACGAGCACGCTGAGGAAGATCCGGTCGCGCCACGCGTCGAGATCCGCGACGGACAGGCCGGTGAGGTGTGGGTCCCAGCCGTTGACGTTCAGGCTGCCGAGGTCGAACGCCACGGCGCCGTTGCGGCCGGCACCGGTGACGGACTTGAACAGGCCGACGGCGTAGAGCTGGCCATCGTGCACCTTCACCTTGATGACCAGATCATCGGGGCTCGGATTCCACGCGCGCACCTGCCCGGCGGCCAGGTCGTAGGCCGCGAGGTTACGGCGCGGCTGCCCGTCGATCGAGGTGAAGCGGCCCCCCATGAACAGCGTGTTCCCGTCGATGGTCATGCTCGACACGAAGTTGTCGAGGGCGAGCGCTTTCGGGTAGCGGATGCCCGTGGCCGCCGAATAGGCGAAGATTTCAGGGGCCGCGTTCAGCGGCTGGTTGGCCGTGGCCGCGACCACGAGGTCGCCTCTGGCCGCCAGCGCCGTCACGTAGTTCGAGTCCGGCGGTTGAACGGCGGTGGGCCGGCCTGTCGCGAGATCCAGCGACACGAGGCCACGTTTCTCCATCCCCCCTACGCTGCGAAACGTGCCGCCGAAGGCGACCCGACCGGCCGATGATTGCACCGTGGCGACCACGAACCCGCCTACCGAGGGCGCCCACGGCAGCAGCGCGCCGCTCGTCGTGTCGAAGGCGGCCAACCGCGTTCGCTTGGCGCCGCCGACGCGAGTGAAGATGCCGCCAGCGAAGAGCGTGTTGCCGTCCACAGCCAGGGCGCCGATGCCGCCGTCGACGTAGCGGAAGTTCAGGAAGCTGAACACCGGCGACGTCCACACCACCCCGGCAGTGTCCACGTCTCTCGCCACAATTTCCGCTCTGATGAGCCCGCCTGGCATCGCACCGACCACGTAGAGACGCGTTGACGACGCGACCACGGTCCCCAGGCTGTTGTAGACGAGGTCTGGGAATGTCGGCACCTTCTGGCCGTTGGCGGCATACGCGCTGAGGATCTTGGTGCCGGGAGCGGGTGTCACGACATAGACACGCCCTGCCGCCGCGGCGATGACTTCGGCATCCTGCAGCACAGGGAACGGCACCACCGCGCCGGTGCCGCCGTCGAGTGCCAGCGAGTTGCTCAGCCCGCTGATTCGCGCGTAGTTGACGTAGACGACGCCGCTGTCTGCGACGAGCGAACTGATCTGGCGCGGTTGTGTCGCCGGCGTCCACGGCAGGACCGCACCGGAGACCGGGTCGAGCGCGAACAGGCGCTCCTGCCCGGCTGGCGTGAAGGCGGCCACGAACAGGCGGCCGGCGTCGACCGCGAGTGCATTCACAGTCACGCTGCCGAGAGCGGACGCAAAGTGCGGATCGCGCAGCCCACTTGCGAGGATGTGCTCGAGCCGGCCAGCGGCCCCGCACGCGCAGTCGTCGACGACAGCAACCCAGCCGCCCGCACCGTCGGACACGACGTGAGTGGTCGCACCGGCCAGGTTGGCGCCGGTCGTGAAGTTGGTGGGATCGGCGGCGTCCACCACGGCGAAGGTGCCGGTCGGAGGGCCCACGTATTCGAAGGACCCGCCCACCACCAGCGTGTTGCCGACTCGCACGACATCCCGCGAAGGCGCGTCGGGCACCCACATCGGAATGGGCGTGTCTTCGAGCGGCGCCTGTGCTCGGGCGGCCGGCACGGCCATGGCCGAGATCAGGACGACGGCGAGCGTGGTGTTCAGCGGCGATGTCATCGTCATGTCGGAATCCTTGGCCTGCTATTGTCGGTCGGCTGCCTTGTCGATCTACGGCACGACGAGCACGATCTCGTTGGACGGCGCGCTCGATCCGAACGCATTGGCGGCGCGCATGCGGAAGTAGTAGGTGCCCGCCGGGACGGCGCCGGCAACTGACGTGTCGAGAGAGCCCAAGGGCAACACGCCGAGGTTGCTGAGGCCCGGCGCGGTGCCGGCTTCGACCACGTAGGAGGTGGCGTTGCCCGCGGCGGCGGTCCAGCCGAGCGACACGACGTTGCCGGCCACGGACCCGACGAGGCCGGTGGGCGCCGCCGGTGGTGCGGTGGGTGCGGGCGTGGTGAACAGCCACTCGCTCGACGCCGGACCTTCGCCCGACGCGCCGATGGCGCGCACGCGCAGCGCGTACGCTCCTGGCGCCACGCCTGCAGCCACCTGCGTCGCGAGGCCAACAGGGAAGCGGCCGAGGTCCGAGAGGCCAGGTGCGCTGCCGGCTTCGAGCACGTAGCCAAGCGGCGCGGGGGCGGCGCCGGGTGACCACGCGAGTGCCACGGTGGAGCCGGTGACGGTCATCTGAATCTGCCGCGGTGCGCCGGGCAGCACGATGAGCTGCTTGAACACCGCCAGGCCGGCGATGGGCCGGCCGCCGACGGAATTCGTTCCCGTAAGCAGCAGATAGCCGTCGAGTCCGATCAGTCCTCCGCCGTTCACCACCGCAGGATTCCACGGCAGCGGCTGGCCGGTGGCTCCGTCGAATGTGGCTGGTTGTGGCGAGGGGGACTGCCCGTCGTTCGGTATGATGGCCAACGTGCCTCCGACCTGGGCCATGGCCGGACCGATGGGCAGGTCGATATTCAACGGCGCGCCCACGACCCGGTCCACCGCCAGGGTGCGGTGGTAGACGGTGAAGGGGAAGGTGAAGTCGGTGCGCACGTGCATGCCGAGGAATACGCGGTCCTGCCAGACGTCGAGGCTGTAGGTCGCGACGTTCGGGATGTTCGGATTCCAGGGGGCAAGCTGCAGGGACCCCAGTTCGAACGCCGCCGATCCAGTGCGTGCCGCGCCCGCGATCGCCGTGAAGCGGCCAACGGCATACACGGCCGGGTCCGCGACCTTCAGCTTGAAGACGAACTCGTTCGGGTTCGGATTCCATGGCAGTAGCTGACCCGCGGCCAGGTTGTACGCCGCGAGATGCCGTCGCACCTGGCCGGCGATGGTCTGGAACCCGCCGCCGATGAAGAGCGTGCTGCCGCTGATGGCCAGGCTGAGGGCGTCGCCGCCGCCGGTCTCGAGCGCCACGGGATAGCGCAGGCCGGTCGCGGCTGAGTAGGCGAAGATCTCTCCGGCCGTGTACGTCGAGGGAAACGTGTAGAACAGCGACGTGGCCGCCACCACGAGGTCGCCACTTACCGCCAGTGCCATGATGCCGATGGCGTTCGAATCGGGCGGCTGCACGAGCGCCGGCCGGCCCGTCGCAAGATCGAGCGCCACGAGTCCGCGCCTCGTGATGCCACCCACGCTCTGGAAGCCGCCGCCGAGTGCGACGCGACCGTTCGCCGCCGCCACGCTCCCTACGCCACTGCCAACCGAGGGCGCCCATGGCAACAACGCGCCCGTCGCGGCATCGAACGCCGCCAGCCGAGTACGCGACGCTCCGCCGACCTGCGAGAACCCGCCGCCCACATACACCGTGGTGCCGTCGAGTGAGAGGTCCGAGAAGTAGCCTCCAGGCTCTGGCGGTGGCGAACTCCAGATCTCCGCGCCACTGCCGGCATCGAGCGCGGCGATCCGTGTGGGCGCCGTGTTGGACGGCCCGGTGTCTTGCACGATGGCATACACGCGGCCAGCCGAGACCACGACGCGATAGACGCGGTGGTAGGGCGGCGCCGTGAAGGCCGGCACGAGTACCCCCGCCCGTGTGTAGGCCTGCAGGGTGTGGCTCGTTTCGGTTTTCGTCACCACGTAGACCCGGTCGTTGATGGCCGCGACGACTTCGCCAGTGGCTAGCGCCGGGAACGGCACCACCGCCCCAGTGGCAGCGTCGAACGCCAGACCGGTAGAAGCTTCGAACGATGACGGGCGAACGGCGATGTACAACACGCCCTGGCTGACGACCAGGTTCGTGATGGAGCTCGGCGGGCTCGGAAGAGGAGCCGCCGGAACCCACGACAGGTTGGCGCCTGTGGCCGGATCTAGCGCGAAAATGGTTGCTGGGGCGTTGCCGACAGAGCCGGCCACGAAGAGCCGGCCGCCATCCATCGCAAGCTGCGAGACAGCAATCAAGTTCGACGGCGGAGAAAAGCCCGGATCGCGACGGCCGTCCGACGCGATATGCATCAACGTGCTGTTGCTGGCGACGTACGGAAACACGATTGCGAACCAGCCCGCCGCGCCGTCGCTCACCACCTTGGTCCGTCGGCCGATCAGGCCCGCGGACGTGTTGAAGTTGGTGGCGTCGACGCCATCCACGATCGCGAATGGCCCGGTGGGCGGACCGACGTAGTCGAATTGGCCGCCGATGACCAGCGTGTTGCCCACCTTCACCGCGGCGCTGACCTTGCCCCCGATAGGCCCATCGGGCACCCACATCGGGATCGGCGTGTCTTCGATCGGCGCCTGCGCGTGGGCAGTGACCGCGAGGCAGAGGATGAGTGCCGCAGAACGGAGCGCGGTGCGGGTGACGGGCATGTCGACCTCTCAACCGCACGCGCGTGGGGCAGACGCCGACGGCAGAGGCAATGTTACCCCCCCCCCGGCGTGTCGAGCCCGTGCCTACTTCGTCGCCGTGTAGCCGCGGCGCGCGCGTACCGTGTAGCCGGGCCGATTCACTTCGACGCGAATCGTGTGCCAGCGGCCATCGCGGTGCCCAGGTGCGGGGTAGCCCAGGTAGTACTGCTTGCTCAACTCGTCAGCGATGTTGGCGGTGGCCGGATCGAGGTCGCGTGCGTCGCGCACGATCTCGGTGCGCCCGCCGCTGTCGTCGGTGAGCTCGCGTAGCGCGCTCACGTTCACGCGGTCGTCGCTGCTGACGCCGCCGTAGCGTCCGCCGCCGCTGCCAGGTCCGCCCGACCCGGGAAACGACGGTCCCTGGGGCCAGGGCGAGCCGCCCCCGCGTCCGCCGCCACCACGCGGAAAAGGAAACGGCAGGCGGGGCGCCGGCTGGCGTACGACGGGCGGCGTCGAACGCGGACCGCCAAACGTGTTCTCCGCGCGCCCGTCGATGCCGACGGCATACACGAGCACTTCCGTTTCGCGAATCAGCTGCTTCAGCTCGGGCACCGAGATGCGGCTGTTGGTGTCGTTGCCGTCCGACACGATGAGGATCGCCTTCTTGCGATGTTCACCCTGTTGGGCAATGGGCACGGAATCGGCCACGGCGTCGTACATCGCCGTGCCGCCCGAAGGGTTGATGCGCGCCAGACGGCGGCTGACCAGATGCTTGTCCTTGGTCCAGTCGTGCACCAGTTCTGCGCTGGCGCCAAAGCGCATGAGGAACACCTCGTCGTCGGGAGCAAGCAGTTCCAGCAGGAAGCGGTCGAGCGCGCCGCGCGCCGACGCGATCTTCTCGCCGGCCATGCTGCCGCTCGTGTCGAGCGCGATGCCGAGGCTGACCGGCACGCGCTCGGCGCTGAAGTGGGTGACCTCTTGTTCCTTGCTGTCGTCGAAGACGAGGAAGTCTTCCTGCTTCAAGTCGGACACGAAACGGCCCGAGCGATCGGTCACCGAGACGTTCACGTTGACCAGTTCCACGCCGCTCTTGAACCGGAAGCCGTCCTGACCGTGCACGGGCATCGACGATACGGTGAGCACGGCCGCGGCGGCAACCGCGCACCACGTAGTCCCTAGCGGCTGGTGACGCATCATGCCCCTCCTCATCGCGCCTCGGCCGTCACGGCGGCTGGCTGGTTCGTACGCAAGTCCACGTGCGGCCGCATCGTGCCGGCGGCGAGGAAGCTCACGCGGTAGCGCACGGCCGTGGTCAGTTCGCCGAGCGTGACGGCAAACGGCGCCTCCTGACCGGGGTCGAGCGAGGCTGCGTCGAGGGGTGCCGACCGCGTGGCAATCAGGATGCCGGCGGCGTCGAACACGCGCACTTCCGCGTCGAGCTGCGCGACGCGCGTGCCGGCCGCAGGATTGCGCACGAGACCCGCAACTGCGAGGCGGCCCTCGGCGCGGCTGTGGCTGAGCGCGACCAGTTCCAACGGAGCCCCCGCCGGGGATGACACGGTGGCGACGGCACGGTTGCTCAGGAACACGACGCCGGCCACCGTGATGACCACAGCGGCAAATGCCCCAGCCGCGCCCATCAGCCGCTGCTGACGTCCGGCGGAACCTGACGTGGGAGCCGGCACGCCAAACAGACCACCCGAGGCTGGCGTGTTCTCGGTCTCCGCGGACGCATCGCGCGTCGGTGCTGGCGCCTCGTCATGAGCCGGCATGAACTCGTGCAGCCCGGACGGAACCGGCGTGATGCCTGCGGCGGCGGCCAACGCCGCGACGCGTGCGGTATGCCGTTGCCGTTCGGCGCGCGTGACCCGCCAGGCCACGGCAGCCGCGGCCGCCGCGACCAGCAGTGACACCACCGTGACGGCGAGCAACATCGTGTCCATAGCCATTGTGCCTCGCGCTCCGCTACCGGAGCGAGAACTCCACCGACACTTCCACAATCACGTCCACCGGCGTGCCTTTGAGCCGCGCCGGGGCGAATCGCCACTGCCGCACGGCCGCCACGGCGCGCTCGTTGAGCCCGCCGCCGAGTCCCCGGAGAATGCGCACGTCGCTCACGGTGCCGTCGCGCCGGATGGTGATCTCCAGCTCCACGTCGCCGGTGATGTTGGCGCGCCGGGCCTCGTCGGAGTACGCCGCCTTGACCTCGCGCAGCAGCCGTGGCGGCTCGATGCCGCTGCCGGCCCGGTACGGCCCGCCGCCCATGCCGCCACCCGAGCCGTCGCCGATTCCCGAGCCGTCGCCCGCGCCCATGCCGGTGCCGCGTCCCGTGCCGGCGCCGCCACCGGCGCCAGAACCCTGCGACGGCGTGGGCGGAGGCGGGGCGTCCTTCATGACGCCTTCGGTGTTGCGCGCATCAGCGGGTGCCGCGGCAATGGGTGCCATCACTGGCGGCAACATCTTGGCCTCGAGCGGGGTGGGTGGTTCAATTGGCTTCTCGATGGGCGCCGGTGGCGGCAGGTCGCGCGCCGGCAGTGGGCTGCTCAGCGAGTGGTCGCCTGCGCGCTCCGCCTTCGGCGGCGCGAGCTTCTGCTTGAGTCCGCCACCGCCTCCACCGCCCCCCGGCCCGGGCAGCGCCAGGTACACCAGCCGCAGCGGTTCGTGCGACACGATGTCGTCCACCGGTTGTTCCGCGCGCAGCGACAGCCCCAGGCTGGCCAGGGCCACCAAAGTGAGGGCCACGAGTGCGTGCAGCCCGGTCGACACCAGCACCGGCACGCCAGCCGCGCGGGGCGGGTTGGGCGCAATGGCCAGTACCGCACGCAAGTTCGGGCCCAGGGTGGCGCCAGAGACCAGCGCCTGCACGGCCGTCACGGCCTCGGCGCTCGACACCAGCGCGGCCATCGGCGCCCCCGGCACCTCAGCCAGTGTGGCAAAGCAGCCGCGAGCGGCAAGGCCGAGCACGACACCGTCCGACACGCCCGCCGTCGCGGCGATCTCAGTGAGCGAATAGACGTCAGTGTGGGAGGGCGAGGGCATGGCGGCACCTGCCACCTTCGCAAAAGCCTTGCCGATTCTGGCATGGTCCGCCCACCCGTGGCCACGGCGCAATTCAGGCGCGAATCGAGAGCAATCACGCCAGGGGTGGGTGCCGACTGGGGCCGGGCCGGTCAGGAATGTTGCGCTGCGGGGACACCCGATGTCCTAAGAAAGACGCGACCTGGTCCCTCTATACTTCTGGGGCATGAGCACTCACTGCGCGTTTACGGGCAAGGTAGCGGTGGTGACGGGCGCCAGTTCAGGCATCGGACGGGCGACGGCGCTTGCCCTGGCGCGCGAGGGCGCGTCGCTGGTACTGGTGAGTCGCGATGTCGGGGCGCTGGCGGCCGTGGCTGCCGAGGCCGGGGGACCCGCGCTGGTGGTTGCCGCCGACGTGACGGCCGACGACACGCCCGCGCGGGTGATGCGCGAGACGGTCGAACGCTACGGCGGACTCGACGTGCTCGTGAACGCTGCCGGCATTATCGGCACGGCGTCAACCGATGCCACGAGCGACGAGCTGTTCGACCGGATGATGGCCATCAACGTGCGCGCGCCGTTCCGCATGATGCGCGAGGCGTTTCCGCAGCTCAAGGCGCGGCGCGGCAACGTCGTGAACATCAGCAGCGTGAACGGCCTGCGCGCCTTTGCGGGGGTGGCGGTCTACTGCTCGAGCAAGGCCGCGCTCGACCACCTCACGCGCTGCGCCGCGCTCGATTGGGCGCCGCACGGCGTGCGCGTCAACTGCGTGAATCCCGGTGTGACGGTCACCAACCTGCACACGCGCGGCGGCATGGACGACACCCGCTACGCCGCCTTCCTCGATCGCGCGAAAGAGACACATCCTCTGGGACGCCCCGGCCAGGCGAACGAGATTGCCGACGCGGTGCTGTTTGTGGCCTCCGACAAGGCCGCGTGGATGACCGGAGACACCATCGCCGTGGACGGCGGTCGGCATCTCACCTGTCTGCGCTAGAGCCTCAACCCCTCCACGAACCGGAAGCTCGTGACCTCGGCCAGCACCCGCACCGGCCGGTAACCGGCGGCCTCGAGTTCCTTGACCGCGTCGTAGCCCGCGGGCCGGGGCGTGGTCCTGGCAAAGAGGCCGCTCGATCCGAGGCCCTCTACGACCTCGATGCGCCCGCCGGCCCGCAGCACCCGCCGCAACTGGGCCAGCACGGTGGCACGCAGCTCAGCCGGACGATTGGCGAAGCCGCCGCGGGTGTCGTCGATGACCGCCATGTCGAAGGACGCGTCGTCGAAGGCCAACTCGCCCTCGCGCGCGATCTTGACGTCGAGCAGGACGCCCTCCCGCGAGGCGGCACGCCGGGATCGCACGGCCTGATCCTCGTCGAAGGCCACGGCCGCCGCACTGCCGCTCATGCCCACCTTCGCTCCGAGTCCGCCGAGCAGCACGGGGTCGTCGCAGCCGACCAGCACGAACTTCTCGCCCATGCGAACGCCCGTCATCGACACCTGCAAGGGGTCGATTGCCGGCTGGCGGAAGAAGCGGATCAGCATGGCGGCCATCATAAGCCGTTTGCCCGGCCGCCCCCGGGGCGGCGTGCTATATTTCCTCAGTGAAAACACCTGTAGAAATCGCGCCAGCTACCGGCAAACTCGGCATCCTGCTCGTAGGACTGGGCGCCGTCGCCACCACCACCATTGCCGGCGTCTTCGCCATCCGCAAGGGACTGGCCCAGCCGATCGGATCGCTCACGCAAATGGGCACGATCCGCCTCGGCAAGCGCACCGAGAACCGCACCCCCAAGATCAAAGACTTCATCGGCCTGGTCGGTCTCGACGACATCGTGTTCGGCGGCTGGGACATCTTCGCGGAAGACACCTACGCGGCGGCTCGCACGGCCGGCGTGCTCGAACCGAGCCTGCTCGACCAGATCCGTCCCGAGATGGAAGCGATCAAGCCGATGCCGGCGGTATTCGACCAGCGCTACGTGAAGCGCCTGAGCGGCCCGAACGTGAAGCAGGGCAAGAACAAGCTAGACCTCGCCAATCAGCTCATCGCCGACATCCGGAACTTCAAGGCCAAGCACAACTGCGACCGCCTGGTCATGGTGTGGACCGGCAGCACCGAAGTGTTCATGAAGGAAGGCCCGGTGCACCAGTCACTGGCGGCCTTCGAAGCCGGCCTCGAAGCCAGCGACGACGCTATTCCGTCGAGCATGGTCTACGCCTACGCCGCGCTCAAGGAAGGCATTCCGTTCGCCAACGCCGCGCCCAACCTCACCGCCGACATCCCAGCCATGCTGGAACTGGCGGCGCTGACCAAGGCGCCGGTCACCGGCAACGACATGAAGACCGGTCAGACGCTGATCAAGACCATCATCGCGCCCGGCCTCAAGGCCCGCATGATCGGCGTCAAGGGCTGGTACTCGACCAACATCCTCGGCAATCGCGACGGCGAGGTGCTCG
Organism: Acidobacteriota bacterium; assembly: GCA_031376505.1. GTDB lineage: Bacteria > Acidobacteriota > Vicinamibacteria > Vicinamibacterales > UBA2999 > CADEFD01. The sequence continues at coordinate 40,733 of JANMDX010000418.1, forward strand.
ACGATCCCGAGTCGTTCAAGACCAAGGAAGAGAGCAAGAAGAGCGCGCTCGACTACATCTTCCAGCCGCAGCTCTATCCCGAGCTCTATAAGGACATCTCGCACGTCGTGCGCATCAACTACTACCCGCCGCGCGGCGACAACAAGGAAGGCTGGGACAACATCGACATCGTGGGCTGGCTCGGCTACCCGATGCAGCTCAAGATCAACTTCCTGTGCCGCGACTCGATCCTGGCGGCGCCGATCGTCCTCGACTCGGCCCTGTTCCTCGACCTGGCCAAGCGCTCGGGCATGTTCGGCATCCAGGAGTGGCTGTCGTTCTACTTCAAGGCGCCGATGCACGCCCCCGAGGTCTATCCGGAGCACGACCTGTTCATCCAGCTCATGAAGCTGAAGAACACGCTGCGCTATCTGAAGGGCGAGGAGCTCATCACGCATCTCGGCCGCGAGTACTACGACTAAGCAGGTGGGGTCGGGACGACAGGTTTCGCGTTCATGCCAAGCCCGGCTGGTCACGTGCTTGCCGGACTCAGCGTGGCATATGCCGCGGACCAGCGCGGCGTTGCGACTCCACGCTTCATCCTGGCCTGCGCACTTCTCGCTGCGGCGCCCGACCTCGACCTGTTAGTTCCCGGCGGACACCGCACGTTCACTCACAGTTTGCTTGCGGTCGGGCTGGTGCTCTTGGCCGCCTTGGCGATCACCCGTGTGCGTTCGAGCCGAGTTGACTGGCGCTCTACGATCGCGTGGACCTTGGCCTCCGCGTCGCACCAGCTGACCGACTATTTTTCCGTGGATCCAGGCTCACCCGCTGGCCTTCAGCTGCTCTGGCCGAGGCCCGGGTGGTTCATGTCGGACTGGCCCTTGTTCCTCGCCACCGAACGCTTCGCTCCGTTTTCGGCGTTTGCGATGGCGATCAACGCCAAGGCGCTGGCGCGAGAACTGCTGCTGCTCGGCCCCGTGCTCCTGGTTCTGTGGCTTCGCCGCCGCCGGCAACAGCGCGCCGACGCAGATGCTGACCGGCGTGGCGGCCGACCGATGACACCGATTTCGCCGGCGTGAGGGTGAACGTCCCGCGCGCAGACTTTTTTCGGCGCCCTCGGTCTCCGCCGCAAGGACCTCACCCGTGCGGTCTGCCCGTGATCGCCTTTGAGTTATCGTGCGCGGGTCACGGCGGCGCCTGGCCGGACGCGCCCTGCCACATGCGCAAGCCACGGAAACTTCGGACTTGAAACGACGGTGGTCGGTTCCGGCTGATGTCGCGGCGCTGCCGCAGCTGCGCTGGATGCCGCCAGGCACCACGTCGAGACAAGCGCGCGCGATGCGCGGTCGGCGGTAGAATCGGCGCCATGGCCGACGACACCTTGGGCACATCCTCCGAAATCGATGCGCTGCTGAGCGAAAACCGCCAGTTCGAGCCGAGTGCGGCCTTTCGGGCGGCGGCGAACATCAGCGACGCCGGCGTCTACGAGCGCGCGGACCAGGACCCCGAGACGTTCTGGGCCGGTTTCGCCAGCGAGCTCGAGTGGTTCCGGCCGTGGGACACCGTGCTCGAGTGGACGCCGCCCTATGGCAAGTGGTTCGTCGGCGGCACGCTGAACGCGAGCGTCAACTGCGTCGACCGTCACGTGCGGGGACCGCGCCGCAACAAGGCGGCCATCATCTGGGAAGGTGAACCAGGCGAACGCCGGACCCTGACGTATTTCGACCTCTACCGCCAGGTGTCGCAGTTTGCCAATGTGCTCAAGGGCCAGGGCGTGCGCAAGGGCGATCGTGTCGCGTTGTATATGCCGCTCGTGCCCGAACTGGCAATTGCCATGCTGGCCTGCGCGCGTATCGGCGCCGTGCACAGCGTGGTGTTCGGCGGGTTCAGCGCCGAGTCGCTGCGCGACCGCATCAACGACTCCGAGTGCAAGGTGCTGGTCACGGCCGACGGCGGCTACCGCCGCGGCAACATCGTGCCGCTCAAGCAGATGGCCGACGAGGCGCTCACCGCCACGCCGTCGATCACGTCGGTGGTCGTGGTGAAGCGCGGAGCCGCCGACCTGCGCGTGCACATGCAGCAGGGGCGCGACCACTGGTATCACGAACTCATGCAGGACGCGTCGTATGCCTGCGCGCCCGAGCCGATGGACGCGGAGGACATGCTCTACATCCTCTACACGTCGGGCACGACGGGGAAGCCCAAGGGCATCGTGCACACGACCGGCGGGTATCTGACCGGCTGCTACGCCACGACGAAATGGGTGTTCGACCTCAAGGAAGACGACGTCTACTGGTGCACGGCCGACATCGGCTGGGTCACCGGGCACAGCTACGTCGTGTACGGCCCGCTGTCGAACGGCGCCACGGTCGTCATGTACGAAGGCGCGCCCGATTGGCCGAAGAAGGACCGCTTCTGGGAGATCATCGAGCGCTACGGCATTACGATCTTCTACACGGCGCCCACGGCGATACGCGCATTCATGCGCTGGGGCACCGACTGGCCCGGCGGGCGCGACCTGTCGTCGTTGCGGCTGCTGGGGTCGGTGGGGGAACCGATCAACCCCGAAGCGTGGATGTGGTACCACCGCAACATCGGCGGGGAGCGTTGCCCCATCGTCGACACCTGGTGGCAGACCGAGACGGGATCGATTCTGATTGCGCCGCTACCGGGCATCACAAGCACGAAGCCGGGCTCGGCCACGCGCACCTTTCCGGGCATCACCGCCCAGATCCTGACCGACACCGGCGACCCGATCGCCAAGGGCGGCGGACTATTGGCCCTGACGAAGCCCTGGCCGTCGATGCTGCGGGGCATCTACGGTGATCCCGAGCGGTACGTGCAGCAGTACTGGAGCCGCTGGCCCGGCCTCTACTTCACCGGCGACGGCGCGCGCCGCGACGACGACGGCTTCTTCTGGCTGCTGGGCCGCGTCGACGACGTGCTGAACGTCGCCGGCCACCGGCTGGGCACGATGGAAGTCGAGAGCGCGCTGGTCGATCACCCGAAGGTGGCCGAGTCAGCGGTGGTGGGCCGCCACCACGAGATCAAAGGCCAGGCCGTCGCGGCCTTCGTGACGGTGAAGGAGGGCGTAGTCACCTCGGAGGCCCTGGCCGACGAGCTGAAGGCGCACGTCGTCATGAAGATTGGCGCCATCGCGCGGCCCGACGACATCATCTTTGCGGCAGACCTGCCCAAGACGCGCTCAGGCAAGATCATGCGCCGGCTGTTGCGCGATATCGCCGAAGGCAAGGCCCTCGGCGACACCACGACTCTGGCCGATCCCGCTGTCGTGGCGCGGCTGAAGGAGCAGTACGCCGACGAACAGGGCTAGCTGCTCGCGGCCAGGCTCTCGCGCCGAGGCAGGAGAGCTATTTTTCGAGGATGAACGTCACCTTCAGGGAGACTCGGTACTCGGTGACTTTGCCCTTCTGTACGACTACCTTCTGGTCCTGCACCCAGGCGCCCTCGATGTTCTTGAGCGTCTTCGAGGCGCGGGCGATGCCCTGCTCGATGGCGTCTTCGAAGCTCTTCTTCGACCCGGCGATGATTTCGGTGACTCGTGCGACTGCCATGATGACTACTCCTTCGTGACGCCCCCTGACGGGCCGCCGGGGCCAGAGTTGGCCCAGATCAGGCATCGTACAGGAACCTCAGCGGTATTGGCGACGTCTGTGATGAAATGGAAGGCTGCGGGATCGCGCCGCGGGGAGACACCTGGTCATGGCCCTGATTGAGACGAAAGACATCTGGAAGACCTACACGATGGGCGACGAGGAAATCCATGCCTTGCGGGGGGTCAGCATCCAGATCGAAAAGGGCGAGTACGTGGCCATCATGGGCCCTTCGGGCTCCGGCAAGTCCACGCTCATGAACCTCATCGGCTGCCTCGACACGCCGAGCAAGGGCACCTACCTGCTGAACGGCAAGGAAGCCAGCACGATGAACGACAACGAACTGGCCCGCATCCGCAACGAAGAGATCGGATTCGTGTTCCAGACCTTCAACCTGCTGCCGCGGGCTACGGCCCTGCACAACGTGGAGCTGCCGCTGGTGTATGCCGGCATCTCGTCGCGCGATCGGCTACAGCGCGCCAAGCAAGCGCTCGAAAAGGTCGAACTCGGGCCGCGCATGAATCACAAGCCGAACGAACTCTCGGGCGGCCAGCGCCAGCGCGTCGCCATCGCCCGCGCGCTCGTGAACAACCCGTCGATCCTGCTGGCCGACGAGCCCACCGGCAACCTCGACTCGAAGACCGGCGTGGAGATCATGGCGCTGTTCGAACGGCTGCACAGTGCCGGCAACACCATCGTGCTGGTGACCCACGAGGCCGACGTGGCCGCCCATGCGCACCGGCAGATTCTGATTCGTGATGGGCAAGTCGAGAAGGACGTGCGGCGGGCGGCGTAGTCAACGCGCCGCCGCTGACTCCGGCGGCAGCACGCGGGCGCCCGTTTTGAAGCGTCGGTACTTGGTGTAGCTCGCCTCGCCCGCACCTCGCTCCAGCGGGGGGACGAAGAAGACTTCCCGCATCCTTACCGGCACGGTCAGCCCAACCCTCTCGTCACGATCGAAATCCACAGCGACAATGGCCTCAAAGTCGCCGGTGCGCGACATGGCGTCGCGAGTCGCGACTTCGGCTCGGCACAGCCGCCCTGTGCCGGGCTCGACCCACGCTGTAACGCGGCTGGGCATGTCGCCGCCAGCGGGGCGCTGCACCAAAGTCGGTCGCGCCGTTTCCGAGAGCTCCATGCGCTGCCCGCGGCAGCCTCCGCGCGAGTCAGCAACCTGCGCCAGGCCTGTGACTGTGAACTGCTGCTCGTGGCGCGGATGCAGCATCTCCAGGGGAAGGCTCGGCAGGTTGGTAGTGCGCGGCGCGCCCAGGTTGTGCACTGCGCCCGCGATGAGCAATGCGCGGGCGCGGTCGCCGGCTGAGGTGTTGGCCACCGAGAGCAGACCGGCCAGAGAGGGACCGCTGCGTCTCAGCGGCCTCCCGTTGACGCGGGTGACGTCGCGATAGCCAAGCCAGCCGGCATTGCCAGGCAACGCCACAAAGGCTACGTCTGACTCGATGGTCTTGAACCGTCCTCTGCTTCCCACCTCGTCGTCGCCGATCACGTAGGGGCCGATGCGCTGGGTCATGCGCTCAACGGCGGTCACTTCGCCCAGGTCGGCCTCGTAGGCAAGGAGGTAGGCATTCAAGCGCGATCGCACGGCGTTCGAGTCGGGCCTCTGGGCGGCGACCTGCGGACCGTGAGTGATGGCCATGACGGTCAGGCCGAAGAGGAGAGTGCCGATCGCATTGACCCGCGTCATCGCTCAGCCTCGGTTTGGGTGTGTCAGCTGATCGCCGCCTGATGCCCAGGACCGACGTCGACAAGCGGCGCGTCGTGGCTCATCGTGGCCGGATCCAGGTCGATGCGGTGACGCGGCGCGTCGGGATCCGTCACGGGAATCGCCGAAAGAAGCGCGCGGGTGTAGGGATGCGCGGGGTTTGCAAAGAGCGCCTCGGTATCGCCCATCTCCACGATGCGGCCCAGATACATCACGGCGACGCGGCGGCAGATGTGCCGCACGAGCCGCAGGTCGTGCGCAATGAACAGGTAGGTGAGCTGCAACCGCTCTTGCAGATCCATCAGGAGGTTCACGACTTGGGCTTGAATCGACACGTCGAGGGCAGAGACGGGCTCGTCGGCGATGATGAACTTCGGCTCGAGCGCGAGCGCCCTGGCTAGGCCGATGCGCTGGCGTTGGCCGCCGCTGAACTCATGCGGATAGCGTTCGAGGTGTGCGGGGTCGAGGCCGACGAGGCGAAAGAGCTCCGCGACGCGCTCGACGCGCTGCGCTTTCGAGCCGAGCCTGTGAATCACGAGGGGCTCGTCCACGATCTCCCCTGCACGCATGCGCGGGTTGAGCGACGAGTACGGATCCTGGAAGATCATCTGCATGTGCCGGCGGGCCGCTCGCATCTGGCCAGACGAGTACGCCAGCACGTCTTCGCCCTGGTACCGCACTTCGCCCGACGACGGCTCGACCAGGCGCAGCATGCAACGCCCGGTGGTGCTCTTGCCGCTGCCGGACTCGCCCACCAGGCCGAACGTCTCGCCCTCGTCGATCGTGAAACTCACGCCGTCGACCGCCTTCACGACGGTGCCGCGCTGGAACAGCCCACCGCCACGGGTGAAGTGCTTGGTGAGGTGGCGCACCTCAACCAGTGGCCGGCTCATCGCGCGCCACCCGCGGCCGTCGCAGACGCGTGCAGCACGCAGCGGGCGCGATGGCCCTCGGCCACCTGCACATCCGGAGGCACAGCGCGCTCGCACTCGTCGAGCCGGCTCGGACACCGCGGCGCGAACGCGCAGCCCGGCGGCAGCGAGCCCAGATTGGGCACGGTGCCGTCGATGGCTACCAGCCGGCCTCCCGCATGTCCGCGGGGAATCGAGGCCAGCAGTCCGCGGGTATAGGGGTGCGCCGGTTCACGGAAGATCGTCCGTACGGACCCCTCTTCCACGATGCGGCCGGCATACATCACGGCGACGCGGTCGGCGACCTCGGCAATCACACCCAGGTCGTGAGTGATCAAGAGCAGCGACAGGTCGAACGTGCGTTTCATCTCGCGCAGCAGGTCGAGAATCTGGGCCTGCACGGTCACATCGAGTGCCGTCGTGGGCTCATCGGCAATTACGAGGGGCGGCTTGCAGGCGAGTGCCACGGCCAGCATCACGCGCTGCCGCATGCCGCCCGACAGCTGGTGGGGATAGTCGTCGACGCGACGTTCGGGGTCGACGATCTTGACGGCGCGCAGCAGCTCGATTGCCCGATCGCGCGCCTCGCGTGAGGTGGCCATGCCGTGCACGACCAGCGCCTCGCCGATCTGCTTGCCGACGCGCATCACGGGGTTGAGCGCGGCCATCGGTTCCTGGAAAACGAGGCCGATGCCGGCGCCGCGCACGGCGCACATCTCGCGTTCCGGGAGTGCGAGCAGGTCTCTGCCCTGGAAGAACACGCGTCCCGCGGCGATCCGACCCGGTGGCTGCACCAGGCGCATCAGCGAGAACGCGGTCACCGACTTGCCGCTGCCTGACTCCCCCACGAGGCCGAGCGTCTCGCCCTTGCGGATGTCGAACGAGATGTCGCCAACGGCCACGAGCGGTGTCGCACCCACCTCGAAGACCGTGGTCAGTCCTTGCACCGAGAGGAGCACGTCGGTGGTGCTAGTCAACCGCTACCTCGCGAAACTCGCCGAACACGTTCCGCATGGTATCTGCAATCTCACCCACCGTGGCGTATGCCTCGACGGCCGCGATGATGGGCGGTACCAGATTGTCGCGTCCGCGGGCTGCCGCCTCGACCGCGTCGAGTGTCGCGCGCCATGTGCTGTGGGACCTGGCTGCGCGCAGGGCCTGTACCTGGGCCACCTGCCGCCGTTCCACGTCGGGATCGAGGGCGAACACTGACATGGGCACGCGATCGTCGGTGGCGAAGCGGTTCACGCCCACCACCACATCAGTGCCCGCGTCGATGCGTTGCTGCGCCAGATACGCGGACTCCTGGATCTGGCGTTGGATGTAGCCCGTCTCGATGGCTCGCAGCGTGCCGCCCATAGCTTCGATGCGCTCGAGCAGGGTGAGCGCGCCGGTCTCGATGTCGTTGGTGAGCGCCTCGATATGCCAGGAGCCGCCGAACGGGTCCACCGTGTTGGCGACGCCAGACTCGTGCGCGATGATTTGCTGCGTGCGCAGCGCAATACGTGCGGCCTCTTCCGTGGGCAGCGCCAGGGCCTCGTCGCGGCCGTTGGTGTGAAGCGACTGCGTGCCGCCAAGTACCGCGGCCATGGCCTGTACGGCCACGCGCGCGATGTTGTTGTCGGGCTGCTGTGCGGTGAGGGTGCTGCCGGCGGTCTGCGTGTGGAAGCGCAGCTGCAACGCGCGCGGGTGGGTGGCGCCGAAGCGGTCGCGCATCAGGCGCGCCCACAGCCGGCGGGCCGCGCGAAACTTGGCCACCTCTTCAAGGAAATCGTTGTGCGCGTTGAAGAAGAACGACAGCCGCTGGCCAAAACCGTTCACGTCCAGACCCGCCTCAACCGCGGCACTCACGTAGGCGATTGCATTGGCGAAGGTGAACGCCACCTCCTGCACGGCGGTCGAGCCGGCTTCGCGGATGTGATAGCCGCTGATGGAGATGGTGTTCCACTGCGGCACTTCGCGCTCGCAGTAGCCGAAGATGTCGGTCACGATGCGGAGCGATGCGGCCGGCGGGTAGATGTAGGTGCCGCGCGCGATGTACTCCTTCAGGATGTCGTTCTGGATGGTGCCAGAGAGCGCTGCCGGGCTCACACCCTGCCGCCTGGCGACCGCCACATAGAGCGCCAGCAACACGATGGCCGTGGCGTTGATGGTCATCGACGTCGACACGGCCCCCAGCGGGATGCCGTCAAAGAGGGCCGTCATGTCGTCGATCGAGTCGATGGCCACGCCGACCTTGCCGACCTCGCCGGCGGCCAGCGCGTGGTCGGAGTCGTAGCCGATCTGGGTGGGCAGGTCGAACGCCACGCTCAGGCCGCTGACTCCTTGTCCGAGCAAGTAGCGGTAGCGCGCATTCGAGGCTTCGGCCGTGCCGAAGCCGGCGTACTGGCGCATGGTCCAGAGCCGCCCGCGATACATCGTGGGCTGGATGCCCCGGGTGTAGGGAAACTCGCCTGGGGAACCGAGATCCTCGCGTTCACTCCACGCGCCCAGGTCGGCGGGAACCCGGTAGTAGCGAGTCGAGTCACCAGCCATGCCGTTCTGCATTGTAGCGAGGCCGGCGATTCCCTGCCGTACGCTGCCCGGTCGTGCTTGCACAAAATTGCACGCGGCCCGTAGAATGGGCGCGTTCGCGGCCGGAACCCGTCCCGCGCAGATGGGGCCCCCCCGTGCGAGGAGGCAAGTGCATGGATGACGTCCAGAACCGCTTGGCCCGGGAACTGGCCGACGCAATTGCGGCCGCGGTGGAGCACAGTGCCGACGTCGAAGCGTGCCGCGAGCGCTCGCGGGCGGCCGGCTATCATCTGAAGGTCACCCTCGAGGCCACCGTCGGATTCGCGACCCTGCCCGGACACGTGTTCCCCGAGGGCGCTTCCGAGGCTGCCGACGAGCCGCCCGCCTCCGAGGAGCGGCAGGCCTTCGAAGTCAGCGTGAACGATCGACGCTTCCTGCGGTCGTTGCGCATTTCCGCCGATGAAGCACCGGTGGAGGAAGCAAACTAGCGAAGCTGCGCCTCAAACCGCCCAGAAGACCCTCGGCTCCGCTTCGCTAGCACAGCGTTTCTTTGCCCCGCTCCGCGGGGCGATTGTCAGACTTTCCCTGCTTGGCCACCGCCTCGGCGGCCTTCTTCGCCGCGTCAGCGTCGCCCAGATAGAAGCTGCGGATCGGCTTCAGGTCGGCGTCGAGTTCGTAGACCAGCGGAATGCCGGTTGGGATGTTCAACTCCACGATGTCCTGATCGCTGATCCCGTCGAGGTGCTTCACGAGCGCACGCAGGCTGTTGCCGTGCGCGGCGATCACCACCCGTTGTCCGCTGCGAATCACCGGCGCGATCGATTCGTGCCAGTAGGGCAGAAATCGGTCGACCGTGTCCTTCAAGCATTCGCTGACTGGCAGGTCGGCCGGCGCCAGCGACGCGTAGCGGCGGTCGTGACCCGGGTACTGCGGGTCGTCCCGTGCGAGCGGCGGTGGCGGGATGTCGTAGCTGCGACGCCAGATCTTCACCTGAGCCTCGCCGTGCTGGGCGGCCGTTTCCGCTTTATTGAGGCCCTGCAAAGCTCCGTAGTGGCGTTCGTTGAGGCGCCACGACCGCTCGACGGGCAGCCACAGCAGGTCGAGCTCGTCCTGCACCAGCCACAGCGTGCGGATCGCGCGCTTCAGCAGCGACGAGAACGCCAGGTCGAAGGTGTAGCCGCCGTCCTTGAGCAGGCGACCCGCTTCCCGAGCTTCGTGCAGCCCTTTCTCGCTGAGGTCAACGTCCACCCAGCCAGTGAAGCGGTTCTCCTTGTTCCAGATGGACTCGCCGTGTCGCAGCAGTACAACGGTATACATGGTCATGTCAGCTGGGCGATGGCGGTCCGGCCGGCGTAGACGGCCCCGTCGCCCAGGGCCTCTTCGATGCGGAGCAGCTGGTTGTATTTTGCGATGCGGTCGCTGCGCGACGCCGAGCCCGTCTTGATCTGGCCGGCCGACGTGCCCACCGCGAGGTCCGCAATCGTGGAATCTTCCGTTTCACCCGAGCGGTGTGAGATCACGCTGCGATAGCCCGCGCGCGAGGCCGTTGCGATGGCGTCGAGCGTCTCGCTCACCGTGCCAATCTGGTTCAGCTTCACGAGCAGCGCGTTGGCCACCCCTTCCTTGATGCCGCGCTCCAGAATCTTCGGATTCGTGACGAACACATCGTCGCCGACGACCTGCACGGTCTTGCCGAGCGCCTGCGTAAGCAGTGTCCAGCCCCGCCAGTCGCCCTCGGCGCAGCCGTCCTCAATCGAGAGAATCGGGTACTGCCGGCACCAGTCCACGTAGAGCGCCACCATGCCTTCGGAATCACGCGTCGGTTCGCCCGACTTCGTGAAATGGTACTGCCCTTCGGCGTTACCGAACTCGCTGGCGGCCGCATCGAGGGCGATGAACACGTTGTCGCCGGCCTTGAAGCCGGCTTTGGCAATCGCTTCCATGACCACGTCGAGCGCGTCCCGGTTGCTCTTCAGGCTGGGCGCGAACCCGCCTTCGTCGCCGACGCCGGTGGCCAGGCCCCGCGCCTTGAGAATCGACCGCAGGGCGTGGAAGATCTCGGTGCCCGCACGCAGGGCCTCGCGAAACGAGGGGAAAGCCACCGGCATCACCATGAACTCCTGGAAGTCCACGTTGGTGTCTGCGTGAGCGCCGCCATTCAGGATATTCATCATCGGCACCGGGAGCCGGTAGCCGCCGGTGGCTCCGGCAAGCGTAGCGATGTGCGCATAGAGCGGCACGCCCGTGTGGTCGGCTCCGGCTTTGAGCGCGGCCATCGATACACCGAGCAGGGCATTGGCGCCGAGTCGGCCCTTGGTGTCCGTGCCGTCGAGGGCGATGAGCGCATCGTCAAGGCTGCGCTGCTGCCATTCGCGGTTCACGAGGGCTGCGCGAATCTCGCCGTTGACGTGGCCGACGGCCTTTGTGACGCCTTTGCCGAGGAACCGTGATTTGTCGCCGTCGCGCAGCTCGAGCGCTTCGCGCTCGCCGGTGGACGCGCCCGACGGCACCGCCGCGCGGCCGCGCTCGCCGCTTGCGAGGAAGAGGTCTACTTCAACGGTGGGATTGCCGCGCGAATCGAGGATCTCGCGTCCGCGGATGTCGACGATATGCACAGTGGCGCTCCTGGCAGGGCCCCGGGGCGGCCCAGAATGAATCTTCGCCGGTCAAGTATCGCAGGAAAGCCGCGCGCCGAAACCGCAGGGCTCGACGCTGTCCGCACGCGGCATGCAATCACGCGTGACCGTGCGCATTGCCGTTGCTACGCGCTGTCGACGCCGCGTTCGAGGGCCAGCGCGTCGGCGCCGATCGGCGGCACGAGTGGCTCGTCGTCCACGGTGACGACGACGATGCCGCGCTCGGTCACGGCGTGCCGCGCGCGGTCGGCAGCGTCGTCGTAGCCGATGACGGCGCCCCGTGGCACCAGCACGTCGCGGTCGATGATGGCGTTGCGGATGCGGGCGTGGCGGCCCACCTGCACCCCCGGCATCAGGATGGAGTTGTCGACAGTGGCGAAACTGTGGACGCGCACGTTCGGGCACAGGATGCTGCCCTTCACGCGGCTGCCCGAGACGATGCAGCCTGGCGAGATCACCGAGTCGAGCGCCGTGCCCGTCCGCCCAGCGTCGGCGAACACGAACTTGGCGGGCGGCGCCTGCGGTTGGTGCGTGCGCATCGGCCACTCGGGATCGTAGAGATTGAACTCCGGATTGACGCCGCACAGGTCCATGTTGGCCTCGTAGTACGCGTCCAGCGTGCCGATGTCCCGCCAGTATTTGGCGCCCTTCTTGTTCTCGTCGTAGAAGGCGTACGCAAAGACCTGTCCCGACGGGATGAGCGCGGGAATGATGTTCTTGCCAAAGTCATGATGGCTAGCCGGGTCGGCGGCGTCGCGCTCGAGCGCCGACGACAGCACGTCCATGTTGAATACGTAAATCCCCATCGAGGCCAGCGTCAGGTGCGGCTGGCCGGGCATCGGCGTCGGCACCCTGGGCTTTTCGTCGAACCCCACGACCTTGCTGCCGGCATCGACGGCGACGATACCGAAGCGGTCGCCATCCTCGATCGGCACCTCGATCGTCGCAAGGGTGACCGCCGCGCCGGATTCTTCATGGGCGCGCAGCATGCGCCGGTAGTCCATCTTGTAGACGTGATCGCCTGCCAGCACCACGACGTGCCGCGGGGCCTCGCGCTCGATCGAGTACAGATTCTGGTAGACCGCGTCGGCGGTGCCGAGGTACCAGTGCTCGCCCACGCGTTTTTGCGGCGGCAGGATCTCGATGAACTCGCCCAGTTCTTCCGACACGATGCTCCACCCCATGCGGATGTGCCGGTTGAGCGAGAGCGATTTGTACTGCGTCGCGATGAAGATGCGCCGCAAGCCAGAATTCACCGAGTTCGACAGCACGAAGTCGATGATCCGGTAGGGGCCGCCGAAGTACACCGCCGGTTTGGCCCGTTCGCGGGTGAGCGGCGTCAGGCGTTCGCCCGCGCCACCGGCAAGCACAATCACGAGCGTGTCGTCCCGGACCATGACGGCCTCCTTCGGTCGATTGGCGCAGCTCGCCTTGCAGCGCCGCAGGGCACCGGCGCCCCAGGCATTTGCAGCCGAATTACACCCGCGAATCTATCACGGCGAATGGGCCGCAGAGCGACGGCGCAAACCTCATTCCAACAGCAAGTTAGGGTCGTTGACAGGCTGGAATTCAGTCAATATCATTGCAGGCTGAACGGAGTTCTGTCCTTTTCTTTGGAGTGATTCATGAAGTTCAAGGTCCGTGGTCTCGCGCTGGCGATGGCTGCCGTCCTCGTTGCCGGTCTGCCTTCCGCGGCACTGGCGCAGAAGGACGACAAGAAGCGAAGCAAGCAGGAAAAGGAAGAGATTGAAGCGATCGTCAAGGCCGTCGATGCCGCGATGGCCGGACAGCCGGCGCCGTCTGACGTGCAGATGAAGATCGAACCGGTCTTTCTGAAGTCTCAGGAAGCCCGCGTCTTCGTCCCCTTCACAATCGAGCTCACTGGACTGCCCCAGAAGGACGCCGCGCTCTACATTCGCGTCGTCGATCCCACCATGAAAGTGGATCCCAAGAAGAAGGTCGAGTACCCCTGGGACGACGTGCACTTCGTCCCGGCGGCGCAGCTCGGTGGCACGCCTGCCCGCCTGAATCGGGTGTTCATGGCGAAGCCCGGTACGTACGACCTCTACATCGTGGCCAAGGAGCGGATGCCCGAGAAGGCGCCGAAGAACACCGTGGTCAAGTCGGGGCTATTCAAAAGCAGCGTCACCGTGCCGGACCTGAGCACCGAGTTCACCACGAGCTCGATTCTCGTGGCCGACAAGGTCAACATCCTGACTGCGCCGCTCTCGATGGACGAGGCGCGGGAGCGTCCGTTCTCGTTTGGGCTGCAGGAGCTTGAACCGGCTGCCGACACCAACTTCACGAAGGCCGAAGAGCTTTCGATTTTCTTCCAGGTCTACAATCCCGGCTTGAACGCCAATGGCAAGCCCGACCTCACCATGGAATACAGCTTCCTGCGGGTCGAAGGCGGCGAGGCGAAGTTCTTCAACAAGACCAATCCCCAGGCCATCAACGAGAGCAACCTGCCGCCGCAGTTCGACCCGGCGAAGTTTCCGGTGCCAGGCGGGATTACCGTACCGCTCAAGAGCTTTCCCGAGGGGGAGTTCAAGCTGGAAATCAAGGTCACCGACAAGACGTCGAGCAAGGTGTTGACGCGTAACGTGCCCTTCAATGTGAAGGGATAGCGCGCGCGGTTCGGAAGCCCGCTTCGCGTTGCGCCGCGCGAAGCGGGCCGAGTAGTGTCTGGAGCTCCCCATGATCGCCACCCGCGTCTGGCTCCTTTCGGCGGCCGTTATCGGC